>NZ_JBIAGU010000008.1:0-291272 GCF_042869935.1 Kitasatospora sp. NPDC006697
TCCGGCCTCTATTGTTCTACTTTATAAAAAATTTGCCTCCCCCCCCCGCGCCCCCCCCCCCGGCGGGGGGCCCCCCCCCCCGGGGGGCGGGGGGCGGGGGGGCCCGCCCCCCCCCCCCCGCGACCGGGCAGGGGCGGCTCAGGCGGAGCGGCCCTCGGCCGGCTCGGCGCCGGCCATCGGCCTGGCCGCCATCGGCGGCTGGTTGCCCATCGGAGCCTGGTCGCCCATGGGAGGTTGGTTGCTCATCGGGGGCCGGTGTGCGGAGTGCTGCGCGTCCGGGGTGGGCATGCCGGCGGTCTCGTCGTGGATCTCCACCTGCTCGCGGCGCAGCTCGTCCTTGATCACCTGCTCCTCGGTGTAGCGCTCGACCACCAGCCGGACCCGCTCCAGGGGCGCCAGGTACTTGCGGACGGCCGGACGCTCCTCGTGCAGCGTCACCTCCTCCACCGCCTCGGCGATGTCCTGGCTGGAGAGCGCGGCCCGCTCGGCCTCGCCGACCGGCACCCGCTCCACCCGGACCCGCTCCTTGACCACCTGCACCCGGCGCTCCACCGGCTCGGTCACCACGTACTTGCGCATCCGGGCGGTGCCCAGCACGTGCCACTCGTTGGTGATCTCCAGCCGCTCCTCGCGCAGGGTCAGCTCGATCGGCCCGGCCGGCGGCATGCTGCCGGCGCTCTGCTCCGCGGCCGTCCCGGCCATCGCGGTGCGCTCCGGTTCGGGGGCCGGCGGCACGGGGGCGGGCACCGGCTCGACCGGCTTGTCCAGCCCGATGGTGGACGGCGCCATCGCGGCGGCCGGAGCCGCCGCTGCCGCCGGGGCGGCCTGAGCCGGCTGGCTCGCCGCGCCGGTCCGTGTCCCGGCGGCCGGACGGGCCGCCGCGGTGGTGGCCGCGGCCGCGGCGGCAGCGGCCGGCGCGGTCTGCCCGAAGTCGGCGTCCGGCTGCTCGGCCGCCCCGGCCGGCTTGCCGCTCGCGGGGGAGTCCAGCCCGTAGTAGCGGTAGAGCTGCAGCTCCTGGGCGGGCGAGAGGTGCTGACCGACGCCGAAGTCCGGCGACTCCTTGATCAGCGACTTGTCGTAGGGCACGCGCAGCTCCTCGCCTGAGAACTCGCTCGTGGTCAGCGGGACGAAGGCGTCCCGCCCGAAGATCCCGGTCCGCACGGCCGCCCACTCGGGTTCGCCGGTAGCGTCGTCGAGGTAGACCTCGTCCACCGTGCCGATCTTGTCGCCGTTGCGGTCGACGGCCTTGTGCCCGATCAGGTCTCGGGGGTCGATGTCGGTCTGCACGCTTCTCCTCCTGGTGGTACCGCTCTCGATTCACACCAAACGGCACATAGCGGGCGCCAGCCAGCCGGGTTCGGCCATCAGGGCAGGCCATCGGCCGTTCGAGGGAGTGCAATCGGCCACCTGATCGATGTTCACCAAGGGGTGCGCTGGTACCCTGGGCGCGACCGCCGAACCCGCTCGGGAGAGTCCCCAGCCTTCGAAATCGAGGGGCCTGGGGCGCCGAAGGAGCAAACCCTCCCCGGAATCTCTCAGGCATCCGTACCGTGTGGGATAGGTCACTCTGGAAAGCAGGGCAGGACCGCCGGTGAGGGAGCCGGCGGCGACACCCTCACCGACGGTGCAAGCCGACGGGGCTCCGGCCCCGTGCGGGCGAAGCTCTCAGGTCCCGATGACAGAGGGGGAGGCCTGTCGGGCCCGCCCGCCACGGCCGCTCCGCTCCCCCAGGCGGCGAGGGCCGTGCGTGCGCGCCCCCGCCGGTCCGTGACCAGGAGGCCTCGACCACCATGACTGCCCAGCCGACCGCCGGTCGCTCCAGCAGCAACGCCACGCTCGCCGAACTCGAAGCGGCCAGCCCGTTCGAGTCGCGCCACATCGGCCCCGACTCGGCCGCCCAGGAGAAGATGCTCGCCCAGGTGGGCTACGCCTCGCTGGGTGAACTCTCCACCGCGGCCGTGCCCGAGGCCATCCGCAGCATCACCGCGCTGGACCTGCCGGCCGGCCGCAGCGAGGCCCAGGTGCTGGCCGAGCTGCGCGAGCTGGCGGCCTGCAACCAGGTGCTCACCTCGATGATCGGGCTCGGGTACTACGGCACCTTCACCCCGCCGGTGATCCTGCGCAACGTCATGGAGAACCCGGCCTGGTACACCGCCTACACCCCGTACCAGCCGGAGATCTCGCAGGGCCGCCTGGAGGCGCTGCTCAACTTCCAGACCCTGGTCTCCGACCTGACCGGCCTGCCCACCTCCGGCTCCTCGTTGCTGGACGAGGGCACCGCGGCCGCCGAGGCGATGGCGCTGGCCCGCCGCGTCACCAAGGTCAAGGGCGGCGTCTTCCTGGTCGACGCGGACGCGCTGCCGCAGACCATCGCGGTGATCAACACCCGCGCCGTGCCGACCGGCGTCGAGGTGGTCGTGGCCGACCTCTCGGCCGGCATCCCGGCCGAGATCGCCGAGCGCGGCGTCTTCGGCGTGCTGCTGCAGTACCCGGGCGCCTCCGGCGCGGTGCGCGACCTGGCCCCGGTGATCGAGCAGGCGCACGGTCTGGGCGCGATCGTCGCGGTCGCCGCCGACCTGCTGGCGCTCACCCTGCTCAAGTCGCCCGGCGAGCTGGGCGCCGACATCGCCTGCGGCTCCTCGCAGCGCCTCGGCGTGCCGATGGGCTTCGGCGGCCCGCACGCCGGCTACCTCGCGGTGCGCGCCGAGTACGCCCGCTCGCTGCCCGGCCGCCTGGTCGGCGTCTCGGTGGACGCCGACGGCAACCGCGCCTACCGGCTGGCCCTGCAGACCCGCGAGCAGCACATCCGCCGCGAGAAGGCCACCAGCAACATCTGCACCGCCCAGGTGCTGCTCGCCGTGATGGCCTCGATGTACGCCGTCTACCACGGCCCGGACGGCCTGGCCGAGATCGCCCGCCGCACCCACCGCTACGCGGCCGCGCTGGCCGAGGGCCTGCGGGCCGGCGGCGTGGAGCTCGCGCACGGCGAGTTCTTCGACACCGTCACCGCCAAGGTGCCGGGCCGGGCCGCCGAGGTGGTCGCCGCCGCCCGCGCCGAGGGCGTCAACCTCTACCTGGCCGACGCGGACAGCGTCTCGATCTCCTGCGACGAGACCACCACCCGCGAGCACCTGCAGACCGTCTGGGCCGCCTTCGGGGTGGTCGGCGCCGAGGTGGCCGAGGCCGCCGAGACGCTGCCGGCCGCGCTGCTGCGCACCGACGAGTACCTGACCCACCCGGTCTTCCACAGCCACCGCTCGGAGACCGCGATGCTGCGCTACCTGCGCCGCCTCTCGGACCGGGACTACGCGCTGGACCGCGGCATGATCCCGCTGGGCTCCTGCACCATGAAGCTCAACGCCACCACCGAGATGGAGGCGGTCACCTGGCCGGAGTTCGGCCAGCTGCACCCCTTCGCCCCGATCGAGCAGGCCCAGGGCTACCTGACCCTGATCCGCCAGCTGGAGCAGCAGCTGGTCGAGGTGACCGGCTACGACGCGGTGTCGATCCAGCCGAACGCCGGCTCCCAGGGCGAGTTCGCCGGCCTGCTGGCCGTGCGCGCCTACCACCACGCCAACGGCGACACCCAGCGCGACGTCTGCCTGATCCCGTCCTCGGCGCACGGCACCAACGCCGCCTCCGCCGTGATGGCCGGCATGCGGGTGGTCGTGGTGAAGACCCTGGCCGACGGCGACGTGGACGTCGAGGACCTGAAGGCCAAGATCGAGCAGCACCGCGAGCAGCTGGCCGTGCTGATGGTCACCTACCCCTCCACCCACGGCGTGTACGAGACCCAGATCACCGAGATCTGCGGCCTGGTGCACGACGCGGGCGGCCAGGTGTACGTGGACGGCGCCAACCTCAACGCGCTGGTCGGCCTGGCCAAGCCGGGCAAGTTCGGCGCGGACGTCTCGCACCTGAACCTGCACAAGACCTTCTGCATCCCGCACGGCGGCGGCGGCCCGGGCGTCGGCCCGGTCGCGGTCCGCGCCCACCTGGCGCCCTACCTGCCGAACCACCCGCTGCAGTCGGAGGCCGGCCCGGCCACCGGCGTCGGCCCGATCTCGGCCGCGCCCTGGGGCTCGGCGGCGATCCTGCCGATCTCCTGGGCGTACGTCCGGCTGATGGGCGGCGAGGGCCTGAAGCGCGCCACCCAGGTGGCGGTGCTCAACGCCAACTACATCGCCAAGCGGCTGGCCCCGCACTTCCCGGTGCTCTACACCGGCCCGGGCGGCCTGGTGGCGCACGAGTGCATCATCGACCTGCGCCCGCTCACCAAGGAGACGGGGGTGACCGTGGACGACATCGCCAAGCGCCTGATCGACTACGGCTTCCACGCCCCGACCATGTCCTTCCCGGTGGCCGGCACGCTGATGATCGAGCCCACCGAGTCCGAGGACCTGCACGAGATCGACCGCTTCTGCGCGGCGATGATCGAGATCCGCGGCGAGATCGAGAAGGTCGGCTCCGGCGAGTGGGCGGCGGACGACAACCCGCTGGCCAACGCCCCGCACACCGCCGCCACCATGGCCGGCGACTGGGCGCACGGCTACTCGCGGCAGGAGGCGGTCTTCCCGGCCGGCGTCAACCCGGCCGACAAGTACTGGCCGCCGGTGAGCCGGATCGACGGCGCCTACGGCGACCGCAACCTGGTCTGCTCCTGCCCGCCGCTGGACGAGTACGGCGTCTGAGGCCGCTGAACGCCGGAGCCCCCGCGGTCGGTCACGACCGCGGGGGCTCCGGCGTTCCGTCAGGCGGCCAGCAGCGAGCGGCGCGGCGCGATCACCCGGCCGTCCGGCAGCAGCTCGCCGGTGTCCTCGAAGAGCAGCACCCCGTTGCAGAGCAGGCTCCAGCCCTGCTCGGGGTGGCGGGCGACGGGAACCGCCGCCTCACGGTCAGGGGAGTCGGCCGACGGACACTCGGGTCGGTGCTGGCACATGTGGTACCTCGCTTCACTTCACGTTTCGCGCCCCCCGCAGCGGAACGCAGGTGTGAACCGGCGCCTCCGTGGGTAGGACAGGTGGTCCTGCCACGCTGCCTCCAGTGTCCGCGCCCGATCGCCGTTGCGCAGCCCTTTTGGTGACTCGCGCCACAACTACGGGTCAGAGATCACCCATTCAGATGGTCCCGAGTGACCCCGGGGACGCCGACGGGCCACCCGGCGATGGTCAGGCCGGGTGGCCCTGGATAGTCCGTGCGGGTGAGCAGCCGTCAGGCGACAGCGGTGCCGGGGAGCGGGACGGCGACCGCCCGGGCTGATCGGCGGGCCAGCCGGGCGAGCAGTTCGTCCGCCGGATAGGCGTGGTGGGCGGTGATCCCGAGCGGGGCCGGAGCCAGCGGCAGCAGCAGGTCGGCCGCCGGGTCGGCCTCCACCGCGTGCAGCCACAGGGCGGTGGAGTAGTGGCCCGGGATGGAGAGCAGCCGGGCCCGGTAGACGGTCTTCAGCGGCTGGACCAGCTGCCAGGCCTCGGCCAGCGCCCGCACCGTGGAGTCCAGGTACGGGCCGGCCGCGAAGTGCGCGAAGGTGTGCCCCTCGGTGGACTTGGCCACCTCGGCCGCCGCCACCACCGCCGTGCCGTGCTTGACCAGGAACCGCCAGCCGGTGCGCGGCGCGGTGGCCAGCGCCCGGGCCGTGGCGGTCCCGGGCGGCAGTTGGTGGACGGCGAGCGGATGGGCCGGCTGGAGCTGCCCCGCGGTACTTCGAAGGGCGGCCGCCGCGCCCGGCTGCCGCAGTGCGGCCTCCGAGTTCAGTGCGGCCAGCACGGCGCGCAGGGCGCTCGGCGGTGGCTGGGGGGTCTGCAGGGTCATGGCGGGTCGCCTCTCCATGCGAGATCGGCGTGCGAAAGCGGCATACCGGCGTGGCGCGGGGCCGGGTCCGGTTGGGCGTGATCGCGGGGCTGTGCGCGCGGGCGGGCCCCATGGCAGCGGTCGGCCGCACCGGATCGTGTCCGGTGCGGCGGAGGCGGCTCGAAGCCCACTCGAACAAGTGCGCAGGGTGACCTGTTTATCACCTTCCGTGCCGTTCGGCAAGTCGGCGAAGGCGTGAGAAACCGTCAGTTCCCTTGTGCCGCAAGGCATTGGCCGCCCTCGGGTATCGATCTTCCGGATGGGCATGATGCAGGGCACTGTCGAGCGGGCGAAGGGGGCAACCAGTGGGGGAGAAGGTCACCACCACCAGGGCGGAGCTGTCGGACCGACAGCACTACCGCCGTAAGTTGCAGTCCTGTCAGGAGGCGCTGGAACGGATGCTCCGCGAGGGCCGGTTCGACCGGCCGCGGGCGGTGCTCGGGCTGGAGATCGAGCTCAACCTGGCGGACGACCAGGGGCTGCCGCTGCTCACCAACGACCAGGTGCTGGAGTCGATCGGCTCCACCGACTTCCAGACCGAGCTGGGCCGGTTCAACATCGAGGTCAACATCGCCCCGCACCAGCTCAGCGGCCATGTCTTCGAGGAACTGCGGGAGGAGCTGGACACCGGGCTGCGCTACGCCGACCGGCGGGCCGCCGAGGCCGGCGCCCGGATCATCATGGTGGGCGTGCTGCCGACCCTGGACGTACAGCACACCGGGCTGGACGCGATGAGCCACAACAACCGCTACAGCCTGCTCAGCGACCAGATCATGGCCGCCCGCGGCGAGGACATCGCGCTGGACATCGAGGGCGTGGAGCGCCTGCAGCTGGACTCGGTCAGCATGGTCGCCGAGGCCGCCGCCACCTCGCTGCAGCTGCACCTCCAGGTCACCCCCGACCGGTTCGCGCCGGTCTGGAACGCGGCCCAGGCGATCGCCGCCGTGCAGGTCGCGCTCGGCGCCAACTCGCCCTTCCTGTTCGGCCGGGAGCTGTGGCGGGAGACCCGCCCGGTGCTCTTCCAGCAGGCCTGCGACACCCGTTCGGCCGAGCTGAAGGCGCAGGGGGTGCGGCCGATCACCTGGTTCGGCGAGCGCTGGGTGGACTCGGTGGAGCAGCTGTTCGCCGAGAACCTGCGGTACTTCCCGGCGCTGCTGCCGATCTGCGACGACGAGGACCCGGCCAAGGTGCTGGCCTCCGGCGGGGTGCCCCGGCTGTTCGAGATGAAGCTGCACAACGGCACCATCTACCGCTGGAACCGCCCGATCTACGACGTGGCCGACGGCGTGCCGCACCTGCGGGTGGAGAACCGCTGCCTGCCGGCCGGCCCGACGGTGGCCGACACGCTGGCCAACGCCGCCTTCTACTACGGACTGGTGCGCGCCCTGGCCGAGCAGCCGCGCCCGGTCTGGAACCGGCTGCCGTTCGCGGTCGCCGACGAGAACTTCCACACCGCCGCCCGCTACGGCATCGACAGCGTGGTCCGCTGGCCGCGGGCCGGGCGCGGCGCCAAGGGCGGGCCGGCCGAGGTGCCGGTGGTCGACCTGGTGCTCGGCGAACTGCTGCCGCTGGCCTACCAGGGCCTGGACGAGTGGGGCGTGCAGCCCGCCGACCGGGACCGCTACCTGGGCATCATCGAGCAGCGCTGCCTGCGCCGGACCAACGGCGCGGCCTGGCAGGCGGCCACCGTGCACCAGCTGCGCGAGCGGCACGGGATGGACCGGGCCACCGCGCTGGCCACCATGACCCGCCGCTACATGGAGCTGATGCGGGCCGGCGAACCGGTGCACAACTGGCCGGTGGGCTGACCGTCCGCCGTCCCGGGACGGCTCAGGGAGGTGTGACAAGATGATCCGCCATGACGATCGCGCCGCCCGCCCAGCCCGACGACCTGCTGCCGCCGCCCGGTGACCGGCGGCGCCGGCTGCTCGGCGCGGAGCTGCTGATCGTCCTCGGCCTCTCGCTGGGCGCCAGCGGCGTCTACGCGGTGATCAGCTTCATCGACTCGGCCACCCTGAACGTCGCGCTGAACCATCAGAAGGCCTCGCTGAACGCCTCGGCGGCGCCCGGCCGGCCCTGGCTCGACCTGGCCTACCAGCTCTACTACATCGCCAAGGGCCTGATGCCGGTGGTGCTGGTCGGCTACCTGCTGCTGCGCGAGGGCAGCTCGCTGCGGGTGCTCGGCTTCGACCTGCGCCGCAAGCTCTCCGACCTGGGACGCGGCGCGCTGGTGGCGGCCGTGATCGGCGGCACCGGGCTGGCCCTCTACTTCGGCTCCCGGGCGGCCGGCGCCAACCTCAACGTGGTGCCGACCGGCCTGCCCGACGTCTGGTGGCGGATCCCGGTGCTGGTGCTCTCGGCCTGCCAGAACGCGGTGCTGGAGGAGGTGGTGGTGCTCGGCTACCTGGTCCGCCGGCTGGACCAGCTCGGCTGGTCGGGGCGGGCGGTACTGGTCGCCAGCGCCGTGGTGCGCGGCTCGTACCACCTCTACCAGGGCCTCGGCGGGTTCGTGGGCAACGTGGCGATGGGCCTGGTCTTCGTGCTGCTCTACCGCCGCTGGGGCCGGGTGATGCCGATGGTGGCCGCGCACGCGCTGATCGACACCACGGCCTTCGTCGGCTACGCGCTGCTGGTCGGCCACGTGAGCTGGCTGGACAACCTGTCCTGACCGCCCGTCGGCCGGGCGGTCAGGACGCGGTGGGCTCAGGCCGGGGCGCCGGCCGTCTCGTGCACCTTGGCGTAGGGCGCGAGCTTGCGCAGCGACTCGATGTTCTTCAGCAGGTCCTCACGGGTCTCGTGCGCGTCGCCGACCACGACCACCGAACCGTTGCTCGCCTTGAGCCGGAACCGGTGCATGCCGCTGTCGTCGGTGTAGAGCTCGAACTTGCCTGCCATGGTGATAGGCACCTCTCTGTGTGGTGGCCGCCCCCTCCGCTCAACGTAAGCTCAGACCCTCTGGTACGCAGGGCAGTTGATCCGGGCGGGTGGCGGCCGTTCGGGGTCCGGCCGTCAGCGGGGGCGGGGCCGTGACCGAGGCGTCCCGGAGGCCGGCGGCCCCGGTGCCGGCGGTCAGGGTCACCGTTGGCGGGCGCCGGCCAGGCTGTCCACCGCCGGTCCACGGACGATGAACAGCCGGTCCACGGGGCTCAGGGCCGGCGGCGGCCCCACTCCACCTCGGCGCGGTCGCCCTGCGCGACCCGGAGCAGCGCCTCGGCCAGCACGTGGGTCTCCTCCTCGGTGAGGTAGGCGGAGAAGTGCCGGTGGATGCTGCGCAGGTAGACCGGCGCGGTCTCGCGCAGGGCCTGGGCGCCCTCCTCGGTGATGCTGGCCCAGTTCACCCGCTTGTCGGTGCCGTCCTGCTGCTTGCGGACCAGGCCGACCCGGGCCATCTCGTCCACCAGCCGGCTCACCCTGGTCCGGCTGAGCACCACCCGGTCGGAGAGCTCCTGCATCCGCAGCCCGTCGGCCCCGGCGGCGCGCAGTTCCAGCAGCACGTCGTACCAGGTGAGCGGGACGGTCCCGCCACGCTGCACGTCCGCCTCGATGGCGCGGACGGCCGCGCTGTGTGCCATCAGCAGGGCCCGCCAGGCGTCGAGGCTCGTCGTATCACCATTGCTCACAGCCCCACTCTAGCGGCGCTTGCGTGCGTCCGCACGCACTTGTTAAAGTGTGTGCGGACGCACAGTACGGGTACGCGTCACCGACCCACAGGAGGGGAAATACCGATGGCCCAGATCGTCGCGCGCGAAGAGGTCCAGAAGCTGATCGAGAACGGTGCCACCGTGCTCGAGGCGCTGCCGGCGCAGTACTTCGAGGACAAGCACCTGCCCGGCGCCCACTGCTTCCCGCTGGACGACGTGGACACGCTGGCCGGCTCGCTGCTGACCGACAAGGCGGCCGACATCGTCGTCTACTGCAGCGACAGCACCTGCCCCAACTCCGGCATCGCGGCCGACCGCCTGGTGGAGCTGGGCTACACCGGCGTGCGCAAGTACGAGGCCGGCAAGAAGGACTGGGTCGAGGCCGGCCTGCCGACCGAGTCGGGCCCGCGCGCCTGAACCCCTCGCACCCCCGACGCAGGCACCCCGAGGAGAAGGACCGATTGCCATGAGTAGCGCATCCGCACCCACCCGCTCGGTCGACGGCGTCGAGCTGCCGGCCGCCGGCACGTGGAAGCTCGACCCCGGCCACGCCGAGGTCGGCTTCGTGGGCCGTCACTTCATGCTCACCAAGATCCGCGGCCGGTTCACCTCGGTGGAGGCCACCGTCGAGATCGGCGAGCGCCCGGAGGACAGCAAGGTCTCCGCGGTCATCGACGTGACCAGCCTGTCGACCGGCGACCAGTCGCGGGACGACCACATCAAGTCCGCCGACCTGTTCGAGGCGGAGAAGTACCCGAAGGCCGTCTTCGAGTCCACCTCGGTGAGCTGGAACGGCGTCGAGGGCAAGCTGGTCGGCGACCTGACGATCAAGGACGTGACCCGCTCGGTCACCCTGGACGTCGAGTACCTGGGCTACGCCCGCGACCCGTGGGAGAACGACCGGATCGTCTTCTCCGCCAAGGGCAAGGTCAACCGCGAGGACTGGGGCCTGACCTGGAACATGGTCCTGGAGACCGGCGGCGTGCTGGTCTCCAAGGAGATCGAGCTGGTGCTCGACCTGGAGGCCGTCCGGCAGGTCTGACCCGCCATGGCGCAGCGGGTCCGGTACGCCAGTACCGGGCCCGCTACCGCGTGTCCTCGCAGCCCAGCAGGTCCGCGACCAGGCGGACCAGGGTCGGCGCGATCCGGTCGGGGGAGTGGCCGGCGCCGGCCAGCGCGTACTGGAGGTCGGCGCCCAGCGGAGCCAGCAGGGCGTGCGCGGCGATCTCCGCGTCCAGCTCGGGGCGGGCCTCGGCGATCAGCAGCGCCAGGTGCCGCCGCCAGAACTGGTACGAGCCCACCTGGTACCGCGCGCTCGGCGCCGCGGTCTCCGACAGCCTGACCAGCTCCAGGTTGCGGAAGAGCAGTTCGAGGTAGGCCTGGATGAAGGCGAGGATCCGCTCGGCGGCCGGCGCGCCCGGGCCGAGCGGCGGCGGCCCGAACAGGATCCGGGCCTGCAGCTCGCTGTCCTGGGCGTCCAGCAGTGCCGCGGCGAGGTTGGCCTTGCTGCCGAACCGGCGGAACACGGTGCCCTTGCCGACGCCCGCGGCCGCGGCGATGGCGTCCAGCGAGACCCCGTCCACCCCGTGCTCGCCGAACAGTTCGGCGGCCGCGGTGAGGATGCGCAGCCGGTTGCGCGAGGCGTCGGCCCGCTCCTTCGGCGGGCTCCGGCGGATCTCGATCAGGTCGACGTCGGCGGATTCGCTCATCTGACGCTCCCGTTGACTCTGGGATCCGACTCGGCAGCGGGCGCTGGGATCTTGTACTGGTCTATCAGTTCTGGGTGATGGTACGTGAGTTTGCCGTCCGCCCCGCTGGGCGGGAGACAGAACGGACATTGCCTCACGCATCGCCCCGTCCCAGGACTCAATCTTGTTCACCTCGGGGGCGTATGCCATAGTCGCGCTAACGGACTGCGGTCCGGTTACAGGTGAGTCCCGTGCGACGAGCACAGTGAGCCGTTACTCCCCCGCCCCACTCGTTCCGAGCCGATCCGAGTGGGCCCCACCCTGCGCCACATCATGTACTCCCCCGCACGCCGGGCCGGCGTGCGCCCGAATCGGAAGTCACCACAGTGCCGTGGGGACTGGAGGCAGCATGAACGAGCACCAGGACGACGTGCGCACCACCCTCGACCCGGTCGGTCTGCTGGACCTGACCCAGCATGAGATCCAAGCCCTGAAGTCCCGCTACAACCTCGCCGACGCCCACACCCACCAGCGGCAGTCCGAGCGCCAGCGGCAGATCGTCTCCCGCCTCTCCGACCTCTGGTTCGAGTCGGAGGAGGGCCTGCAGGCCAGCTACGAGCAGAAGTTCATCGAGGCCTTCTTCCGGCTGCACCGGCAGCCCACCGCGCTGGCCAAGAAGAAGACGCTGCTCTCCTACGCCGCCTCCATCTCCACCATGGTCGCCGGCATGTTCCTCAAGCAGCGGCGGATGGCGGTCACCCTGCTGGAGCCCTGCTTCGACAACCTGCACGACGTGCTGGCCAACCTGGGCGTGGCCACCTACCCGCTGGACGAGGAGGCGCTGCACGACCCGGACCGGATCTACTCCGAGCTCAAGCGCCGGGTGAAGACCGACGCGCTCTTCCTGGTGGACCCGAACAACCCCACCGGGTTCACCCTGCTGCAGTACGGCCGGCGCGGCTTCGAGGAGGTGGTCCGGTTCTGCAAGGACCACGACAAGCTGCTGCTGATCGACTTCTGCTTCGCGTCCTTCACCCTCGACGACCCCGAACTGGCCCGGTTCGACATCTACGAGCTGCTGGAGGAGTCCGGCGTCTCGTACCTGGCGATCGAGGACACCGGCAAGACCTGGCCGATCCAGGACGCCAAGGCCGCGATGATCACCGCCAGCGACGACATCGCCGAGGCCGTCTACAACATCCACACCAGCGTGCTGCTGAACGTCTCGCCGTTCGTCCTCAACATGCTCGCCGAGTACGTGGACGACGCCCGCGAGGAGGCGATGCGCTCGGTGCGCGACGTGCTGGAGCGCAACCGGGAGACGGCGCGCAAGGCGCTGGACGGCTCGATCCTGGAGTACCAGGAGCCGGTGGCCAAGGTCAGCGTGGCCTGGTTCCGGGTCGACCACCCCGAACTCTCCGCCACCGAGCTGCAGAAGCTGCTCTACGCCCAGGGCGTCTACGTGCTGCCCGGCCGCTACTTCTACTGGAACGAGCCCGGCAAGGGCGACTCCTACGTGCGGATCGCGCTGGCCCGCGACCCGCAGATGTTCGCCGACGCGATGGCGCTGACCCGCCGGCTGCTCGACGGCCATGCGGCCTGAGGGGCCCGCCCCGGAGTTCGTGGACGCGGCGCTGTTCCTCGGGATGAACAGCGCCGACGAGCGGATCCGGATCGCCTGCAAGTCGTACTTCGCGGCCCGGCTGACCGGGCGGGTCACCATGAGCCTGGAGCAGGTGGGCCGCTGCGACGACCTGGTCTGGCGGTTCCCGCGCGAAGTGCAGGACGCCTACTACCCGTTCATGGACGTGCTGCACACCGACATGGAGATCGACCGGGTGCCGTACGACGCCGAGGACCTGCGGCTGGGGCTGGCCGGGCCGAGCGCGCTGCCGATGCACGAGCGGCTGCTGCTCGCCATGGTGCGCAACCGGCGGGGGAGGCTGCGCACCGTCAGTCCCCGGCTGCTGGGCGGCACCGAGGAGCAGGTCGCCGCGCCGCCCGCCGGACCCGAACTCGCCTTCCCGGAACCCCTGGAGAGCCTGTACCAGCAGTCGCTGGCGCTCCGCCTGCCCGTAGCCGCACTCTGACCGGAAGTGAGCTGAGCACATGTATCGCGGAGTGACTGCGGCGCTGGTGACACCGCTCACCCCTGCCGGGGCCGTGGCCGAACCGGACGTCGCGCGGCTGGTCGGCTCGCTGCGGGAGCACGTGGCGGCGCTGCTGGCCACGCTGAGCACCGGCGAGGGCTGGGCGCTGACGCCCGGGCAGTGGCGGGACATGGTCGCCGCGACGGTGCGGCACGCCGAGGGCGTCCCGGTGCTGGCCGGCATCGAACTGCCCACCACCGCCGAGGTGGTGGAGCGGATCGGCTGGGCCAGGGAGCTGGGTGCCTCGGCCGTGGTGGCCACCACCCCCTACGGGCCCGGGGTGGACCAGCGGGAGATGGTCGGCCACTACGCCGCACTGGCCGCTGCCGGGCTCCCGGTGCTGGTCTACCACGAGACCGAACTGTCCAAGAACACCACCGAGTTGGAGACCCTGCTGGAGATCTGCCGGCTGCCCGGAGTGGTCGGCGTGAAGGACTCCTCCAACAGCGTGGAGTTCATCCGGGAGCTGATCGCCGCCGAGCCGGGCGTGCCGGTCTACCAGGGCATGGAGGAGCTGCTGCTGGACTCCGGGCCGGTGGACGGCTACGTGATCGCCCTGGCCTGCGTCGAACCGGCCTTCTGCGCCGAGCTGTTCCGGGATCCGGCGCCCGACCGGCTGCCGGAGCTGCTGGCCCTGTGCAAGCAGTACGGGCTGGACCGGGAGGACTGGTACGTGCCGATCAAGGAGGAGCTGCACCGGCGCGGAGTGCTCTCCAGCCCCCGGCAGGTGGCGCCGTGAGCGAACAGCGGCAGCTCTTCCTGCTCAACCGCTCGCTGCCGGACCGGGAGGTGCTGGACCGGCTCCTGACGATCGAACAGGAATGGCTGGCACCCAAGTTGGCCAAGCTGGCCGATCGGGCCGCCGAGGTCACCACCCGGCAGGACTGGCTGGCCGCGCTGGCCGGACTGCTGGACGAGGAGCGGGCCGGCACCCCGGCCGGGGAGTACCTGGCCGAGCACGCCACCCGGGAGCAGTTCGCCCGCGTGGTGCGGGAGTTCGCGCTCGACGGGCTGACCGAGGCGCAGAACTTCTTCCCGGCCGTGCCGCGGCTGCCGATCCGGGCCCAGATGGCCGTGATGCGGGTGCTGATCGACGAGTTCGGCTGCGGCAACCTCCACCAGTCGCACTCCCGGCTCTACCTGCTGCTGCTGGCCGAACTCGGGCTGCCGCAGGAGCTGGAGGACTTCCTGGAGAGCACCTCCGAGGAGACCTACGGCTTCCTCAACGTCTTCTACTGGCTCACCCAGCGCGCGCCCGAGATCGAGTACTTCCTGGGCGCGCTGGCCTACCTGGAGGCGAGCATCCCGGACGCCTTCACCGTGCAGGCCCGGGCCTGCGCCCGGCTCGGCCTGGCGCACGGCACCTACTACACCGAGCACCTGCACATCGACACCTTCCACCGGGAGGAGATGCAGACCGCGATCCGCGAGCTCCAGGCGGCGCGCGGGCTGGACGCGGGCAAGCTGTGGGCCGGGGCGCTGCTGGTCTCCGACCTGCTCGGCACCGCCTTCGAGGCGGCCGTCGAGCGGGTCCGGGCGGAGGTGCCGGCATGACCGGACCCGAGGACGAGGCCACCGTGGAGGAGCTGGGCCGCGACCTGGTCCGGGTCCGGGTCGCCGGACAGGAGTTCGTGATCGACGCCGCCTGTCCGCACCGCAAGGGCCGGATGGTGCACGGCTACGTCAACGCCCGCACCCTGCGGATCACCTGCCCGCTGCACCGGACCTCCTTCGACCTGGCCACCGGCTGCGTGCTGGCCGGCCCGGCCGCCGACCCGCTGACCGTGCACCGCGCCGGACCGGCCGAGGAGGGCTGAGATGGAGTACGAGCTGGAGCAGCCCTGGCTGCCCGCCTCCGAGCAACTGCTCGACTGGAGCGACGAGTTCCACGATCTGATGCTCGGCGACCAACTGCGGATGAACGCCTACCGGGCAGCCGTCACCGAGGCCGTCCGGCCCGGGGACACGGTGCTGGACCTGGGCACCGGCACCGGCATCCTGGCCCGCTGGGCGCTGGAGGCCGGCGCCGCCCGGGTCTACGGGATCGACCTCAACAAGTCGATCCTGGACTCGGCGGTCCAGCGGCTGACCGCGGCCGGCCTGGGGGAGCGGTTCGTCCCGCTGCACGGGCTCTCCTTCGACCTGGAACTGCCCGGGCGGGTGGACCTGGTGATCTCGGAGATCCTGGGCAACCTCGCCGACAACGAGAACGCCCCGGCGATCCTGGGCGACGCCCGGCAGCGGTTCCTGCGCCCGGGCGGCAGCATGCTGCCCAGCCGGGTGGAGAGCTACCTGGTGCCGGTGGCGGCCGAACGGGCGCACGGGCTGCTGTGCGAGGGCCGGCCCGCCGACGCGGGCGGCGCCGGGGAGTTCGCGGCGCTGCTGGCCCGGCGCGGCTCGCGCAGCGCCTTCGACCTCTACTACGACACCATCCTGCCGCTCTCCGGCTACCTGGCCGCGCCCAGGCTGCTGCGGGCGTTCGACCTGACGGCCGCTCCGGAGCCCTCCGACTACCGGGTGCCGCTGGTCTACGCCTGCCGCCGCCCCGGCCGGTTCACCGGCTTCAAGGGGTACTTCACCGCGACCCTGTCCGACACCGTGGCGCTGGACATCTCCGGGGACGCGATCGGGCAGCGGACCACCTCGGACAGCTGGAAGCACTGCTACCTGCCGATCGAGACGCCCGTCCCGGTCGAACCGGGGGACCGGATCGCGGTCACCTTCAGCCGGCTCTCCACCGGCTCGGAGCACACCTTCCGGCAGGGCTACCGCTGGGAGGGCCGGGTGATCTCGGGCCGGGACGGCTCGACCACCGCGAGCTTCGCCCAGAGCACCGCCTGAGCCGAGCCTTCGAGGGGGCAGCCCGTCCGCGGCGGGCTGCCCCCTCCGCGTGCCGTCAGCCGATCCGGCGGATCGAGGCGGTGTCGAAGAGGTCGAGGGCACGCGGGTGCGGCCCCTCGTCGTGGTGGTGCAGGGCGGACCAGAACAGGTCGCCGGGCAGCGCCGCCCGCCCGGCGTAGACCCGGTAGGCGTAGCGGCGCCCGTCCACCCCGGCCAGCTCCACCAGCCAGCAGCCACCCTCCGGCCCGGAGTCGTCCGACGGTCCGTCGGACAGCGTGGGCGACAAGCGTCGTGGCAACGGTTCTCCCTCCCGGAACGGCGGCCCCCGCCGGATAGGACCCGTGTCGGGCCCGGAAGGTTGCGCTGTTCGGATGAACCGTCACCCCTGGGTGACGGACCGGCCCAGCACCCAGCGCTCCAGCATGAGCCGCAGCTCGGCCAGGATGCCGGGATCGCCCTGCGGATCCTGCTCGAAGGCCAGGTTGAGCAGCTGGCCGGCGGCCTTGACGGCCAGGTGGGTGCGGCGCCCGAACTCGGGCGTGTCGGGGTAGCCGTAGCCGCGCACCAGGGCCCCGCGGATCAGCTCGGCGAGCTCGCGGTCGTTGCGCTCGTCCTCCTCGCGCAGCGCGGCCCACGGCATGCTGCCGTACCAGAGCCGCTGGAAGCCGGGCTGCTCGCGCCGGAAGCCCGCGTGCGCGTCGAGCAGCCGGCCGGTCAGCTCGGCCGGGTCGGCGGGCAGCGGATCCGCCACCGCCTGCTCGGCGATGCTGACGAACTGCTCCAGCCAGTCGGCGGCGAGGGCGACGATGATCGCCTGCTTGTCCGGGAAGAAGCGGTAGAGCACCCCGATCGAGACGCCGGCCTCGGCGGCGATCAGCTTGGTGCCCAGCTCGTCGGGCGGCAGCTCCTCCAGCAGCCGGGCGGTGGCGGCCAGGATCCGGGCGACCTTCTCGCGGCTGCGGGCCTGCTGCGGCGTGCGCAGGGCGCCGGGCAGCGCGGGCAGGGCGGCGGGCTCGGGCATCGGGTTCCTCTCGGACGGCCGGCAGGGGTCTATCTTGACAGGGGGTAAAACATGAACCAAAGTCTGGTTCATGTTTTCGGGGGAGCCGCTGGGTCGGCGATTCACTCTGCTCTGGGGCGCGGTCACCGTCTCCAGCCTGGGCGACGGGATGCGGGCGGTCGCGCTGCCGCTGCTGGCGGCCAGGATCTCCGGCGATCCGCGCGACCTCGCGCTGGTCGCCACCGCCGAACAGCTGCCCTGGCTGCTGTTCAGCCTGCCCGCCGGCGCGCTGGCGGACCGGGTGGACCGGGCCCGGCTGCTCGCCGCCGTCGACCTGCTGCGGGCCGCGCTGGCCGGCGGCTTCGCGGTGGCGGTCGCGCTGCACGCGGTCGGCGTGCCGCTGCTGGCCGTACTCGGCTTCCTGCTCGGCTGCGGCCAGACCTGCTACACCGCCGGCTGGACCGGCGCCGTGCCGGCCGTGGTGCCGCTCGCCGGCCGGACCCGGGCGAACGGACGGCTGCAGGCGAGCGCCCTGGTCAGCGGCTCGATCCTGGGCGCGCCGCTGGGCACCCTGCTGTTCGGCGCGGCCGCGCTGGCGCCGTTCTCGGTCGACGCGCTGAGCTTCGCGGCCGCCGCGCTGCTGGTGCTCGCGGTGCCCGGCGGCGCCGGCGGGCGCTCGGCGCCGGAGGCGGCCCGCCGGACCGGCGGGCTGTTCGCGGAGATGGCCGAGGGCGTGGGCTGGCTGCGCCGCCAGCCCGTGGTGCGGGCGCTCTGCCTGGCCACGGCCGCCGCCAACCTGGTGCTCGGCATCGTGCTGGCCCTGCTGGTGCTCTACGTCCGCGAGGTGCTGCACCTGGGTGCCACCGGGTTCGGCCTGCTGGAGACCTGCTCGGCGGTGGGCGGGGTGGCCGGCGCGCTGGCGGCCGGTCCGGCGGTGGCGCGGTTCGGCCGCGCCCGGGTGCTGGTGCTCGGGCCGATCGGCGCCGGGCTGGCGCTGGGCGGGGCGGCGGCGACCGGCTGGTGGCCGCTGGCCTTCTGCTGCACCGTCGGGTACGGCGCGCTGGGCGCGCTCTTCACCATCGCCGCCGTGACGCTCCGGCAGGAGCTGGTGCCGGCGGAGCTGTTGGGGCGGGTCGGGATGGCCTACCAGCTGGTGGCCAGCGGGGCGGGCGCGGTGGGCGCGGCGCTGGCCGGCCCGCTGGCGCACGCCTACGGGCTGCGGGCGCCCTACCTGGCGGGCGCGGGGCTGCTGGTGCTGGCCGGGGTGCTGCTGGCCGGGCGGACCGGTCAGGCGGTGACCGGCTCCAGCCGCTTGGGCTCGGCGGGCGCGGCCGCCGGGGTGCCGCGGACCAGCTCGCGCACCTCCGGCACGGCCAGCACCAGCAGCGAGAGCGCGGTCATCACCGCCGCGCTGGCCCAGAGCGCGCCGTCCAGGCCGAGCCCGCCGGCCAGCGGAGCGGCGGCCGCGGTGCCGGCCGGGGCCAGGGCGACCGAGCCGCACCAGTCGTAGGCGGCGACCCGGGAGAGCCGGGCCGCGGGGATCTCCTGCTGCAGGGCGATCATCCAGCTCACCCCGTAGACCGTGCCGCCGACCCCGGAGGCGAACATCGCGGCCGCCACCAGCGGCAGCCCGGCCCCGGCGGCCAGCACGGCGGAGGGCAGGCCGAACATCAGCACGCCCAGGGTGCCGGCCAGCAGCAGCCGGCGCGGCTGCCAGCGGACCATCAGCAGCCCGCCCGCCACCAACCCCGCGCCCATCGCCGCGTTGGCCAGCCCCCACGGGCGCGGCCCGCCCAGCCGCAGGTCGGCGACGAGCGGCCCGAGCACCGACTCGGCGGCGATCAGGCAGGCGTTCACCACGCCGTACTGCACGACCACCACCCAGAGCCAGCGCCGCGAGCGGAACTCCTGCCAGCCCTCCCGCAGTTCGACCAGCATCCCGGGTCCGGGACCGCGCGGCACCGGCGCGGCGGCCCGCAGGAAGACCCGCAGCCCGCCCGCCGCCGCCAGCCCGGCCGCGTCCAGCGCCAGCACCCAGCCGGGCCCGACCGCGGCGACCAGCGCACCGCCGAGCGCCGCGCCGACGATCTGCGAGGAGTTGAGCGCGGTGCGGAAGAGCGCGAAGGCCCGGGGCGCGTGCCGCTGGTCCACCGACTCCATCACCATGCCCTCGGAGGCGGGCGCGAAGAAGGCCAGCCCGATGCCGTTGGCCGCCGCCAGCAGCACCACCTGCCAGAGCCGGGCCTGCCCGGTCAGCACCAGCACCGCGAGCAGCGCCTGGGAGAGCGCGTTGCCCAGGTTGGCGGCGACCATCACCCGCTGCCGGGGCAGCCGGTCCGCGAGCGCGCCGCCGACCAGCAGGAAGAGCACGGTGGCGGCCAGCCGGGCGCCGGTGACCCAGCCGATCTCGGCGGCGCCGCCGCCCATCCGCAGCACCGCGAACGCGGTGGCGATCGGCGCGCCCGCGTTGCCGAGGCCGCTGACCACGGTCGCGGCGGTGTGGATCCGGTAGGAGCGACCCGCCCACGCGCGGTGGGGGACGCGGAAATGGGTCAGTTTCGGCATTCGCCCGACTATGACAGTGGCATGGAGGGGGGTCCACGCCAGGGACAGGGATGAACAGCTGTTGACAGGTTGATGGTGGTACCCGTCAATTCCGGTCCGGAAACGATGGTCAGCTGATCGAAAGTCGGTTCATTCCCTGTCAGGGCTGCTACTCGTCAGTCGGGTTCTGCCGGTCGGTGCGTCAGCTCAGGTGGCCGCGCAGGAAGCTGAGGGTGCGGCGCCAGGCGATGCCGGCCTGGAGCGGGTCGTAGGTGCCGCGCGGGTTCTCGTCGTTCATGAAGGCGTGCCCGGCCGGGTAGAAGTGGATCTCCGGGCGGCGGTCGGTCGCCTCGCCGATCAGCATCGCCGCCTCGTCCACCACCGGCACCGGGATGGTGCTGTCGTGCTCCCCGAAGTGGCCCAGCACGTGGGCGGTCAGGCCCTGGTAGGAGAAGCCGGGTTCGCGCGGCAGCCCGTAGAACGGCACCACGGCCGCCACCCGCTCGCCCTCCTGCACGGCCAGCCGCAGCGCGAAGCCGCCGCCCATGCAGAAGCCGGCCACCGCGACCGCGTCCCCGACGATCCCCGGGTGCTCGAGCAGGAAGTCCACCGCCCCGGCCAGGTCCCGCACCGCGCCCTCGACCGGCAGCGCGGCCTTCCGCTCGGCCGCCACCGCCGGGTCGTGGGTGGCCTCCGCGCCGTACAGGTCCGGGGCCAGCACCAGGAAGCCCTCGGCGGCGAACCGGTCGGCGAGCGAGGTGATGTGGGTGGTCAGGCCCCACCACTCCTGGATCACCAGCAGGCCCGGCCCGGTGCCCTGCGGCGGCAGCGCCAGGTAGCCGTGCGCCAGCTTCCCGCTGCTGGAGAAGGTGACGTTCTGCGCTCCCACGTGTCCAAGCCCCATCTGCGCGGTCGGAAGGGCCCAGGCGGCCCGCGGGCACGATGGTATGTGGGCGGCGGGCCGGGCGTCCGACAGTTTCCTGACCCGCCATCCACGTGTCGCCTGATGGACCGCGGACCCCGTGGTGACGGTGGGTCAGCCCATCTCCTCCAGCGCCTTGCCCCGGGTCTCCTTGATGCAGAAGGCCACGAACGGCACCGAGAGCAGCGCGAAGCAGGCGTAGATCACGTAGGTCGCCGAGAGGTTCCAGTTGGCCAGGCTCGGGAAGGTCACGGTGATCGCCCAGTTGGCCAGCCACTGCGCCGAGGCCGCCACCGAGAGCGCCAGCGCCCGGATCCGGTTGGGGAACATCTCGCCGAGCAGCACCCAGACCACCACGCCCCAGGAGAAGGCGAAGCAGAGCACGAAGACGTGCGCCGCGACCAGCGCCACGGTGCCCTGGACGCTGGGCAGGGTGGCACTGTCCCCGGTTCCGGTGCGGTAGGAGAACGCCCAGGCGGCCGTGCCCAGCGAGAGCGCCATGCCGATCGAGCCGGCCAGCGCCAGCGGCTTGCGGCCGATCCGGTCCACCAGGGCCATCGCGATCACTGTGCCGATCACGTTGACGATCGAGGTGGAGAGGCTGATCAGCAGCGAGTTGCTCTCGTTGATGCCGACCGACTGCCAGAGCACCGAGGAGTAGTAGAAGATCACGTTGATGCCGACGAACTGCTGGAAGACCGAGGCGCCGATGCCCACCCAGACGATCGGCAGCAGCCAGCCCCGTCCGCCCAGCAGGTCGCTCAGCCGCGGCTTGTGCTCGCTGCGCAGCACGGACTCGATCTGCGCCACCCGGGAGTCCAGGTCCACCCCGGGGCCCTCCACCTCGGCGAGCACCTGGCGGGCCTTCTGCTCCCGGCCGGTGGCGATCAGGTAGCGCGGGGACTCCGGGATGGCCAGTGCCATCACCCCGTAGACCAGGGCCGGCACGGTCTCCACGCCGAGCATCCACTGCCAGGCCTGCACCGGGCCGAGGTGGTTGGTGGACTCGCCGCCCGCCGCGTTGTTCAGCGCCCAGTTGGCCAGCTGGGAGACGGTGATGCCGAGCACGATCGCCATCTGCTGGAAGGAGGCCAGCCGGCCGCGGTAGGCGGTCGGCGCCACCTCGGCGATGTAGGTGGGTGCGATCACCGAGGCGATGCCGATCGCGATGCCGCCCAGCACCCGCCAGGTGCCCAGCACCTGCACGCTGGGCGGGAACATCGAGCCGACGCCGCTGATCGCGAAGAGCACGGCCGCCAGCAGCATGGTGCGTACCCGGCCCAGGTGGTCGGCCAGCCAGCCGGCCGCCACCGCGCCGGCCGCCGAGCCGAGCAGCGCGATCGCCACCACGAAGGCGGTCTCACCGTGGCCGACGTGGAAGTGTTTCTGGATGCCGGTGACCGCGCCGTTGATCACGGCGCTGTCATAGCCGAAGAGGAAGCCGCCCATCGCGGCGGCGGCCGAGATGAAGACGACGTGGCCGAGGTGTGAGTTGTCGGCCTGCTGCGTGGGTGACGCGGTCCTGGACACGGCTGACCTCCCGGGGAGCGGACAGGCTGGACACCTGACCATCAGATCAGCCGCCTACCCGGAATGCCCGGATTGACCCGGCGTCAGTCCGCCACCGGTGGGACCGCGGTACGCCGTGCGTGGCGGCGCAGCAGCTGCGCCCGGGCACCCGCGTCGCCCGCCGCGCCGCGCTCGGCCAGCCGTTCGGCGGCGGCCGCCTGGTGCTCCACGGGCGCCTTGTCGTCGTACTTGAACTTGGCCCGGGCCTGGCGCACCGTCAGCCGCAGGCCCCGGATGCCGCTCAGCAGGTGGCCGAACGGCTCCTCGCCCGGCACCACCCGGCGGTCCGGGGTCTCGGGCTGGAAGTGCGCCAGCTGGCGGTTGAGGATGTCGGCCTTCTCGGCCGCGCCGTCCAGCACCTCGGCCGTGCAGTCGAACTGCACCGAGGCGTAGTAGCTGGTCGGCACGCCGGTGGCGCGCCAGGTGCCGGGGGCGAAGGCGTAGTCGTCGGTCACCGCCAGGGTGACCCGGGGGTCGGCCCGGACGGCGGCGAACAGCGGGTTGGGCGCGGCCAGGTGGAGCAGGATCTCGGCGCCGGCCAGCAGGAAGTGGGTGGGGACCAGCAGCGGGCCGCCGTCCGGGTTGTTGGCCGCCAGCAGGCCGAAGTCCCGCCCGGCCAGCCACTCCCGCCACTCCTGCTCGTCACCCCGGTCCCAGGAGCGGATCAGCATGCCGCACCGCCGGCCCGGAAGTCCCGCAGGTACTCCGGCAGCTCCCGCTCGGTGCCCGGGTGCGGCACCGGCGCGCCGTAGACGGTGCGGACCGGGACCACGCCGGACCAGTACGGCAGGCCCAGGTCCTCCTCGTCGTCGTCGGCGAGGTCGTCGCGGGTCTTCGCGGAGACCTCGTCCAGCACCAGCCGCAGCACGGCCGTCGCGGCCAGCTCCTTGGGGTTGGCCCGCCGCACGTCGCCGGAGCGGCCGGGCACGGCGTGGTCCACCAGCGCGTCCAGCGCGACCGCCAGCTCGGCCGGGTCGGTGACCTGCTCGGCCGTGCCGTGGGCCACCACGGAGCGGAAGTTGACGGAGTGGTTGAAGGCCGACTTGGTCAGCACCAGCCCGTCGACCTGGGTGACGGTGATGCAGACCGGCATCCCGCCGGGGGCGCCGGCGGCGCGCAGGGGGCGGCTGCCGGTGGAGCCGTGCACGTAGAGCCGGTCGCCGACCCGGGCGAAGATGGTCGGCAGCACCACCGGCGCACCGTCGGCGACGAAGCCCAGGTGGCAGACCCAGGCGCTGTCCAGCACCGCGTGGATCGCGGCCTTCTCCCAGTCGGCCCGCTCGCGGTACCGGGTCGGCGTGGTCCGGGCCGTGCGGGCGTACTGCTGGTCGTCCGGCGCGTCCGGCATGACAACCCCCTATGTACTAGTGCATACTTAACTTTGTGCTAGGAGAGTATCGGATCCAGGGTCGGCGCGCCACGGAGATCGCCGCCGACGTCGAACGCGCGGTCGCCGACGGGTCGCTGCAGCCCGGCGAGGCGCTGCCCCCGCTGCGGGAGCTCGCCGCCGACCTCGGCGTCAACCCCAACACCGTCGCCGCCGCCTACCGGCTGCTGCGCGACCGCGGAGTGATCGAGACCGGCGGGCGCAAGGGCAGCAAGATCCGCCCCCGCCCGGCCACCACCTACCGCGACCAGGTCTCGCTCACCGTCCCGCCCGGCGTGCGCAACCTGGCCGCGGGCAACCCCGACCCGGCGCTGCTGCCGCCGCTCGGCGCCGCGCTGGCCGCCGCGGGCGCGGCCGCCGACCGGGAGCCGGTGCTCTACGGCCACCCGGTCGCCGACCCCGGGCTGATCGAGCTGGCCGGCGCCGCCTTCCGCGCCGACGGGGTGCCGGACGGCAGCCTCGCCGTCACCGCGGGCGCGCTGGACGCCATCGACCGGACCCTCGCGGTGCTGCTGCGGCCCGGCGACCAGGTGGCCGTGGAGGACCCGGGCTGGGCCAGCGTGATCGACCTGGTCGCCGCCCACGGCCTGCGGCCCCTGCCGATGGCCCTCGACGACGCCGGGCCGCGCCCGGCCGCCCTCGCCGCCGCGCTGGCCGCCGGCGCCCGGGCGGTGATCGTCACCAGCCGCGCCCAGAACCCCACCGGCGCCGCCGTCACCGCCGGGCGGGCCGCCGAGCTGCGCACCGTGCTCGCCCGCCACCCCGAGGTGCTGCTGCTGGAGGACGACCACGGGCACGGCATCACCGAGCTGCCGTTCCACAGCATCGGCCTCGGCCCGGACCGGCAGCCGGCCACCGCGCACTGGCTGGTGATCCGCTCGGCCGCCAAGGCCTTCGGCCCGGACCTGCGGCTCGGCGTGGCCGCCGGCGACCCGCAGACCATCGACCGGCTGCTCGGCCGCCAGCGGCTGGACACCGGCTGGGTCAGCCACCTGCTGCAGCGCACCGCGGCCGAGCTCTGGCGCACCCACGGCGCCGCGCCCGCCGGCGTCCCCGCCGCCTACCGCGAGCGCCGGGACGCGCTGCTCGCCGCGCTCGCCGCGCAGGGCATCCGCGCGCACGGGGCGAGCGGGCTGAACGTCTGGGTGCCGGTGCCGGAGGAGACCGCCGCGGTGGTCGGGCTGCTGCAGCACGGCTGGTCGGTGCTGCCCGGTGCACGGTTCCGGATGCAGTCGCCGCCCGGGCTGCGGATCACGGTGGCGCCGCTGGATCCGGCGCAGGCGCCGCGGCTGGCGGCCGACCTGGCGGCGGTGCTGGGCACCGGGGCGGCGGCCTCGCGGGCGGTCTGAGCCGCGCCGGCGGTCCGGGACGCAACGAGCGGGCGCCCCCACCGGGGACGCCCGCCGCCGGCGGTCCGTCAGCCCTTCGCCCGCAGCGCCTCGGCGTGCTCGCGGACCTGGTCCTTCGACAGGTAGACGTCGGTGTACTCGAAGTCCCGCAGCCGGGCGGGCTGGCGGGCCAGGAACCCGGTGCGCACGAAGTCGTCGCCGGCCGTCGCGTTGATCAGCCAGTTGCAGCCGACCCGGAACTTCGCCACGTTGGTCCGCATCGCCATCAGGTGGTAGCCGCGGGCCACCAGCTGGGCCGGCACCCCGGTCATCTCCACGCCCACCGGCTTGGAGACCGCGTCCTTGCCGCCCAGGTCCACCACCAGGCCCAGGTCCTTGTGGTAGTAGGCCTCCAGCGGCTGGTTGCGCAGCGCGGCCACCAGGTTGTCGGCCACCCGGCGGCCCTGCCGGGCCGAGTGCTGGGCGGTGGGCGGGCAGACCGCGCCGTCGCCCTTGGCCAGGTCCGGCACGGCGGCCGCGTCGCCGAGCGCGAAGACGCCCTCGAACTGCGGCACCCGCATCTCGGCGGTGACCGCGATCCGGCCGCGCACCGTCTCGGCGTCCAGGGTGCCGATCAGCGGGCTGGCGGCCACGCCGGCCGTCCAGATCAGCGTGCGGGAGGGCACCACCCGGCCGTCGGTGAAGGTCACCGAGGTGTCGTCCACCTTCGCCACCGAGACGCCCAGCGAGACCTCGACGCCGCGGTCGCGGAGCACCCGCAGCGCCCGGCTGCCCAGGTGGTCGCCGAGCTCGGGCATCAGCTTCGGGGCGATGTCGATCAGGTGCCACTTGATCAGCCGCGGGTCGAGGCGGGGGTAGCGGTCCAGCGCCGCGGTGGTCAGCCGCTGCAGGCAGGCCGCCGTCTCGGTGCCGGCGTAGCCGCCGCCGACCACCACGAAGCCCAGCCGGGACTCCTGCTCGGTGCGGTCCGCGGTGTCGTCCGCCAGGTCCAGCTGGGCGATCACGTGGTCGCGCACGTAGGCCGCCTCGGCCAGCGTCTTCATGCCGCGGGCGTGGTCGGTCAGGCCGGGGATGTCGAAGGTGCGGGTCACGCTGCCGGGGGCCAGCACCAGGTAGTCGTAGCGCTCCACGACCTCCTGGCCGGTGATCTTGCGGATGATGCAGACCTTGGAGCGCGGGTCCACACCGATCGCGCCGCCCGGGATGATGTCGGTGCGGCGCAGCGTGCGGCGCAGCGAGACCGCCACCGACTGCGGAGTCAGCACCCCGGCCGCGACGTGCGGCAGCAGCGGCAGGTAGAGCTGGTAGCTGAAGGGCGTGACCAGGGTGATCTGGGCCTCCGACGACGCGAGCTTGCGCTCCAGCCGGCGGGCGCACTCCAGTCCGGCGAAACCGCCGCCGACGATCAGGATCCGAGGACGTTCCATCACTACTTCCTTCGCCGCTGGCCGCTGAACCGGGGAGGTCCGGCAGCCCGCCTGACGGACCGCCACCTCCCGGCCACCCTCGCACGGCAGTTGGGCAGCCGCCACCGCTAAGGCCCGATGGGTAGGGTGAGCCCGTGCTTCGTGAGGTGACGGCGGTCCGCTATGCGGCGCCACTGCGAGAAGGCGGCTCGATGCCGGGCCTGGTGGCGGGCGACGACCACCGGTTGTACGCGCTCAAGTGGAGCGGGGCGGCGCAGGGGCGCAAGGCCCTGGTCGCGGAGGTGCTGGCCGGGGAACTCGGGCGCTCGCTCGGGCTGCCGGTGCCCGAGCTGGTGCGGATCGAGCTGGACCCGGTGCTGGCCCGCAGCGAGCCCGAGCAGCAGATCCAGGACCAGATGCGGGCCAGCGGCGGGGTGAACATCGGCCTGGCCTTCGTCAGCGGCGCGCTCAACTTCGACCCGCTCTGCTTCGAGGTGCCGGCCGGGCTGGCCGCCCGGGTGCTCTGGTTCGACGCGCTGATCGGCAACGTGGACCGGTCCTGGCGCAACCCCAACCTGCTGGTGGCCGACGGCGAGCTGGTGCTGATCGACCACGGCGCCAGCCTGATCTTCCACCACAGCTGGAGCGGCGCGGCCGGCTGGACCCGGCGCCCCTACGACGCCGGCGACCACGCGCTGCGCCGGTTCGCCGGCCCCGCGCTGGCGGCGGCCGACGCCGAGCTGGCCGAGCGCTGCACCCCGGAGCTGCTGGCGGCCGCGGCCGCCGCCGTGCCGGAGGAGTTCCTGCTCGACGAGCCGGGCTTCGAGGGCCCGGACGCGGTGCGCGCGGCCTACGTGGACCAGCTGACCGCGCGGCTGGCCGGGCCGCGGGACTGGCTGCCGGCGCTGGAGGGGGCGCGATGAGCGGGGAGGAACTGCGCGAGTACGAGTACGCGCTGGTGCGGGCGGTGCCGCGGGTCGAGCGGGGGGAGTGCGTCAACCTCGGCGTGCTGCTCTACTGCCGCTGGCAGGAGCGGCTGCTGGCCCGCACCCTGCTGCCCGAGGCCAAGCTGCTGGCGCTCGACCCGGGCGTGGACCTGGTCGGGGTGGCCCGGGCGCTACGCGGCATCGAGGCGGTCGCGGCGGGCGGCCCGGAGGCCGGTCCGGCCGCCGAGGACAACCCGGGCCGCCGGTTCCGCTGGCTCACCGCGCCGCGCAGCGCCGTGATCCAGCCCGGCCCGGTGCACACCGGGCTGACCGCCGACCCGGAGGCGGACCTGGAGCGGCTGTTCGCGGAGCTGGTGCAGTAGGGCGCGCGAATTCGTTCTCATAGTGAAAGCTGGAGTTGATAAAGCTTTTATGGGTTCTGTGGTCTCATGGGTGCCATGACTACCGCCGCACCGCGCATCTCCACGACCGAGCTGATGGAGGCCGTGGCCGCCGTGAGCGCCGCGTTCTGGATCGACTTCGCGGCGGCGGCCGCCCGCCACGGGCTCAGCTCCACCCAGGCCAAGGCGCTGGGCGCGATCCGGGAGCCGGTGCCGATGCGGGCGCTGGCCGAGCAGCTGGGCTGCGACGCCTCCAACGTGACCGGGATCGTGGACCGGCTGGAGGGCCTGGGCCTGGCCACTCGCTCGGCGGCCGCCACCGACCGGCGGGTCAAGATGGTCACCATCACCCCGCCCGGCGCCGAGGTGCTGCAGCGGATCCGCGACGACATGGGCCGGGCGCACCGCGCCCTGGACTCGCTGGACGGGCAGCAGCGCGGCGCCCTGCTGGCGATGTGCGCGCAGATCCTGCCGCTGCTCCAGGGCTGACCGCCTCATGCGGCCGGCTCCTCGATAAACCCTTCGGTCACCGAGCCATCGGCCGGTAGCCTGCGCTGCGCAAGTGAGTGGACGCGTGCGGGGCGGGAGCGGTGCGATGGTTTCGGGCTGGGCGGGGGACCTGCTGCTGGGCGGCGTGGTGCTGGCCGGCGCCTCGGTGCAGCGGATGGCCGGGATCGGGTTCGCCCTGGTCACCGCGCCCGCGCTGGCCCTGATGCTGGGTGCCGGGCAGGGCGTGGTGCTCTCCAACTGCGCGGGCGGCGCGATCAGCGCGATCGGCCTGGCGGCCACCTGGCGGCAGGTCCGGCCCGGCGCGATGCTGCCGCTGATCGCCGCGGCCGCCTGCAGCGTGCCGGCCGGCGCCTGGGTGGCCGCCCAGCTGCCCGAGCCCCGGCTGCTCGCGGTGATGGGCACGCTGGTCACCGTCGCCGTGCTGCTGGTGCTGCGCGGCGCCCGGGTGGGCGCGCTGCGCGGCCGGGGCGGGGCGGTGGCGGCCGGCGCGGCCAGCGGGTTCATGAACGCGGCGGCCGGCGTCGGCGGCCCGGCGCTCTCGCTCTACGCCGTCAACGCGGGCTGGACGGTCCGCGAGTTCGTCCCCAACGCGCAGTTCTACGGACTGACCGTCAACATCTTCTCGCTCTTCGCCAAGGGCCTGCCCAGGCTGGCCGGCCCGGCCTGGCTGGCGGTGGCCGCCGCGCTGGCGCTGGGCGCGGTGATCGGCCACTGGGCGGCCGACCGGGTGCCGGAGCGCCGGGCCCGCACCGTGGTGCTGCTGCTCGCGCTGGGCGGCGGGATCACCACGCTGCTCAAGGGGCTGAGCGCGCTCTGAGGCCGCACCGGCGGCCCGCCGACCGGTGGCGCTGACCTCGGCTGTTAGGCTTGCGAAGCGTGAGCGCGAAGCCCCAGATCCCCAATGTCCTGGCCGCCCGGTACGCCTCGGCCACCCTGGCCCAGCTGTGGTCCCCCGAGCACAAGGTGGTCCTCGAACGCCACCTGTGGCTGGCCGTCCTGAAGGCCCAGCAGGATCTCGGCATCGATGTCCCCGAGACCGCCGTGGCCGACTACGAGCGGGTGATCGACCAGGTCGACCTCGGTTCGATCGCCGCCCGCGAGCGGATCACCCGGCATGACGTGAAGGCCCGGATCGAGGAGTTCAGCGAGCTCGCCGGCCACGAGCAGATCCACAAGGGGATGACCTCCCGGGACCTGACCGAGAACGTCGAGCAGCTGCAGGTCCGCCAGTCCCTGGAGCACGTCCGGGACCGCACGGTGGCCGTGCTGGTCCGGCTCGGCCGGCTCGCCGCCGACCACTCCGAGCTGGTGATGGCCGGCCGTTCGCACAACGTCGCCGCGCAGGCCACCACCCTCGGCAAGCGGTTCGCCTCGATCGCCGACGAGCTGCTGGTCGCCTTCGCCCGGCTGGAGGAGCTGATCGCCCGCTACCCGCTGCGCGGGATCAAGGGCCCGGTCGGCACCGCCCAGGACATGCTGGACCTGCTCGGCGGGGACGCCGCGAAGCTGGCCGAGCTGGAGCGCCGGGTGGCCGGCCACCTGGGCTTCGACAACGTCTTCACCAGCGTCGGCCAGGTCTACCCGCGCTCGCTGGACTTCGAGGTGCTGACCGCGCTGGTGCAGCTGGCCGCCGGGCCGTCCAGCCTGGCCAAGACGATCCGCCTGATGGCCGGTCACGAGCTGGTGACCGAGGGCTTCAAGGAGGGCCAGGTCGGCTCCTCGGCGATGCCGCACAAGATGAACACCCGGTCCTGCGAGCGGGTCAACGGCCTCGCGGTGATCCTGCGCGGCTACGCCTCGATGACCGGCGAGCTGGCCGGCGACCAGTGGAACGAGGGCGACGTCTCCTGCTCGGTGGTGCGCCGGGTCGCGCTGCCGGACGCCTTCTTCGCCTTCGACGGCCTGCTGGAGACCTTCCTGACGGTGCTGGACGAGTTCGGCGCCTTCCCGGCCGTGATCGAGGCCGAGCTGGACCGCTACCTGCCGTTCCTGGCCACCACCAAGGTGCTGATGGGCGCGGTGCGGGCCGGCGTCGGCCGGGAGACCGCGCACGAGGCGATCAAGGAGCACGCGGTCGGCTCGGCGCTGGCGATGCGGGCCGGCGCCCGGGAGAACGAGCTGCTGGCCCGGCTCGCCGCCGACGAGCGCATCCCGCTGGACCGGGCCGCGCTGGACGCGCTGCTCGCCGACCGGCTCTCCTTCACCGGCGCGGCCGGGGCCCAGGTGGCCGAGCTGGTCGAGCGGATCGGCGCCGTCGCCGCGAAGTATCCGGCGGCCGCCAAGTACGCGCCGGGCGACATCCTCTAGCTACGGAGTCTCCGCGGTGGACCCGGGGCACTCGTGCCCCGGGTCCACCGGCGGAGCCGTGGCAGCGCAGTACCAGGTCGCGTCCGGCTCGCTCTTGGCCGGTGCGGGCTTGCCCGGCACCGTGAGCAGCGCCAGCAGCCCGCCGGCCGCCAGCGCGCCGGCGCAGATCAGCACGGCCGTGCGGAAGGCCGAGTCCACCGCCGAGGGCACCCGGTACTGGTCCCCGCTGAGCCCGGTGAGCAGCGGCAGCGCCGCCACCGCGAGCAGCCCGGCCGCCCGGGCCGCCGCGTTGTTCACCCCGCTGGCGATCCCGGCCCGCCGCACGTCCACCGCGGCCAGCACGGTCGCGGTCAGCGGCGCCACCAGCAGGGTCAGCCCGGCGCCGAAGACCACGGCGGCCGGGAAGACGTCCGTCCAGTAGTCGGCGTGCGCGCCGATCCGCAGCATCAGCAGCACCCCGGCCGCGGCGATCAGCGGTCCGGCGGTCAGCGGCAGCCGCGGCCCGGTCCGGTTGGCCAGCTGCCCGGAGCGCGCGGAGAAGAGCAGCATCAGCACCGTCACCGGCGCGAAGGCGACGCCCGCGACCAGCGGTTCGAAGCCGGAGACGGTCTGCAGCTGCACCTGGAGGAAGAACATCACCCCGCTGAGCGCGCCGTAGACCGCCAGCGTGACCAGGTTGACGGCGCTGAACAGCCGGGAGGAGAAGAGCCCCAGCGGCAGCATCGGCTCGGGCGTGCGCCGCTCCACCCGGAGGAAGGCGAAGCCGAGCAGCAGGCCCGCCACCGCCGAGACCGCCACGGCGGGGGAGAAGCCCTCGGCGGCCTCGGTCAGCGCGAAGGTCACCCCGCCGAGCGCGAGCGCGGCCAGCACCGCGCCCGGCACGTCGAACCGCCCGGTGGCCTGCTCGTCCCGGCTCTCCGGCACGTGGCGCACCGTCAGCAGTGCGACCGCCACGGCCACCGGCAGGTTGAGCACGAAGATCCACCGCCAGCCGGGCCCGCTGACCAGCCAGCCGCCGAGGAACGGGCCGACGGCGGTGGCCACCCCGCCCAGCCCGGACCAGGCGCCGACGGCGCCCGAGCGGTCGTCCGGATGGAAGGTGGCCTGCAGCAGCGCCAGCGACCCGGGGGTGAGCAGCGCCCCGCCGATGCCCTGCAGCGCCCGGGCGGCGATCAGCACCCCGACGGTCGGGGCGATCGCGCAGAGCCCGGAGGCGAGCGCGAACCAGGCCACGCCGATCAGGAAGACCCGCCGCCGCCCGTACCGGTCGCCGAGCGAGCCGCCGAGCAGGATCAGCCCGGCCAGGGTGAGCAGGTAGGCGTTGACCGTCCACTGCAGGGCGGCCAGCGAGGCGCCCAGGTCGGCGCCGATGTGCGGCAGGGCGACGTTGACCACCGAGCCGTCCAGCATCGCCATGCCGGAGCCGAGCGCGGCGGCCAGCACCACCCACCGGCCGCGGGCGCTGTGCAGTCGGATCCCGTTCTCGATCTCCATAGCGGCATCCTGCTGGACGGCGCGCCCCTCGCGCAGGCTTCCGCGCCGGAACGGGCGGCGGAGACGCCGTGCGGGTGACGGACCGTCAGCCCCGGGTGGCCGGCGCGTCGGCGGGCGCGCCGGCCTGGGCGGGCAGCGGCACGGCGGCCCGCTTGCGGCCCGGGATCAGCGCCGTGACCAGCACCGCCAGCACGGCCGCGCCGCAGCCCAGCGCCAGCGCGGTGCGGAAGCCGTCCTGCGAGGGCAGCCGGTACGGCCCGTAGGAGGTGGTCAGGTGCGAGAGCACCACGCCGACCACGGCCGAGGAGGTGGAGGTGCCGATCGAGCGCATCAGGGTGTTCAGCCCGTTGGCGGCGGCGGTCTCGGTGACCGGCACGGCGGACATGATCAGTGCCGGCATCGAGGCGTAGGCGAAGGCGATGCCGGTGCCGATCACCACCGAGACGATCAGCAGCTGCCAGGCGGCGCTCATCATGGCGATGCCCAGGGCGTAGCCGCAGGCGATCACCAGGCCGCCGATCAGCAGCGAGACCTTGGGCCCGGCCTTGGCCGAGAGCTTGGCGGAGAACGGCGAGACCGCCATCATCACCAGGCCGGAGGGGCCCATCACCAGGCCCGCCATCAGCATCGACTGCCCCAGCCCGTAGCCGGTGGCCCGGGGCATCTCCAGCAACTGCGGCAGGCAGAGCGACATCGCGTACATCGAGAAGCCGACCACCACCGAGGCCAGGTTGGTCAGCAGCACCTGCCGGCGCACGCTGACCCGCAGGTCGACCAGCGGCTGCGCGGTGCGCAGCTCCCACCAGGCCCAGGCGGGCAGCAGCAGCACGGTGACCGCGAGCAGGCCCAGGGTGGTGGCGCCGGTCCAGCCCCAGTCGCTGCCCTTGGAGACCGCGAGCAGCAGGCAGACCAGCGCGGCCGACAGCCCGACCGCGCCGACCAGGTCGAACCGGCCGCCGCTGCGCCGGGCCGACTCGGGCACCAGCGCCAGTACCAGCGCCAGCACCACCGCGCCCAGGCCGGCCGAGACCCAGAACAGCACGTGCCAGTCGGCGTGCTCGGCGATCGCCGCGGCGGCCGGCAGGCCGAGGGCCCCGCCGACGCCGAGCGAGGAGCTCATCAGCGCCATCGCCGAGCCCAGCCGCTCGGCCGGCAGTTCGTCGCGCATGATGCTGATGCCCAGCGGGATCACGCCGGCCGCGCAGCCCTGCAGCGCCCGGCCGACCACGATCGGCGCCAGCGCGGAGCTGACCGCGCAGACCACCGAGCCGGCCACCAGCACCACCAGGCTGAGCAGCAGCATCCGCCGCTTGCCGTACATGTCGCCGAGCCGCCCGAGCACCGGGGTGGCCACCGCGCCGGCCAGCAGGGTGGCGGTGATGGTCCAGGAGGCGTTGGCGGCGGAGGTGTGCAGCAGGCCGGGCAGCTGCGGGATGATCGGCACCACCAGGGTCTGCATCAGCGCCACCACGATGCCGGCCGCCGCCAGCACCGCGATGACGGCGTTGCCGCGCGGCGCGACCGCTGTTTCGCTCATGGCTCTTCCTCGCTGCTCTTCCTCGTTCCGGAGCCGCGACCGCGGCGATGTGCAGGATGCATATCGTGTGCATCATACATATCGAGCTCGGGCGGGGTAGCCTCGTCCGTGATCGACGGCAGGTGACGGGAGGACGGACCATGGCTCGGCACTCGCGGGAGGCCCTGGGCGTGGTGGAGCGCGAGCTGATCCTGCTCTCCCGGCACAGCCTGGGCGGCCGGGTGAGCGGCATGGAGCGGAAGCTGGACCGCTCCGCCTACCACCTGCTCAGCCGGATGCGGGTGCAGGGCCCGATGTCGATCGGCGAGCTGGCCGAGGCCTTCGGCCTGGACACCTCCACCGTCAACCGGCAGACCTCCGCGATGCTCCGGCTCGGCCTGGTCGAGCGGATCGCCGATCCGGACGGCGGCATCGCCCGCAAGCTGCGGATCACCGGGTCGGGCGCCGAGCAGCTGGCCGCCGACCGCGAGGCCACCCTGGACGGCATCGCCGAGCTGATCGCCGACTGGACCCCCGAGCAGGTCGCCGCGCTCTGCGAGAGCCTGATCCACTTCAACACCAGCATCGAGCGCCTGGAGGGCCGCCCCTGGCCCCGCGGTTAGCGCCGCGAGCCGCCCGGCGGAGTCCGGGTGGCGCTCCGTCAGGTGCCGGGCGAGGGTGGGAGACGGACCAGGTCCCCCCGCAGTCAGGTGATGCCCCATGACGCTGCCCTCCGCCTTCGGCTCCTCCGACCCGTTCGCCGACCTGTTCAGCCGCTTCTTCGGGATGAGCCCGCAGGCCTCCCCGCCGGCTGTGCAGCGGGTGCCGATCGGCCGGCTGCTCAGCGACTCGGCGCAGGAGCTGATCGAGGCCGCCGCCCAGCGGGCCGCCGAGGACGGCAGCACCGACCTGGACACCGGACACCTGCTGTGGGCGGCCACCCAGGTGGAGTCCTCCCGCCGGATGCTGGAGCGGGCCGGCATCGACCCCGACGAGCTGGCCGAGGACCTGCGCAGGGCGCTGCCCGCCGCCGCCGCGGGCCTCACCGAGGAGCCCTCGCTCACCCCGGCCGCCAAGCGGGTGCTGCTGGCCGCGCACGCCCGTTCGCAGGCCGCCGGCTCCTCCTACATCGGCCCCGAGCACCTGCTCGGCGCGCTGCTGGAGCAGGACCGCTCCGGAGCCGGGACGGCGCTGCGGGGCGTCGCCCCTTCGGACGGGGCGCTGCGCAAGGTGCTGGACGGCTACGGCACCGGCGGCGACCGCAGCAGCACCGGCGAGCACCCCAGCCAGACCCCCACCCTGGACGAGTACGGCCGCGACCTCACCGTGGAGGCCCGCTCCGGCAACCTGGACCCGGTGGTCGGCCGGGCCGAGGAGATCGAGCAGACCGTCGAGATCCTCTCCCGCCGGACCAAGAACAACCCGGTGCTGATCGGCGAGCCCGGCGTCGGCAAGACCGCCATCGTGGAGGGCCTGGCCCAGCGGATCGTCTCCGGCGACGTGCCGCAGACCCTCCGGGACCGCCGGGTGGTCACCCTGGACCTGACCGGCCTGGTGGCCGGCTCCAAGTACCGCGGCGAGTTCGAGGAGCGGCTGAAGAAGGTGATCGACGAGGTGATCGCCGCCGACCAGAGCGTCATCCTCTTCCTGGACGAGCTGCACACCGTGGTCGGCGCCGGCGGCGGTGGCGAGGGCTCGATGGACGCGGGCAACATCCTCAAGCCCGCGCTGGCCCGGGGTGAGCTCAGCGTGGTCGGCGCGACCACCCTGGACGAGTACCGCAAGCACATCGAGAAGGACGCCGCGCTGGAGCGCCGGTTCCAGCCGGTGCTGGTGCCCGAGCCGACCGTGGACGAGACGGTGCAGATCCTCGAGGGCCTGCGCGACCGCTACGAGGCCCACCACCAGGTGCGGTTCACCGACGAGGCGCTGGACGCCGCCGCCACCCTCTCCGACCGCTACGTCAGCGACCGGTTCCTGCCGGACAAGGCGATCGACCTGCTCGACCAGGCCGGCGCCCGGGTCCGGCTGCGCGACCTCGGCGCCTCCACCGAGGGCCAGGAGGTCAAGGACCGGATCGCCAAGCTGCGCCGCGAGCTGGACGAGGCCGTCGCCGAGGAGGACTTCGCCCGGGCCGCCGAGTTCAAGGCCGGCCTGCGGCAGGCCGAGGACGAGCTGGCCGAGGTGGCCGAGCAGCGCGAGGGCGTGGTCAGCGTCACCGCCGACGACATCGCCGAGGTGCTCTCCCGGCGCACCGGCATCCCGGTCGCCCAGCTCACCGAGACCGAGCGGGACCGGCTGCTGAAGCTGGAGGACACCCTGCACCAGAAGGTGATCGGCCAGGACGAGGCCGTCACCGCCGTCTCCCAGGCGGTCCGCCGCGGCCGGGCCGGGATGGGCGACCCGGACCGCCCGACCGGCTCCTTCCTCTTCCTCGGCCCGACCGGCGTCGGCAAGACCGAGCTGGCCAAGGCGCTGGCCGAACTGCTCTTCGGCGACCCGGAGCGGATGATCCGGTTCGACATGAGCGAGTTCCAGGAGAAGCACACCGTCTCCCGGCTGGTCGGCTCCCCGCCCGGCTACGTCGGCTACGACGAGGCCGGCCAGCTGACCGAGGCGGTGCGGCGCAAGCCGTACAGCGTGCTGCTCTTCGACGAGGTGGAGAAGGCCCACCCGGACGTCTTCAACCTGCTGCTCCAGGTGCTGGACGACGGGCGGCTGACGGACGCCCAGGGCCGCACGGTGGACTTCCGCAACACCGTGGTGATCATGACCAGCAACATCGGCTCCCGCCGGATCCTGGACCACCACGGCGACGTCGACGCGATCCGCGGCGACCTGATGAAGGACCTGGGCCAGCAGTTCCGCCCCGAGTTCCTGAACCGGATCGACGAGGTGATCGTCTTCCACGCGCTCACCCGGGCCGACCTGGTCCGGATCGTCGACCTGCTGCTGGACCGCAGCCGGCGCCGGCTCAAGGCCCAGGACGTCGACCTGGAGGTCACCGGTGAGGCCAAGGAGTGGCTGGCCAACCGCGGCTACCAGCCCGAGTTCGGCGCCCGGCCGCTGCGCCGCACCATCCAGTCCGAGCTGGACAACCGGATCGCCAACCTGCTGCTGGACGGCACCGTGCGCGAGGGTGACACCGTGCTCGCCTCGGTCCAGGACGGCGAGCTGACCTGCACGCTGGCCCGCCCCGCGGCGAGTGCGGAGGCCGGCGCGTGACCCGGCGGATCGTGGTCGGCGTGGACGGCTCGCCCGCCGCCAACGCCGCGCTGCGCTGGGCCGCCCGGCAGGCCGCCGCGACCGGCGCCGAGGTGGTGGAGGCGGTCGGCGTCTGGGAGCTGCCCAGCTACTACGCGCTGGCCGGCGGCGCTCTCCCGCCGCCGTCCGAGGAGCTGAACCCGCAGCGGCTCAGCGAGCAGATCCTGCACGACGCGGTGCTCGCCGTCCTGGGCGAGCAGCCGGCCGTCAAGGTCGCCGAGGTGGTGCTGCCCGGGCCGCCCGCCGCCGCGCTGCTGCGGCAGGCCGAGGGCGCCGAGCTGCTGGTGGTCGGCAGCCGGGGCCTGGGCGGCTTCGCCGGGGTGCTGCTCGGCTCGGTCAGCCGGCACGTGGTGGAGCACGCGCCCTGCCCCGCCGTGGTGGTGCGCGCCGAGTGGTCCGACGGCTCGGCCGGCTGAGCGGCCGTCCGGATGCCCGGTCATCCCGATCCCGGCCCCGGCGCCGGTGCCGACCGCGGCGCCGGTCCGCCCGGGCTGGACCGGCTGGAGGCGGTCACCGCCAACCGGATCGGCTGCTTCGAGTGGGACCCGGCCTCCGGCCGGTTCACCCTGGACGCGGTCGGCCTGGAGGTCTTCGACCTGCTCCCGGAGGAGTACGACGGGATGATCGCCGGGCTCAACCGGCGGATCCCGGTCGAGGAGGTGATCCGGCTGCACCGGCTGGGCGAGGACATCAAGGCCGGCCGCAGCGACTCCTACAGCAGCTACTTCCGGATCCGGCTGCGGGACGGCGCCACCCGCTGGACCCACACCCAGGGCCAGGTGCTGCGCGACCCCGCCGGCCCGGCGATCCGGGTGGTCGGGGTGATCCGGGACGCCACCCAGGAGCTGGCGCACTCCTCGATGCGGCTGATGGCCGAGGACGACCGCCAGCGCCAGGAGCACGCGCTGCGCGAGGTGGCGGCCGCGCTCGGCGAGGCGCTCACCGTGGACGACGTGGTCGCGGTGCTGACGGACAGCCAGAGCCGGCGCCGGCTCGCCGCCCAGGGCATCACGCTGGGAGTGGTGGACCAGGGCCGGCTCCGGCTGGTCGGCGCGGTGGGCCGGCTGCCGGTGAAGGTCGGGCACCGCTCCCGGCTCACCGAGTCCTGGCCGCTGAACGACGTGGTGCGGTCCGGCGAGCCCGCCTTCTTCACCTCCCGGGAGTCCTTCGTGCGGCGCTACCCGGGGCTCGGCGAGCAGCTGGCCGACGGCAAGGCCACCGCCGCCGCCTTCCTGCCGCTGATCGCCCAGGGCCGCCCGATCGGCGCGCTCGCCCTGATCTACGAGGGCAAGCGCTCCTTCACCTCCGAGGACCGCACCCTGCTCACCACGCTGACCAGCGCGATCGGCCAGTCGCTGCAGCGGGCCATGCTGGTGGACCAGTCCCGGGAGATCGCGGCCGGCCTGCAGAACGCGATGCTGCCGCGCCGGCTGCCGCAGCTGCGCGGCGGCAGCATGGCCGTGCGCTACCGCACCGCCCGGGTCGGCACCTGGATCGGCGGTGACTGGTACGACGCGGTGGCGCTGGCCGAGGACGCCGTCGGGGTGGCGATCGGCGACGTGCAGGGGCACGACACCGAGGCGGCCGCGATCATGGGCCAGCTGCGGATCGCGATGACCGCCTACGCGGCCGAGGGCCACAGCGCCGCCAGCGTGCTCTCCCGGGCCTCCGCCTTCCTGGCCGACCTGCCCGCCGAGCGGTTCGCCACCTGCCTCTACGCCCAGGTGGCGCTCGGCACCGGCGAGGCCTGGCTGGCCAACGCCGGCCACCTGCCGCCGCTGGTCCGCCGGGCCGACGGCGCGGTGCTGCGGCTGGACCTGCCCACCGGGCTGCCGCTGGGCCTGCCCGCCGACTGGGGCGGCGGCTACCCCGCCACCGCCTTCCAGCTGGAGCGCGGCGACACCCTGCTGCTGTACAGCGACGGGCTGGTCGAGCGGCCCGGCGAGGACCTGGAGCTGGGGCTGCGCCGGCTGGCCGAGGTGTTCGCGGCCGGGCCGGAGCCGCTGCCCGCGCTGGCCGACCACGTCCGGGACACCCTCACCGAGCGGCTGGAGGCGGAGGACGACGCGGCGCTGCTGCTGCTCCGCCGGGAGTGAGCGGTCGCTCAGCGGCGGAGCAGCAGCAGGAGCGCGGCGGCGGCCGCCCCGGCCGGCTCGCCGCCGGACAGGAAGCCGACGCGACGGTGTGAGGCGTCGAAGACGGTGTTGTCCTTCAGGAAGCCCACGCGCCGGTGCGACGCGTCGAAGACGGTGTCCATGCCTGCCCCCTGTCGGCTCGGGATCCGGGTCCTCGTCAAGGCTTAGCCGATCGGCGGTCGCCGCGGTAGCGGTTTACCGGGCTCGGCCCGCCCACCGGGGTACGGATGGCGTCAAGGAAGGCGCCGATCGCGTAGCGCCCGCGTCAAGGAACGGTCCCGTCGCGGCCGCGTGGGGATGCAATGGAGGCGCCCGAACGGATCGGGCGGATCAGGAGGCGGGGAGCCATGGACACCGGGGTACGCGTGATCGCCGGAGCGGACCGTTCGTCGAGGGTGTCGGCCGCCGTGCCGCGGGCTGCCTCGGAGGCCGCGCTGCGGTGGGAGGAGCCGCTGGGGGAGCCGGCGGAGGAACCGGAGCCGGCGCCGGCCCCGGTGCACTGCCGGATCGAACTGGCCTACCTGGACTGACGAGGCGGCATCAGCACAGGCGGACGAGCCGTCAGTCGATCGTGCAGTCGCCCGGCTTGCTGCCCTCCGGGCAGGGCTGGCGGGTCACCGTCTTGGCGAACTCCACCCCGGCGTCGGCCAGCGACTGCGGGATCTTGTCCTGCCAGAGCGGGCTCTCGGCGACGGTGGACCAGCCGGCCACGCCGAGCGGCGGCTGCTCCCGGGTGACGGTGATCGGCACACCCGACTGGCCCGCGTGGTACTGGTCCAGGGTGGCGTTGGCGGCCACGATCTGGAGGTAGGTGCCGTTCGGCCGGATCAGCTTGACCCCGATGTCGTAGAGGCCGACCACGTCGGTGCCGGTGACGTAGGCGAGCAGCTTGTCGCCGTCGGGCAGCTGGGTCAGGGTGCAGGAGGGCTTGAGGTAGCCCGGCTTGCGCGGGCCCTCGTCGCCGCCGCCGGTCCAGCCGGTGCAGGTGTCGAAGCCGGAGGGCATGTTGGTGAGCGACTGCGAGAGGGTCACCATCACGGTGGAGGCACCCTGGCCGTCGTCGTACTGGAGTTCGATGTAGTGCGAGGGTCCCCGGTTGTCGGCCTTCACCGCGTAGGTGTTCAGGTTGAACAGCTTGCCGCCGGGCGGCAGCTGGTCGTTGAGGATCTTCAGCATCGCCTGCCAGCTCAGGTCCGCCGTGGCCGCCTCGGGGGTGGGCGACGGGGAGGCGGTGGCGCTGGCGCTCGGGGACGGGCTGGCGGCGGCGGTCGGGCTGGAGACCGCGCCCACCGAGGCGTGCGGGCGGGGCGTGCCGGCGGCCGACACCGTGTGCTGCGGCCCCCCGGTCAGCAGCGCACCCCCGGCCACCAGCGCGGCCACCGTGGCGGCGGCGCCCGTGGCCTGCAGCGTGCGCCGCACCCGGCGCCGGCGGCGGCCGAGCCGGCCGGCCTCGGCGACCATCTCCGGCACCGGCGGCCGCAGCTCGTCCACGCTGCTCTGCAGGATCCTGCTCAGGTCGTCTTCGTCAAGGCTCATTTGTTCGGACCCCTCGTGGTCTCATGCCCGGTCAGTCACGGAACAGCAGTGCGCGGTCCGGGCCCAGCAGCTCGCGCAGCCGGGCCAGCGATCGCGTGTTCAGGCTCTTGACGGCACTCGGGCTGGTGTTCAGCATCTCGGCCACCGCCTCGGTGCTGTGGTCCTCCAGGTACCGCAGCACCACCACCGCCCGGTTGCGCGGCGGCAGCTGACGGAGCGCCTGGAGCAGCGTCAGCCGCAGCTCCGCCGTGGCGCCGTCGCCGGCCGCCGCCGTCTCCGGGAGCTCGGCCACCGCCAGCTCGCCGGAACGGCGCAGCCGACGCTGCGACAGGTAGCTGTTCAGCAGCACCTTGCGGGCGTAGGCGTCCAGCCCGGATTCCGGGACCTGGCGCTGCAGCCGCCCCCAGGAGGCGTAGAGCTTCCCGAGGGCGATCTGCACGAGATCCTGCGCCTGGTGCCAGTCCCCGCAGATCAGGTAGCCGACCTGGAAGAGCCTGCGGGCCCGTGAGGAGGCGAACTCCTCGAAACTGAGCACCTCTTGCATGTCGATTCCCCGGGGTCGTGCGGTGTGCCGTTCGGCCGTCGTGAAAGAAGACGCCGCGGTTCGCCCAGGGGTATCACGGGGATTCGATCCAATGTCCGCCCAGGTCAGCCGACCGGCTCGGTGACCAGGCCGGCGGGGGCCGGCTCGGCGGACTCCGGCGCGGGCGCGGCCTTGCGGGGCAGCGCGAACATCAGCAGCAGCGCCACCGCCAGGCCGGCCATCAGCCAGCTGAGGGTGTGCCGGAAGGCGTGGCCGAAGACCAGGGCGATCGGGGAACCCGGGCGGGCCGAGTCCACCACCGGGAAGAAGACCACCGAGACCAGGCCGAGGCCGAGCGCGTTGCCCAGCTGCTGGGTGGTGTTGAGCAGGCCGGAGGCGGAACCGGCCTCCGACTTGGGCACCTCGGCCAGCACAGCGTCGGTCAGCGGTGCCACGATCAGGCCCATGCCGAGCCCCATCACCGCCAGCGGCAGCGCCATCTGCCAGGAGTGGATGCCGGCGCCGTAGCGGCTGTCCTCCCAGACGTAGATCACCATGCCCAGCGCCATCACCAGCGCGCCGGCCTGCAGCACCTTGCGGCCGAACCGCGGCACCAGCTGTTGCACCGAGAGCCCGGCGGCCAGCGAGACCGCGATCGAGAACGGGATGCCGGTCAGACCGGCCCGCAGCGGGCTCCAGCCGAGGCCGAGCTGCATGTAGAGGGTCCAGACCAGGAAGAAGATGCCCAGCACCACGCCGAAGACCAGCTGCACGCCCAGGCCGGCCGCGAAGCTGCGCACCCGGAAGAGCGAGAGCTCCACCAGCGGCGAGCCGTCCCGCCGGGTCTTGACCCGCTCCCAGTACACGAAGCCGACCAGCACCGGCACGCTCAGCACCATCGAGACGAAGCCCCAGAGCGGCCAGTGCGACTCCCGGCCCTGGGTCAGCGGGTAGAGCAGCATCAGCAGGCCGAGCGCGCCGAGCGCCACGCCGACCAGGTCGAGCCGGAGGCTGTGCGGGGCCTTGGACTCGTCGATGAACCGGCGGCCGAGCAGCAGGCCGGCGATGCCGACCGGCAGGTTGATCAGGAAGATCGGCCGCCACTCCAGGCCGGCCAGGTTCCACTCGGTGAGCAGCGCGCCCAGCAGCGGCCCGCTGACCGCGCCGAGGCCGACCACCGCGCCGAACATGCCGAACACCTTGCCGCGCTCCTCGGCGGGGAAGGTGGCGTGGATGATCGCCAGCACCTGGGGCACCATCAGCGCCGCGGTCGCGCCCTGCAGCACCCGGGTGGCCACCAGCATCGTCGGCCCGTCGGCCAGGCCGCAGAGCACGGAGGCCAGGGTGAAGCCGGTGACGCCGATCAGGAAGATCCGCTTGCGGCCGTAGATGTCGCCGAGCCGCCCGCCGGTGATCAGGCCGATCGCGAAGGCCAGCGCGTAGCCGCCGGTCACCCACTGGATCGCGCTGAACGAGGCGTGCAGGTCGCGCTGGATGCTCGGCACGGCCACGTTGACGATGGTGACGTCCACCAGGTCCATGAACGAGGCCGTCATCACGATCGCCAGGGCGATCCACCGTCTCCGGTCGGAGGCGGGCGGGGAGTCGGACAGAGCGGTGGTCATGGCGGCCTCTCGAATCGGTCGTCTGTTCGGCACTTCCGTCACACTAGAGGTCCTATAGGACAGATCCTGTCCTGATCCTCGGCCATGCTGGAAGCATGGCCGACACCTCAGCACGACTGCTGACCCTGCTCTCACTACTGCAGCGGTCGCGCGAATGGCCGGGAAGTGAACTGGCCGACCGGCTCGGGGTCACCGGGCGCACCATCCGGCGCGACATCGACCGGCTGCGCGAACTCGGCTACCCGGTGCAGGCGAGCCGCGGCTCCGAGGGCGGCTACCGGCTGGCGGCGGGCAAGGCGATGCCGCCGCTGCTGCTGGACGACGAGGAGGCGGTGGCGATGGCGGTCGGCCTGCGCGGGGCGGCCAGCAGTGCGGTCGCCGGGGTGGAGGACGCCTCGGTGCGGGCGCTGGCCAAGCTGGAGCAGGTGCTGCCGTCCAGGCTGCGGCACCGGGTGACCACCATCTCCGGCGCCACGGTGCCGCTCGCCGGCGGCGGCGACCCGGTCGACCCCGACGTGCTGAGCGTGCTGGCCGGCGCGGTGGCCGGCCGCGAGCGGGTCCGGTTCGGCTACCAGGCGGGCGACGGCGCGCGCAGCCGCCGGCTGGTCGAGCCGCACCGGCTGGTCGCCACCGGGCGGCGCTGGTACCTGGTCGCCTTCGACAACGACCGCGAGGACTGGCGCACCTTCCGGGTCGACCGCCTGGCCGACCCGCGGCCCACCGGCGTCCGGGTCCCCGAGCGCGAGCTGCCCGCCCCCGACGCCGCCGCCTACGTCGAGCGCAGCCTGCGGCTGCGCGCCGCCACGGTCCGCGCCGTGGTCCTGCTCGACCTCCCGCTGGCGGAGGCCCGGCGCCGCCTCGGCCACGCCCCGGTCGAGCTCGAACCCGTCGACGCCCAGCGCTGCCGGGCCCGCACCGCCGCCGAGACGGCGGACTGGCTGGCCTTCCGGCTGCTCTCCCTCGGCTGCGACTTCAAGGTCGAGCAGCCCCCCGAACTCGCCGAGCACCTGCGCGAAATGGGCGCCCGGCTGACCCGCGCGGGCGAGCCCCGGTGAGCTCGCCCGGTGGGTCGCGGGTGGCTGTCGGCGGGCGGGGCTAGAGTCCCGAACCGAACGGGGCCGGGCTGAGGGAGCATCAGGGATGAAGAACGACGAGCTGGTCGTCAACGGGCCGTGCTGGGTGGAGCTGTCCACCAGCGACGCGGCCTCGGCCACCACCTTCTACACCGGGCTGTTCGGGTGGCGGGCCGAGACCGACCCGCGGCCGGAGGCCGGCGGCTACACGATGCTGTCGCTGGCGGACGGGCCGGTGGCCGCCCTGGCGCCGCAGTACCAGGAGGGGAGGCCGACGGCGTGGCTGGTCTCCTTCCAGGTGGCCTCCGCCGACGGAATGGCCGACCAGGTGCGCGAGGCCGGGGGCACGGTGCAACTCGGGCCGATGGACGTCTTCGAGCTGGGCCGGTTCGCGGTCTGCGCCGACCCGGCCGGGGCGGTCTTCTCGATCTGGGAGCCGAAGGACTTCCGGGGCGCCGCGGTGGTCAACCGCCCGAACTCGCTGGGCTGGGTGGAGCTGCACACCCGGGACGTGGCCGCGTGCACCGCGTTCTACCCGCGGGTGTTCGGCTGGAGCGTCTCGCCGAGCGAGTACTACACGCAGTGGGGCCTGGGCGGTGCGGACTTCGGCGGGATGGCGCGGCTGGACGAGTCGCTGCCGCCGGAGGTGCCGCCGCACTGGCTGCCGTACTTCTCGGTCGCGGACGTGGACGCCACCGTCCACAAGGCGGTCGGGCACGGCGCCGAGCGCGTGATGGGTCCGGCGGACGTGCCGGGCGGCCCGCGGATCGCGGTGCTGAGGGACCTTCAGGGCGCCTCCTTCGGCGTGTACCTGGCGGGTACCGAGGGGTAGCCGAAACCCCTTTCCGGCCTGCGCCGCCCCTGGGCTATCGTCGGACGGTCGGTTCGGCGTCGAAGGGGAGGGGTGGGGGTGCGGCCTGGCTCCCGTTCCGCGTCCGAGTACGAGATACGCACGCTGCTGCGCGGTGCCTTCCGGGCCCGCGGGCCGTTCTGGCGCCCGGTCGACCGGGCGCGCAGCCGGGCCCGGCTGCTGCTCCTGCTCGGCCTGCTGGCCGCGGTGCTGTTCGGCTGCGCGGTGGCCGGCCAAGGGGTGTCCGCCGCCCCCGACCGGGCCAGGGCCGAGGCGCACCGGGCGCACCTGGTGGACGCCGAGGTGCTCGGCCCGGTGCACCAAGAGGCCGGTGCCGTGGTCACCCGGTTCCGGGTCGGCGAGCTGGTCACGGTGCGCTGGACCTACCCGGCCTTCCACCTGATGCAGGGCCGGGTGGACCTGCCCGTCCCGGCCCGCACCGGCTCCACCATCCAGCTCTGGGTGGACGACGGCGGCCGGCTCTCCGACCCGCCGCAGGGCACCCCCTGGCTGGTGCTGCTCTCGCTCGGCACCGGCGCCGCCGGCTGGCTGGTGCTCAGCGCGGCGGCGCTCGCCCTCTTCGGCCTCTACGGCCGGCTGCTGCGGCGGCGCACCGAGCGGTACTGGGCGGCCGGCTGGGCCGCCGTCGAACCGCACTGGTCCGGCCGGGCGCGGCGCTGACCGGCTGATCGCCCGTCAGCGCAGCGGCGGCAGCTCCGTCCGCAGCCGCTGCCCCAGCCGGTCCAGCGCCCTGGTCATCGCGGCCGCCTCCGCCGGTTCGAGCGCGGCGCCCAGCAGCCGGTCCAGCTCGGCGGTGTGCGCGGCCGCGGCCAGCCGCAGCGTCTCCTCGCCCCGCCCGGTGAGCAGCACCAGCTGCACCCGGCGGTCCTGCGGCGAGGGCTTGCGGGTGACCAGCTCAGCCTCCACCATCCGGTCCACCAGCCGGGTCGCCCCGCCGCTGGTCAGCACCAGCCGCTCGCAGAGCGCCCCGACCGGCGTGCCCTGCGGCTGGTCGGCCAGGATCAGCAGCACCTCGAAGACCGAGTGGCTGATCCCGGCCTCGCGCTGGATGGCCGCGCCCAGGAACCGCTCCAGCAGCGCGGAGGTGTGGAAGAGCACCCCGGCCGCGCGGATCCGGGGATCCTCGGTGGGCCGGCCGGCCCCGGGCTGCGGCCCGGCCATCAGTAGCCGCAGGTGAAGCGGTGGCCGCGGTGGGCGGGGCGCTCGATCTCGTCCAGCAGGGCGACCGCGTAGTCCTCGGCGCTGATCCGGCTCTCGCCGTCCGCGCCGATCACCAGCTCCTCGCCGCCGGTGCGGTAGTCGCCGGTGCGCTCGCCGGGCGCGATGAGGCCGGCCGGGCTGAGGTTGGTCCAGTCGACGTCGTCGACCGTGCGGTAGAAGTCGAGCGCGTCGCCGTGCGCGTGCATGATCTGCAGCAGCCAGTCCGGCAGGCCCTCGGCGTCCCAGACCTGCTTGCCGTCGGGGGTGCGCAGCGACCCGGCGCCGCCGACCGCGATCAGCCGCGGCGCGCCCGCGCCGAGCTCGCGCAGCCCGGCCACCAGGGAGCGGGCGGAGGGCTCGATGGTGGCCAGGTGGCCCGGGCCGTCGCCGCCGCCGACCGCGCTGACCAGCACGTCCTGGCCGGCGGCGACCTTGGCGACGGAGGCCGGGTCGAGCACGTCACCGGCGGTCACGGTCAGCGCCGGGTGCTGCTCGGTGACCTTGGCCGGGTCGCGGACCACGGCGGTGACCTGGTGGCCGCGGTTCAGCGCCTCGCGGACGATGCGGCTTCCGATGGTGCCGTTGGCACCGAAGACGGCGATGGTGGACATCTCGGCGGTCCTCTCCTAGGTACGGGGTGTTACCTGACTCAACAGTACCTGACTGATCAGATATTTCCCCCGGGCAGAAAATCTCTGACGGTATCGACCGTGTCCGCCTCCCCGGCGGCCTTGTCCGGCCGGTAGCGCAGCACCCGGGCGAACCGCAGCGTCACGCCCGCCGGGTAGCGGGTGGAGCGCTGCACCCCGTCGAAGGCGACCTCCACCACCAGCTCCGGCCGCACCCGCACACCCCACGGCGGCCGCTCCACTGCCAGCTCGGAGAGCCGTCCGGTCTGCCACTCCAGCAGCTGGTCGGTCAGCCCCTTGAAGGTCTTGCCGAGCATCACGAAGGAGCCGTCGGCCGGCTCCCGGGCCCCCAGGTGCAGGTTGGAGAGCCGCCCGGCCCGCCGCCCGTGACCCCACTCGGCGCCCAGCACCACCAGGTCCAGGGTGTGCACCGGTTTGACCTTCAGCCAGGCGCTGCCGCGCCGGCCGGCCGTGTAGGGCGCGTCCAGCGCCTTGGCCACCACGCCCTCCTGGCCGCGCTCCAGCGCCGCCGCGGCGAACGCGGCGGCTTCCGCCCGCCGCCCGGGACCGTCCACCAGCAGCCGACGCACCAGCAGCTCCGCGGGCACCAGCCGGGCCAGCTCGGCGTGCCGTTCGGCGGTCGGCCGCTCCAGCAGGTCGCGCCCGTCCAGCGCGAGCAGGTCGAAGAAGACCGGGGTGAGCGGCACCGCCCCGCTGGCCCCCGGCACGTCCAGCCGGGAGCCGACCCGGCCCGCCGTCTGCTGGAACGGGCGCGGCCGCCCGGCCGGGTCCAGCGCGACCAGCTCGCCGTCCAGCACCGCCCGCCCGGCCGGCAGCGCCAGCGCGGCGGCGACCACCTCGGGCAGCCGGCCGGTGATCTCGTCCAGCGTCCGGGTGAAGACCCGCACCTCGGGGCCGTCCCGGTGCACCTGGATCCGGATGCCGTCCAGCTTCTCGTCCAGCACGCAGGGCCCCAGCCGGTCCAGCGCCTCCTCGACCGACCTGGCGCTCTGGGCCAGCATCGGCAGCACCGGCCGGCCCACCGTCAGCCGGAAGTCGGCCAGCGCGCCCGGGCCCTCGGCCAGCAGCCGCTCGGCCACCGCGCCCAGCGAGCCGCCGAGCATCACCGCCCGCCGCAGGTCGGCCGGATCGGCGCCCCCGGCCACCGCCAGCGCGTCCACCGCCGCCGCGTCCAGCGCGCCCTGGCGCACCTCGCCGCCGATCAGCCGGACCAGGAACTCCTGCTCCTCGGCGGTGGCCGCGCCGAGCAGCCGGACCAGCAGCTCGCGCCGCCGGGCCTGGGCCCCCGCGCCGCGCACCGCCGCCAGCTCGTCCAGCGCCGCGTGCACCTGGCCCACCGTCAAGCCGGGCTCCACGGCGGGTGGAACGGGATCGGCAAGGCTGCTCCAGCCGACACCGATCCGGCGCTGCGGCAGCCGGCCGGCCAGGTAGGTGATCACCACGGGCGCCTCGGCGGGCTCGACGGCCCGGAAGAGCGCGGCCAGCAGTTCGGTCTTGCGGGAGCGCGCGGAGGCGGCGGCGACCTCGCGCGAGGTCCTGGCGAGTTCGGCCAGCAGCATGCCCTCATGCTCGCCCTAGCGGTGCTCCGGCGCGACTCCTGTCTAAGTATGCGAGAATCGGCATAACTATCCGTCAACTGGGGGAGTTTCCATGGACCAGCCGCTGCCCGCCGGGTTCCGTTCGCGCACCGCCCACCTGGGTCTGAAGGAGGACGGCGCGCAGGACTTCGCGCTGGTGGTCTCCGAGGCGCCGACCGTCTCGGCCGCCGTCTACACCAAGTCCCGGTTCGCCGGACCGAGCGTGCTGCTCAACCGGGCCACCGCCGACCGCCGGGACGCCCGGGGCGTGGTGGTGGTCTCCCGCAACGCCAACGTGGCCACCGGAACGGCCGGCGCCGCCGACGCGGCCGAGCTGCGCCGGCTGGCCGCCGAACTCGCCGGCGTCGAGCCCGAGCAGCTGCTGGTCGCCTCCACCGGGGTGATCGGCCGCCGCTACCCGATGGACGCGATCCGCACCGGCCTGGCCGCGCTCGGGGAGCCGCAGGCGCCCGCCGACTTCGACGCCGCCGCCCGGGCCATCATGACCACCGACACCCGCCCCAAGACCATCCGGCTGACCTGCGGCGACGCCGTGCTGGTCGGGATCGCCAAGGGCGTCGGCATGATCGAGCCGGACATGGCCACCCTGCTCACCTTCTTCTTCACCGACGCCGCGATCGACCCCGCCGAGCTGGACGCGGTCTTCCGCCGGGTGGTCGACCGCAGCTTCAACGCGCTCAGCATCGACACCGACACCTCCACCAGCGACACCGCCGCGATCTTCGCCAATGGCCTGGCCGGCCCGGTGGATCCGGCCGGGTTCGAACGGGTGCTGGAGCGGGCCGCGCTCGCCCTGGTCCGGGAGATCGCCTCGGACGGCGAGGGCGCGGGCAAGCTGGTCGAGGTGCGGGTCACCGGTGCCGGCAGCGCCGCGCAGGCCAAGCGGGTGGGCAAGGCGGTGGTCAACTCGCCGCTGGTGAAGACCTCGGTGCACGGCGCCGACCCCAACTGGGGCCGGGTCGCGATGGCCGTCGGCAAGGTGGACGACCCGGCGCTGGACCCGGCGCTGATCACCATCGGCTACGGCGAGCTGGAGGTCTACCCGGCCGAGGCGGACGAGTCGGTGCTGGAGCGGCTGCGCGCCTACCTGAGCGGGGACGAGGTGGTGATCGGCATCGACCTGGGCCTGGGGGAGGAGCGGTTCACCGTCTACGGCTGCGACCTCACCGCCGGCTACGTGGAGCTGAACGCCGGCTACACCAGCTGACCCGGCCGGCTGTCGGCGGGCGGTGCCAGACTGGACGCATGTGCCGAAGCATCAAGACCCTGCGCCCGCCCATGGAGCCCGAGGTGACCGAGGCGGACATCGAGGCCGCCGCCCTGCAGTACGTCCGCAAGGTGTCCGGCTTCCGGGCCCCGGCCGCGCACAACCGGGAGGTCTTCGAGCAGGCGGTGGTCGCCGTCGCGGCTGCCACGGCGACCCTGCTGGCCGGCCTCGAGGTGCGCGGCTCCGGCAGCTGACGGACGCGGGAACGCGGAACGCCCGTGGCACCGGGACCGGTGCCACGGGCGCTCTACCGCGCTGCCCGGGTTCAGCGGTGGGCGGCCCGGCGACGGGTCAGCACGACGGCTCCGGCGCCGACCGCCAGCAGCACGCCGCCGCCGACGGCGGTCGCGGTGATCGCGGTGCCGTCGGTGCCGGTGTAGGCCAGGCTGGCCGGAGTGGTCGAAGCCGGCTTGATGCCCGGCGAGCCGACCGGCTCATCGGTGGTGACGGAGGTGGTGCCCGACGGGGTCACCTCGCTGCTCGGGGTCGGCGCGGGGGCCGAGGCCGAGGTGGCGGCCGACGGGGTGGAGCTGCCGCTCGCCGAGGCCGACGGCGAGGCGCTGGTCGAAGCGCTGCTCGAGGGCGAGGCCGACGTCGAGGCCGACGCGGAGGCGGACGGCTTCGCGGACTCCGACGGCTGCACCGACTCGCTGGGCGAGGCGGAGGGCTTCGCGGACCCGGACGGCGAGGCGGAGGTCGACGGCGAGGCCGAGGTCGACGGCTTGGCCGACTCGCTGGGCGAGGCCGAGGTCGACGGCGAGGCGGAGGCCGAGGGCTTCGCGGACTCGGACGGCGACGCGGAGGTCGACGGCGAGGCCGAGGCGGACGGCGAGGCCGAGGTCGAGGGCTTGCCGCTCGGGATGACCGAGGCGGAGGCCGACGGGGTCGGGGACGGCGTCGGCGTGCACGCCTTGCCGCCGTTCCAGGCCGAGATCAGCGGCTGGTCGCTGTCCGAGCCGAAGACCGCGTGCGGGTAGTGCGGGGCGTCGGCGCCCTCGAACTTCCGGCTGCTGTTGTAGAGGTCGATCTGCCCGTAGCACTTCGGCAGCTTGTCGCCGAGGTCCAGGGTGACCTGGTGGTGCTTGGAGTTCAGCGTCGCGGTCGCGAAGCCCACCAGCGTCTGGGTGCCCGAGGTCTTCCAGGTCGGGCCCTCGGTCTCGTAGGCCGCCAGCGAGATCGGGTAGTCGCAGCCCTTCTGGACGTCCTCGTCGTTCAGCTTGACGATGACCTTGCCGACCGGGTTGGCCATCCGGCCGCTCTCGGTCCAGGTCTTGCCGTTGTCGACGGAGTAGGAGATCGCCACGTCGTCGCAGCGGTTGTCGGACTCGTGGGCCTGGGCGGTGCCCGCCAGGGCCAGAGGAGCCGCGACGGCGGCCAGGCCGGCCGCCGTCAGTGCCGGAAGGACCCGGCGTCGTATGCGGTGGTGCACTTCTTCGCTGCTCCCTGAGTAGGTGTCCGGTGTCGGACGCGCACCCCCTCGGTGAGGACCGTCTAGCGGTCGCACCAGGGATTTCCATAGAGAGCGGTGACGATAGCGGACGCCCCGGCGGCATCACAGGGCCGGGGCGTCCATTGCGCGCAGCGATGAGTGACGGGAAGTCGGACGTGTGGAAACGACCCTCCGGGGCGCGCTGCCGAGCCCGGCTGACCTGGCGTCAGCCGGTGACCTCGGGGTCGACCGCCGCACGCCTGATGGCCGGTCGGCCGAGCAGGTCGAGCAGCCGGCGCTGCGGGTCCGCGGGCACCGGCTGGTCCTCCGGCGCGACCCGGCGCAGCGCGAAGCCGACCAGCTCGGGCGCCAGGTGGTCGTCCTGCCCGGTGGCGTGCGCCAGGTCCCAGATGGCGACGGTCAGGCAGACGGTCAGCCGCGCCGCGTACTCGGCGGCGGTGACGGCGGCCCCGTCCATCGGCACCTCGCGGGCCAGCGCCCCGGGCGCCGCCAGGGCCGAGCGGGCGGCCGCCGCGGCCGCGGCCCAGTCCGCCGCCGGATCGCCGCTCGGCGCGACGGCCGCGCCGCCCAGCAGCGCGGCCGCCCGCGCCTGCGCGCCGGCCAGCCCGGCGACCAGCTCGCGCACCGTGCCGCCGTGGGCCGGCGCCGCCCACTGGTTCGCCGCCACGCCCGCGACCCGGCGGCCGAAGGAGGCCACCGCCTCGTCGTAGAGCTCGCGCAGCCCGCCGTCCGTACTCCTGGTCATCGGTGCGTCCTCAGCTCGGCGTCGCCTCGATCCGGGCCGCGGTCTCCCGGGCCCGGGCGCCGGAGCGGGTCCGCCCGGCCGTGACCAGCCGGGTCGGGAACCGGCGCAGGTACTCGGCCTCCAGCTCGGCGGAGCGCTCGGTGTGCCGGCGCAGGGCGTCGTCGGAGCCGTAGAGGAAGGTCTCGTGCCGGGTGCGGTGCAGCTGCTCCAGCTCGTGCAGCAGCCGTTCGGGGGTCAGCTCGGTCGCTGCGACGCCCTCGGTGGCGCCGTCCGGGTTGGCGGTCAATCGCATGGCGGGTGCCTCCGCTGCTGTCGGTTCGGTATCGGTCTGTTCCGGACCGGCGGTCCGGCTGCTGGCAACGTCGCCCCCCATCAGCCCGGTGCCCCCTGCGGGGCGTCGGAAACCGGGCCGGGCGGATGGCGCGGCGCGGTCTCCTTGACGGCCAGCAGCCGCAGGCCGATGTCCTGCAGGTCCTTGCGCCGCAGCGCGGCCCGCAGCAGCGGGAACCAGTCCCGCTCCTCCCGCTCCATCTGCCGCACCGCGGCGGTCAGCAGCGCGGCCATGCCGGTGTCGAAGCCCGGATCGGCCGGCCCGCGGTCGGCGACCTCCTCGCAGAGCCGGTCGATCGCCCGGTGGTCCTGGAAGCCGAGCACCGCCGGGTGCGCCGGGTCCCGCAGCAGCGCGCTGACGGCCGGGTGCAGCACCTCGTCGACCAGGTAGGAGTGGATGGTGAGGTCGTGCACGATGTGCTGGGCCGCGTCGGCGCGCCCGGCCCGGTCCGCCGGGTCGGCCGCGCGGAACTCCTTGAAGAGCCGCAGCAGCTCCTTGTGCTCCTGCTTCAACAGCACGATCGCGTCGGTGGACATCCGCACCACACCTCTCGGCCCGCAGTGCCCCTGACTCCGATGGTGCCAAACCGACCGGTCGGGCGGACGGATCGGCGCCGCCGATCGGGTGGCACGCCCTGCTCAGGGCAGCGGGATCCGGCCGCGCAGCACCTCGCGCCAGAGGCGGCGCAGGCGGGTGGCGGGGCCCTGGTCGGGGTCGCGGCCGGCGGCCAGCGCGGCGGCCTCGGCGACCCGGTCGCGGCTGCGCCGCCACTGGTCGAAGCGGCGGGCCAGCTCGGGGTTCTCGGCGGCCAGCCGGGCCTCCAGGCGCCGGATCTCGCGCAGGTCCCGTCGGGAGAGGGTCATCACGCTCACCTCCGGCCCTGCAGCAGCTCGGCCAGGTCGTAGCCGACCGGCTCCTCCAGCTGGGTGTAGTCGCAGCTCGCCGGTGCGCGGTCCGGGCGCCAGCGCTGGAAGCGGGTGGTGTGCCGGAACCGGGTTCCTTCCATGTGATCGTACGCGACCTCGCAGACCCGCTCAGGGCGGAGCGCCACCCAGCGGGCGTCCTTGCCGCCGCTCCAGCGGCTCGGCGCACCGGGCAGCCGGCCGGTCTCGTGGGCGGCCTCGTCGGTCCAGGCGGCCCAGGGGTGGCCGGCGGGGTCGGCCATCACCAGCGGGGCCAGCTCCCCGGCCAGCTCGCGCCGCCGGGCCGCCGTGAAGGAGGAGCAGACGCCGACGTGCTGCAGCACGCCCGCCGCGTCGTGCAGCCCCAGCAGCAGCGAGCCGACGCCCTGGCCGTCCTTGTGCTCGCGGTACCCGGCCACCACGCAGTCGGCGGTCCGGCCGTGCTTGACCTTGAACATCGAGCGCACCCCGGGCCGGTACGGCTGGTCCAGCGGCTTGGCCATCACCCCGTCCAGCCCCGCGCCCTCGAACCGGGTGAACCAGACCTCGGCCAGCGCCCGGTCGGTGGTGGCCGGCGCCAGGTGCACCCAGGGGCCCGCGCCGGCCAGCGCCTCGACCAGCTCCGCCCGCCGCTCGGCCAGCGGCCGCTCCAGCAGCGAACGGTCGTCGAGCGCCAGCAGGTCGAAGGCGATGAAGCTGGCCGGGCTCTCCACGGCCAGCTTGCGCACCCGGGAGGCGGCCGGGTGGATCCGCTCCTGGAGCTCCTCGAAGTGCAGCCGCCCGTCGTGCGCGAGCACGATCTCGCCGTCCAGCACGCAGCGCGGCGGCAGCTCGGCGCGGAGCGCGTCCAGCAGTTCGGGGAAGTAGCGGGCCAGCGACTTGCCGGTGCGGCTGGCCAGCTCCACCTCCGCGCCGTCGCGGAAGACGATCGCCCGGAAGCCGTCCCACTTGGCCTCGTAGTGCATGCCCTCGGGGATCGCGGCGACCGCCTTGGCCAGCATCGGCTCGACCGGCGGCATCACGGGAAGGTCCATGCCACTGATGGTGCGTCACCCGCGAGCAGGTCGCAGCGCGGAGACTTAGCGTGGGTGGCATGGCGGAATCGGTGGAACTGGAAGCCGGGGGGCGACTGGTCAGGATCTCCAACCCGGGCAAGGTCTACTACCCGGAGCCCGGCTACACGAAGTTGGACGTGGCCCGGTACTACCAGGCCGTGGCCGAGGCGGCGCTGCGCGGGCTGCGGGACCGGCCGACCACGCTGCAGCGGTTCGTGGACGGTGTGGAGGGCGACTTCTTCTACCAGAAGCGGGCACCCAAGAACACGCCCGAGTGGCTGCCGACGGCCCGGATCTCCTTCCCCAGCGGCCGGCACGCCGACGAGATCTGCCCCGGCGAGCCGGCCGCCGTGCTCTGGGCCGCCAACCTGGGCAGCCTCACCTTCCACCCCTGGCCGGTCCGCCGCGCCGACACCGACCACCCCGACGAGCTGCGGATCGACCTGGACCCGCAGCCCGGCACCGACTTCGCCGACGCGGTGCGCGCCGCCCACCAGCTGCGCGAGGTGCTGGCCGAGCACGGGCTGCGCGGCTGGCCGAAGACCTCCGGCGGGCGCGGCCTGCACGTCTACGTGCCGATCCGGCCGGACTGGACCTTCGCCGAGGTGCGCCGCTGCGCCATCGCGCTGGGCCGGGCGCTGGAGCACCGGATGCCCGAACAGGTGACCACCAACTGGTGGAAGGAGGAGCGCGGGGCCAGGGTCTTCGTCGACTACAACCAGATGGCCCGGGACCGCACCATCGCCTCCGCCTACTCGCTGCGGGCCCGTCCGCAGGCCACCGCCTCCACCCCGCTGCACTGGGAGGAACTGGACGAGGTCGCCCCGCTGGACTTCACGCTGCGGACCGTGCCCGCCCGGCTGGCCGAGGTCGGCGACCCCAACGCGTCGATGGCCGAGCACGCCTTCGGGCTGGAGTCGGTGCTGGAGCTGGCGGACCGCCAGGAGCACGAGCACGGCCTGGGCGAGCTGCCCTACCCGCCCGACCACCCGAAGGCGCCGGGCGAGCCGCCCCGGGTGCAGCCGAGCCGGGCGAAGAAGGAGTGAGCGGCCGTCAGAGCGTGGCGGCCCTGGGCTCGGCGGGCTCCGGCAGTTCGGCCGGCGGGCGGCGGCGGGCTCCCCGCAGACCGGCCGCGGCGGCGGCCAGGGTGACGGCGAGCGCCGTCCACGGCACCACGTCGCCGATCCGGTCGTACCAGGTCAGGTAGCCGGGCGCGGGCAGCGCCAGCCGGACGGTCAGCGCGCCGGTGTGGGCGGTGTCCAGCCGGGCCAGTTGGCGGCCCTGGGCGTCGAAGGCCACCGAGTCGCCGGTGAGCGCCGCCTGCACCGCGGGCCGCCCGGTCTCGGCGGCCCGGACCGCCGCCAGCGAGGCGTGCTGGTCCGGCGCCCAGGTGTCCTGGAAGGTCGAGGTGGCCGACTGGTAGACCAGCAGCTGGGCGCCCTGCCGGGCGGCGGTCCTGGAGAGGTCGGGGAAGGCCGACTCGAAGCAGATCAGCACGCCCGTGGGCAGCGGCCGGCCGCCGCGGTCGGGCGGGGCGAAGAGGTGGAAGGCGGTGCCGGGGGTGCGGTTCTGGTCGGCCGCCTTGCTGATCCGGGTCAGCCAGCCCAGCTGGCCGCGGAACGGGATGTACTCGCCGAACGGCACCAGGCGCATCTTGGCGTAGCGGCCCTCGATGCCGGACGGGTCGATCAGCACCGCGTCCTTGGAGATGTGGCCGTCGGCCTTGCGGGCGTCCTCGTTGACCAGCAGGTCGGTGCCGGCCGCCGCGGAGAGCGCGCGCAGCCGGGCCAGGGTGGCCGGGTCCCGGGCCAGGTCGGTGGTGATGCTGGACTCGCCCCAGACGATCAGGTCGGGCGCGCCGGGCAGCTGCCGGGTGATCGCGGTGGCCGCGTCCACCCGGACCGCGCCCGCCGGGGTCCCGCCGGGCTGCACCAGGGCCACGGTGGCGGTGCGGGCGGTGGCCGGGGCGGCCGAGAGCGCGAAGACCACCGGGCCGGCCGCCAGCACCGCGGCGCCCGCCCAGACCGCGCAGGCCCGCAGCACCGTGCGTTCGGCCAGCAGGGCGATCAGCACCGCCGTGTTGACGGCCACCACGGCCGCGCTGACCAGCCAGATCCCGCCCACCGAGGCCAGCGCCAGCTGGGTGGGCCGGCGCCACTGGGTGGCACCGAGCAGCGCCCACGGCCCGCCGAGCGCCTGCCAGGAGCGGGCGAACTCGGTGACCACCCAGACGGCGGGCACCACCACCAGCGCCGCCAGCGCCCGGCGCGCCGTGATCGGGGGCCGCAGCAGCGACCAGACCGCCAGGCCGACCGCGCCCTGCAGCGCGCCGAAGAGCACCGCGATCAGCAGCAGCCCGGGCCCCACCGTCGGGACCAGCCAGTACATCGCCGCCAGCACGAAGCCCGCGCCGAACCACCAGCCGCGCACCACCGCCTCCCGGGCCCGCGGCGCCCGCTGCATCAGCAGCAGCCCGGGGACGAGGGCGACCCAGGCCAGCCACTCCAGGTCGAGCGAGGGGAAGGCCACCACCGGCAGCATGCCCGCACCCAGCGAGCCGTACCGGACGGGATGCGAGAGCGCGGCACGGAGCGACATGCGCCGATTGTCCGCTTCCGGAGCGCACTGCACCATGACGCGGACCGAATTCGACCGCACGTGTCGTGAGAGGACCGTGGAGTGTCCGGGGCGATTGGGCCGAGTGGTGGCGGGTCGGCTCGCCCGGGCCCGGCGCACGCCGTACGGTGCGAGCAACTGGCCCGCGCGGAGAGGACGGCACACCGGTCATGGCCGAGGCGATCGACAGCATGCTCTTCATCACCTTCGACGACCGCACGGCGGCCGAGGCGGCGTACCGGGAGGCCAAGGAACTGCCCGGGGCACGGCAGGCGGCCGTGCTGACCAGGTCGGACGAAGGGCTCCTGGAGACCCCCGAGAGCTGGGTGCACGGCGCCGGGCGGCCCACCGTGGCCACCGGCATCGTCGGCGGGCTGCTGGGCCTGTTCGCCGGGCCGGTCGGCGCGCTGCTCGGCTGGAGCGCGGGCACCGTGATCGGCGGCGCGGCCGAGCTGAAGCAGTTCCAGGCGGGGGCGGAGGGGCTGCTGGTCTACAGCAAGGACCTGGCGGAGGGGCACGCCATGCTGATCGTCGAGGTGAACGAGCACGACCCGGCGCCCGCCGACCGGCTCGCGGCCGCGCACGGCGGCAGGCTGCTGCGCCGCCCGGCCTCGGAGGTGGAGGCCGAGGTGAGGGCGGCGGACACCGCGGCGGAGGAGGCGGCCCGGGCGGAGCGCGGGGAGCTCTAGCGGGCCGGGGCAGCCCTTGTCGGCCAGCAGAAGTCAACAGGTTCGAACGCGTCACCGGGGATCGGCGATGACTTCTGATGGAAACTGTTCTAATGTTCTCGCTGTTCCGCCCACAGGTGTGAGGGCGGTGCGGACTTCCGCCGGTGCGAGGCCGGCTATCGGGCGGCTCGACGCTGAGCGGCCCGGGCCTCGCCGGACGGCGGAGGTGGGCGGCCGTTGAGGGTCGGCTCAGCCCACCGGAGCAGGGGTTGCCGGTGCCGACACCCCGACAGATTCGGTGTCGGCAACCCCTGGGACCTCCCTTCCGGGACTTCCCTTCCCCGGGACGCGGAAAGGCCGGAGGGCCGTGGCAGCAGCCACGGCCCTCCGGTTCTGCTGTACCGGCTGAGCGTCAGGAGGCGTTCAGGGCGGTGTCGTCGATCACGAAGCTGGTCTGCTGCGAGGAGTCCTCGGTGCCGGTGAACTTCAGGGTCACGGTCTGGCCCGCGAAGCTCGACAGGTCGAAGGTCTTCTGCACGTAGCCGGTGGCGGCGTTGACGTTGCTGTAGGTCGCCAGGGTGGTGGAGTTGGCCTGGACGGTCAGCTTGTCGTAGGCGGTGCTGCCGGTCTCGGCGGTGTCGATGTGCAGCCAGAAGCTGAAGCTGGCCTTGCAGCCGGCCGGGATGGTGACGGTCTGCGACAGGGTGTCGGTGTGGGTGCTGCCGTAGCCGTCCAGCCAGGCCTTGTAGGAGCCGCTGTGGGCGGGCTCGCTGGTCGAGTTGTCGATCACGCCGGAGGAGGTGGTCCAGCCGGTGCTGCCGCTCTCGAAGCCGGAGTTGGCGAGCAGCTGGCCGCCGGTGCAGGTGCCGCCGCCGCCCGAGCCGGCCTCGGTCCAGCTGAAGGTGGTGGAGCCGGTGGCGCCGGTGGTGTCCTTGGCGGTCACGGTGACGCTGGAGGTGCCCGCGGTGGTCGGGGTGCCGGAGATCAGGCCGCTGGAGCTGATCGACAGGCCGGCCGGCAGGCCGGTGGCCGTGTAGGTCAGGGTCTGGCCGGAGGCCGAGTCACTGCCCTTGATCTGCAGGCTGGCCGGGGTGCCGACGGTGCCGCTCTGGCTGCCCGGGTTGGTCACGGTCACCGTGTTGCCGGTGCTGCCGTGGGTCAGGATGGCGTGGGTGATGGCGCAGGAGTTGGTGTCGTTCGACCAGCTGGCCTGCTCGGCGTAGGAGCCGAAGGAGCCGAAGTTGACCATCGCGGCGCCGCCGGTGGTGCCGGGCTTCAGCCAGGCGCACTCGTCGGAGTTCTCCTGGCCGTTGTAGGAGCTGCCCGAGACGTGGTTGGTCCAGCCGCCCGCCGGGTTCTGGTCCGACATCATCTCGTGCCACTCGTGGCCGAGGGTCATCGTGTAACCATCAAGCGTGCCGGGCGAGTTGACGAAGCCGACGCCGCAGTTGGCACCCTGGTCGATGTTGTACGGCTGGTTCGAGAAGGCGATGTCGCCGTAGGGCGAGTTCGCCGCACCGCCGGTGAGGGTGGTGTCGCCGTTCCAGTCGTGCCAGGCGCAGTAGCCGGTGTTCGGGTCCTGGTAGCCGTCCGGGTCGGTGCCGTGGGGCGACAGGATGATGTAGTAGGCGTCGCGGTTGGCGGCGGCCGTGGTGTTGCCGAAGTGGCCGGCGGCGTTGATCGCCTCCTGGGCCAGCTGGTTGCCGGTCGCGGCGGACGGCGAGGCGGCCGAGTTGTCGTACCAGACGCCGGAGAGCACGCCACCGGCCTGGTACGGGATGAAGTTGGCGTTGCTCGGGCAACTGGTGGCGCCGGAGGCCACGTTCGGGCCGTCGCACCACTGGGTCAGGTCGGCGGACCAGGTCTCGCCGTTGGTGCCGATGCCCTTGAACATCTGCTGGGTGGCGCCCGCCGCGCCGGCCGAGTCGCCGGAGAACTTGGCGTTGCCGTTGGCGTCGGTGGTCTGGGTACCCCACTGGGTGCCGTAGAAGACCAGGTAGACCTTGGAGTGGCCGCTCTGCACGCCGATGCCGTCCACGCCACCGCCGTAGGAGAGGGTCTCCTGGCCGGTCGCGGCAGCCCGGGCCTGGCCGGCGAGCTGCTGGCGGCGCTGCGCCTCGTACTGCTTCACGCCCGGCATCTTGCTGGCGTTGATCGAGGGGCTGTACGGGTTGAACTCGTTGTGGACCGGAGAGCCCGCGACGGCGGCGGCGCCGTGGTGGGCCTGGCCCGAGACGGCGGGGGCGGCCGGGGAGGCAGCCTGCGCCGGGGCGGAGAAGACGGAAAGACCGGCGGCGGCGAGCGCCAGTGCCGCTATGCCGGTGAGCGACGCGGTCTTGGCGCGGCGCGTGGTGGGCGAGTGACCCATGAGGTGTGGGAGCCTCTCTCGTGACCGACCGCCCGTGCATTGGGGTGCACGGGACTGGTCCCTTGTGGGGGAAAGGACGGCGGTGTCCGGGCAAGGCGGGAGTGGGATCGGATGACTTGACTGTGCATCACCACAACTGCCTGCTGGTGGTGAAGCAAAGCAGAGTGGGTTAACGAAGGTCAACGGGGTACGCAAAGGAACTCGAGCGATTGGTGTTTCCGCAGGTGGGAGACGTGGGGCAGTTGAACATGACGCGCGTAGCAATTCACTGAATCCCGGTCGGAATACAGTTTTTGCCGATCGAGAAGTACTCGAGCAATTTAGCGGCGGGGTATTTCAGGCCGAACGGCCAGAATGCACCTGTCAGAAGGAGACCGATGACCCCCCGACCCCTGAGCCTGGACGTCGCCGCCACCGGACACCCGGCCGCCGCACCGGAGTTGGCGGCCGAGGCGGAGCGCCGGGGGCTGGACCGGTTCGCGATCTCGGAGACCACCCACGACCCCTTCCTCCAGCTGATGCGGGTGGCGGAGCGGACCGAGCGGATCGAGCTGGCCACCGGCGTGGCGATCGCCTTCGCCCGGACCCCGATGGCGCTGGCCTATCAGGCCTGGGGGCTGCACGAGGCCTGCGGCGGCCGCGCGGTGATCGGGCTGGGCTCGCAGGTGAAGCCGCACGTGGTGCGGCGGTTCGGGATGCCCTGGGACCGGCCGGCCGCCCGGATGCGCGAGTACGTGGCGGCGGTGCGGGCGATCTGGCACAGCTGGCAGACCGGTGAACGGCTGGCCTTCCGCGGCGAGTTCTACACCCACACGCTGATGACCCCGGCCTTCGCGCCCGGCCCGGTCGCACCGGGCGCCCCGCCGATCCTGCTGGCGGGGGTCGGGCCGCTGATGACCGAGGCCGCCGGCGCGGTCGCCGACGGCCTGATCTGCCACCCCTTCACCTCGGTCGCCCACCTGCGCGGCGCGGTGCTGCCCCGGGTCCGCGCCGCCCGCGCCAAGGCGGAGGCGGAAAAGGCGAGTTGGACCGGCCGGCCGTTCCAGGTGGTGGGCAACGTGTTGACCGCCACCGGCCGCACCGAGGAGGAGCTGGCCGCGAACCGGCGCGGGGTGGCCGAGCGGATCGCCTTCTACGCCTCCACCCCCGCCTACCGGGCCGTGCTGGACGCCCACGGCTGGGGCGAGTTGCACGAGCAGCTGCACCGGATGTCGGTGCGCGGCCGGTGGGCGGAGATGGCCGAGCTGATCGACGGCGAGGTCTTCGACGCCTTCGCGGTGGCCGGCGAGCCGGCGGCGGTGGCGCGCGAGCTGCACCGCCGCTACGCCGGCCTGGTGGACCGGCTCTCGGTCAGCGGACCGGAACAGGCGGACCCGGGGCCGCTATTGGACGTGCTGGCCGAACTGCGGTCGATCCAGCAGAACTGACGGAGCATCAGCGGATCGCGGCGGTCATCGCGTCGGTGACCGACCGCCAGGCGAGCCCGGCCTCGCCGAACCCGGCGGCGACCAGCTGCTCCAACTGCCACTCGGTGGTGTGGATCTCGCCGTCCTGGTGGTCGCGGTAGGCGGCGCTGCGGGCGGCCACCACCTCGGCCAGCCGGGGGTCGGCCGCCGCGATCCGCCACCACTCGGCCCAGTCCGGCACGCCGGCCGCCGACTCGGTCTCCCGGTGCCGCTGGTGGACGGCCTGTGCGGCCTCGTTCAGCAGCGGGGTGGCGGGCTGCGGGCAGTGGTCGGCGTTGAGGAAGACGCCGCCCGGGCGGAGCAGGCCGGCCAGGTCGCGGTAGAGCCGCAGCAGGTCCTCGGTGCCCAGCCAGTGCAGCGCGGTGGCCGTGACCACCGTGTCGAACTGGCCCTCGGGCAGGGCGGCGGCCCAGTCGGGGTCGCGCAGGTCGGCGGTGACCAGGGTGAACCGGTCGTCCCCGGCGAAGTGGCCCCCGGCGATGGCCAGCAGGGCAGGGTCCAGGTCGACGCCGACGCTGCGGGCGCCCGGCAGCCGGCCCAGCAGCCGCTCGCTGATGCTGCCGGTGCCACAGGCCAGGTCGAGCACCCGGGCCTGCGGGCCACCGACGGCCTCGACCAGGTCGAGCATCACCCGGAACCGCTCCTCGCGGTCCGGCAGGTACCAGCCCTGCTGGCGGTCCCAACTGCGCTGCCAGGCGTTCCAGTAGGCGCGGTCGGCGGCCTGGGTGCTGGTGGTGGTCATGGGTGTCCCCCTGATTGCGTAAGGACTCTGCTCGGTCAGCAGGTATTACCTACTCTGGCGCATCAGCAGGTAAGTGGCAAGGGGGATCAGGGGTTCTTACATCTGGGGAGTCCTTTACCTCCGGGGAGTCCTGCCTCGCCTGGCGAACGGACCCGGCCCGGCCCGCGCAGCTGCGCGGACCGGGCCGGTGTGGTGCGGCGGGGCTCAGATGCCGCCCGCGCCCGCGAGCAGGAGGGAGAAGCCGCTGCCGGTGGACTCGGGCGGGGTGGTCAGGTGGACGGTGCCGGTGGCCTGGTCCCAGCTCCAGGAGGAGGCGGGCAGCGGCCGGTGGTCGAGCAGCACCACGGCGGGCTGGGCGCCGACGTGGATCGAGAACCCATAGGACCGGGCGGCCGGCTTGCCGGTGTAGGAGCCGGTGCTCGGGCCCACGGTGATCTCGGTGGCGCCGTGGCCGTGGCCGGCGGCGTGCACCGTCACCTGCTGGGTGGCGCTGGCGCCGTTCTGGTAGGCCCGGGTGGTCCCGTCGTCCTCGTAGAGGCTGAACGCGGAGTCGCCCTGGGCGTAGACGTCGTAGTCCAGTTCGGCGGTGTTGCGGGTCTGCCAGGAGAGCGTGCCCTGCGCCCACATCGGCACCACCGCACCGGCCTTGACGAAGAGCGGCAGGGTGTCCAGCGGGGCCTGGTAGCCGTTGATGGTGGTCGGGCCCTGATAGGTCCTGCCGGTCCAGTAGTCCGTCCAGGTGCCGGCCGGCAGGTAGATGCCGTCGCGGGTCCGGGAGGCGTCGTAGACCGGCGCGACCAGGAAGCTGTCGCCGCTGAGGAACTCGTACTTGGCGGCGTCGCCCCAGGCGTTGGGGTCGTTCGGGTACTCCAGCACCAGCGGGCGCACCGCGCCGACGCCGGTGCTGTGCGCCTGCGCGGCCAGCGTGTAGAAGTACGGCAGCAGCCGCTCCTTGAGCTGCAGGTACTTGGTGTTGACCGAGGTGTAGGGCTCGCCGAACCGCCAGGGCTGCTTGTCGCTCGCCGCCCAGCCGTCCATGGTCATGATGGCCGGGACGAAGGTCTTCCACTCCAGGTCGCGGGTCTCCACCTGCGGGTCGCTGCCGAAGATGCCGCCCACGTCGCCGGTGTCGTAGGCGATGCCGGACATGGTGGCGCCGGCGTAGGTCGGGATCTGCCACCGCACGTAGTCGTAACTGCCGGTCTGGTCACCGCTCCAGAGCACCCCGCAGCGCTGCGCGCCGGCCCAGGAGACCGGCAGCCAGACGAAGCCGCGGGCGTCGCTGTTCTGCTCGATGCCCTGCTTGGCCTGGGTGCAGCCGTCCAGCGCGAACTGGTAGCCGGGGCCGACCCAGGCGACGTCCAACTTGCGGACCCGGACGCCCGCTTGGACCTCCTGGCCCTGGTTCGGCAGGCCGGTGGAGGTCCACAGGCCGAGCTGGGCGTGCCGGTCGCGCAGGCCCTGGCCGGTCTGCTGCAGGTCCTGGTAACCGCAGCCGTAGCCGTCGTTGACCAGCATCCAGCCGAGCGGGTCCTGGTTCTGGGTGTACCCGTCGGCCACCTTGAGCGCGTCCAGGGTGTGCCGCTCGCCGCGGTTGGCGTTGTGCAGGTAGCAGTCCGAGTCGCCGGGCTCCAGGCCGTAGACCGGGGGCATGAAGGGCTTGCCGACCAGGTCGGTGTACTCGCCGATCAGCGACTTGAGGTCCGGGGTGTGCGGGCTGGCCATGAACCAGCCGTCGAACCGGTGCTCCTGGGCCGAGGTGCGGACCGGGTCGCCGAAGCTGTAGACGCCCGGGGCGAAGGTGTCGCGGAGCACCCCGTAGCCGTTCGAGGAGAGGTAGAAGGGCTGGGAGTTGTTGTAGCCGCCCTCGTTCCAGTCGAAGCTGTTGGCCACGTGCACGGTCTGGTCGCGGTGCGAGAAGCTGCCGTTCTGCTCGCCGGCGCCGTAGAACTGCTCCTGCGGGCCGCGGGAGAGGGTCTGCTGCATCGCGTCGGCGGTCCAGGTCAGGCCGCGGGTCTCCTGCCAGAGCAGGGTGCGGTCGTCGGCGCGGTAGAGGGCGAACCGCAGCGGGTTCTTGTAGATCCGCAGGGTGAGGTCGGAGGTGCTGACGGACCAGTGGTCACCGGCGTCGACCTCCCTGGTGTCCTTTGAGGTTGACGGAGGGTCAGGGATGATCTCGCGGCCCGCCGGGTCGGTGAAGGAGCCCTCGGGGGCGAGCTGCAGGCGGAAGACGTCGGCGGAGGTGAAGTCAATCCGGGCTGTGGCCGCGCCAGCCTGAACGGCATAACTTCCGTCGGCTGCAAGGGAGATGGCAGTGGCCTGGCCGACCGTGGTGGCGCTCGGCAGGCTCGCGGTCGCGGTGTAGCCGGAGTCGGTGACGGCGTACGGCACGACCAGCACGTGGTAGAGGCCCGAGGCGTTCGGGATCACGGTGCTCTCCGGGTCGGCGGAGCCGGCGCTCTCGGCGACCTCGTGGCCGGCGCTGTCGTAGATGTAGAGGTCGAAGTCGTTGTTCTGGTCGGGCCACTGGATGGCGACCGGGACGCCGCCGTCCGGGTTGCCCTGCCAGTAGGCGGCCGGGACGTCGACGGTGAGGTCGAAGCGGTCGCAGGTCCGGCCGTCCGGGTCCTGGGCCTGCGGCGGGCAGTGCGCGGGGTCGGGGACCGAGCCGCTGGTGTACGTGTGGCCCTGCCAGGTCAGCGCGTGGCTGCCGTCGAGGGCGAGCGTGCCGGCGCTCGGGGTGGCGGCGCGGGCGGGCAGTTGGCCGCCGAGCAGGGCGCAGAGCACGGCGAGCACGGCGGTCAGGGTGGCGAGGGGTAAGCGGCGGAGCGAGGGTGTGCGCATGTCGCCTCCGGTTCATGGCGTGATCATGACAGTGGCATGGCCGGTTGGATGAGAAGTTGATGAGGACCACCGTCCCAGGGAGGCTAACAGTCCGTTTCTGCGCGTTCAATGGATCTGCGCGCAGAAACGAGCAATCGAGCGTGGGATGGCGGCGCACACTGGAAGGTGGTCGACGAGAGGCGGTGCGTGATGTTCTTCCGCCATCACCACCATGTCGGTGGAGCGTGGGGGCCGGGGTTCTGGTTGGTCACGGTCGGTTTCGGGCTGCTGGCGGTGCTGCTCGTGGTGCTGATCGTGCTGGTGCTCCGGGCCCAGGCCGCGCGCCGGGCCGAGCCGGCCGCCGGGCCGCCGGTCTGGGGCGGTGCCGGGGCCACGGCGGTCGGGCGCGGCGGCTCGGCCGAGGCCGAGCGGATCCTGGCCGAGCGGTACGCCAAGGGGGAGTTGGACGACGAGGAGTACCAGCGGCGGCTGCGCACGCTGCGCGAGCCACCGGGCTGACCGGGCTCAGCCGGTCGGGCCGCGGCGGGGCAGGATCTCTATCCGGCTGGGGTCGAAGACGCTTCGGCTGGTCGAGGAGGCGGCGATCCGGATGCTGGCGAAGAAGTGCCGGAAGACCGCCGCCCGCCGCGCCGGACTCAGCCGGGACCAGCCGAACCGGGCCGTCGGGCCGACCGGCACCCCGTCCAGTACCGGCTCGGTGAGCGCCTCGAGCAGTGCGATGGCCCGGTCGGCGACATGCGCCTCCAGTGACTCGGCGGCGATGTGCCGGGAGCAGTGTTCGGCCTCCAGGCTGCTGTTGGAGGTGCAGGCGTAGGTCGGGTAGCCGCCGATCGCCGAGCCGACCATGTGCCGCTCGCACCGGGTGCACCGCAGCAGTGAGGTCAGCGGGTACTCGCGCCGCGGCCGGCGGCCCGCCGCCTGGGCCCGTGCCCGGTCGGCGCGCAGCCGCTGGGCCGCCTCCCAGTCGGCGAGGCTCACGCAGGGCGGCCAGTCGGCCGTCACGTAGCCGCCGTCCGCCGTCCGGGCCGGCTCGCCGTCCGCCACCCGGAGCCCGGCGTAGCGCGGGGCCTCGATCAGCCGGCCGACGCCGCTGACCGTCCAGCGGTTGCCGTAGGCGGTGGGGATCTGACGCTGGTTCAGGTCCAGCGCCAGCGCGCGCAGCGACTCGCCGGCCAGGAACCGGGTGAACAGCTCGCGGACCACCGCGGCCTCGTCCGCCACCAGTTCGGCCATGCCCGCCGTGTAGCCGAACCGGCGCAGCCCGCCGCCGTGCGTCCGGCCTTCGGCGGCCGCCTGCCGGTGCGCCTTGCGGGCCCGGACCGAGGCCTGCCGGGCCGACTGGCAGGCGCGTTCGGCGCGTTGCAGGGCATCCGCGCGGACCGCGTCGTCGTTGAGGTCGTCCGGGTGGCCGTGCAGCAGCACCCCGCGGTCGGTGGCCAGCGCCAGCAGCTCGGCGTAGGCGCAGGGTTGGCGCTCCAGTCGCTGCGCGCCGGGCAGCACCAGGTGGGCCACCTCGCCGTCGCGCAACGCGGCCAGTAACGCCTGCCAGCCGGTGTCGGCGGCGGGCCGGCTCGGATCGGGCCCGTCCGGCGACCAGGCCGGCGGGCGGGGATCGGTGAAGACGTGCCGGGCGGCCAGCTCCAGCCCGAGCGCGGCGGCCTGCTCGTGGGCCAGCCGCACCTCGGCGTCCAGGGCGGCCTGCGGGTCGGGCGGTCCGTCGGCGGGGCGGGGTGGGGAGCTGTGCGGCCAGCAGTAGGCGGCGGCCCGGCGGGCCGACTCGCTGCCGGGGGTGGGTGTGGGCACTGGCGGGTCCTCGCGCTGGTCCTCGGGCGTCAGGGGGTGCCGGGGGGAGAAGCAGTCGGGACCGGACCGGCCTCGGCGGCGCACGGCAGAGCTGGCCCCGAGCCGGCAGGCAAGGGCAGCCTAAGGAAGGCTAGCCTACCCTCATGGGAGCGTGTCGCGGGAGGTCTGACCCTGGTCCGGATCGAACCGGTTCAGCCGGCCGGCCCGAGCACGGCCCGGTCGAGCTGCGCGCGCAGTACGGCGGGGGCCTCGACCAGTGACGGTCCGTACCAGGTGAGGTGACGGCCGCTCAGCAGAGCGGCCGGGACGCCGGGGAAGGCCTCGGGGCCGTCCTCGGCGGTGAACCGGTAAGGCTCGTCCGGCAGCACCAGCAGCCCGGGGCCGGCGGCACGCAGCTCGGGCAGCGGGACGGCCGGGTAGCGCTCGGGGTGGCCGGCGTAGAGGTTGCGCACGCCGAGCCGGGCGAGCAGGTCGCCGGCGAAGGTGTCCCGGCCCAGCACCATCCAGGGACGGCGCCAGATCGGCACCACGGCGGGCCGGGGCTCGGCGGGCCCCGGCTCGGCCGCGGCCCAGGCGGCCTCGGCCCGGTCCAGCCAGGCCGGCCGGGGGAGGCCGCAGACCGTGGTGAGCAGGCGGTCCAGCGAGCCGAACGCCTGGTCCAGGGTGCGGATCGCGGTGACGTGCACCGGGATGCCGGCGGCCCGCAGGGCGGCCAGGTCGGGGGCGCGGTTCTCCTCCTCGTTGGCGATCACCAGGTCGGGGCGGAGCGCCGTGATCGCGGCGGTGTCGGGGTTCTTGGTGCCGCCGATCCGGGCGACGGCGAGGCCGGCGGGGTGGGTGCACCAGTCGGTGGCGCCGACCAGCAGCTCCGGCGCGGTGGCGGCCACCGCCTCGGTCAGCGAGGGGACCAGCGAGACGACCCGGCGCACCGGGCGGGTGAGCGGCACGGGGTGGCCGAGGTCGTCGGTCGGGGTGCTCGGGACGCTCGCCATGGTCCGCACTGTAACGGGGCCGGTGAGTGGTGCGCCGAGGCCCGGCGGGGAGCACCATGGGGAGGACCGGGAGGGGGTGTGTGGAGGAGGTGTGCGGCGATGGCCAGGCCGATCTGGACGGGAACCCTGAGCTTCGGGCTGGTGGCGGTGCCGGTGGGCCTCTACTCGGCGACCGAGGACCACGCGGTGCACTTCCGGCAGCTGCAGCGCGGCACCTCCGACCGGGTGCGCAACCAGCGGGTCAACGAGCGCACCGGCGAGGAGGTCGGCTACCGCGACATCGTCAAGGGCTACGAGCTGACCGAGGGCGAGTACGTGGTGGTGGAGCCGGAGGAGCTGGACAGGATCTCACCCGGACGGTCCAAGTCGATCGAGATCGGCGGCTTCGTCGACCTCGCGCAGGTGGACCCGATCTTCTTCGACAAGACCTACTACCTGGGCCCGCGCGGCGCCGAGTACGCCAAGGTCTACGGCCTGCTGCACCGCGCCCTCTCCGAGACCAACCGGGCCGGCCTGGCCAGCTTCGTGATGCGGGGCAAGCAGTATCTGGCGGCGGTGCGGGTGGAGGGCGACGTGCTGGTGCTGCAGACCATGCACTACGCCGACGAGGTGCGGGATCCGCACCGGGAGATCGACAGCCTGCCGGAGCAGGCGGCGGTGCCCTCGGAGAAGGAGCTGGCGGTGGCCTGCCAGCTGATCGAGGCGCTGAGCACCGACTGGGACCCGGAGGCCTACCGGGACGACTACACCGCCCAGGTGCGCGAGCTGGTGGAGGCCAAGGTGGCGGGCAAGGAGGTCGTCACGGCGGAGCCGGCGCCGGAGTCCACGAACGTGGTGGACCTGATGGCCGTGCTGGAGCGGAGCCTGCAGCAGGCGTCGGCGGTGCCCGCGGAGCAGTCGGCGGCGCAGCCGGCGGAGGAGCCGGCGGCGGCCGACCGGAAGGAGCCGGAGCTCGGGGAGCTGACCAAGGCGGAGCTGTACCGGCTGGCGACCGAGCGGGAGGTGCCCGGGCGGTCCTCGATGAACCGGGAGCAGCTGGTCGAGGCGCTGCAGGGGCCGGCGAAGGGGAAGAAGCGGCGGCTGCGGGCGGTCTCCTGAGTCTCCTCACCCGGTGCCTTCCTGGGCTAGACCGGCAGCCGCCCCGCCAGCCCCGGGTCCGCCAGGCCCGCGTGCGGGTCGCCGTCCGCCGCCAGGCGCTGCGCGACGGCGTCCGGGGTGAACACCAGGTCCTCCGGGCGCCGGGCGGCGGCGAGTTCGGGCCAGCCGAGCGGGGCCGAGACGGCGGGGGCGGGGCGGGCGCGCAGCGAGTAGGCGGCGACGGTGGTCTTGGCGCTGTTGTTCTGCGACCAGTCGACGAAGACCCGGCCCGGCCGCAGCTCCTTGGCCATCTGGTCCACCACCAGCTCGGGCAGCGCCCGCCGCAGCCGCCGGGCCAGCGCCCTGGCGTACTCGCCCGCCGCCTCGGCCGGGGCGGGTTGCAGCGGCACGCTGAGGTGCAGGCCTTTGCTGCCGGTGGTCTTCGGAAAGGCCGTCAGCCCGTCCTCGGCGAGCAGGTGGCGGGCCGTCAGGGCGACGACGCAGCACTCCAGCAGACCGGTGCCCTCGCCCGGGTCCAGGTCGATGATCAGCCGGTCGTGGGTGGCCGGGTCGGTGCGCCACTGCGGGACGTGGAACTCCAGGCAGCCCAGGTTGGCGGCCCAGAGCAGGGTCGGCAGGTCGTCCACCACCACCTGGGGCATGGTCTCGGTGCGGTGCGTCACCGCCAGCCGGGGCACCCAGTCCGGCGAGCCGGGCGGCACCCGCTTCGCCCAGAAGCGCTGGCCGTCCACTCCCTCCGGCAGCCGCAGGAAGCTGGCCGGCCGGCCCGCCAGCTGCCGCAGCATGGCCGGGGCCACCCGGGTGTAGTAGTGCAGCAGGGCGGCCTTGGTGAAGCCGGTGCCGGGGTAGAGGACGCGGTCCAGGTGGGTCAGGCGCAGCCGGCGCCCGGCGACTTCGGTCACCGTCGCGGTGGGATCGGGCATGGGTCGATGGTGTCAGCCGGACGGCCCGGCGAGTCGGCCGCGACGCGCCGGGCGGATGGCGGATCATGGCGGCATGGACCCGATCGCGGCCCTGGAGCGGATCGCCTTCCTGCTGGAGCGCGAGCAGGCCTCCAGCTACCGGGTGCAGGCCTTCCGCAATGCGGCGGACGAGCTGCGCCCGCGGACCGAGCTGCCCAGGACGGCGGCCGGGCTGGCCGCGCTGCCCGGGCTGGGGCCGGTGACCGCCGGGGTGGTGGCGGAGGCGCTGGCCGGGCGGACCCCCGGGTACCTGGCCGAGGCGGAGCAGCGCGCGGCCCAGGCCCTGCCCGAACTGACCGGCGCGGCGGCCGAGTTGCGGGCCGTGCTGCGCGGCGACTGCCATCTGCACTCCAACTGGTCGGACGGCGGCAGCCCGATCGCCCTGATGGCCCGCACCGCCCGTGAACTCGGCCATGAGTGGGCGGTGTTGACCGACCACTCGCCGCGGCTGACGGTGGCCCACGGGCTCAGCCCCGAGCGGTTGCGCCGGCAGCTGGAGGTGGTGGCCGGGCTGAACGAGGAGTTGGCGCCGTTCCGGCTGCTGACCGGCATCGAGTGCGACATCCTGGAGGACGGCTCGCTGGACCAGGAGCCGGAGCTGCTGGCCGAGTTGGACCTGGTGGTGGCCTCCGTCCACTCCAAGCTGCGGATGCCGGCCGGGCCGATGACCCGGCGGATGCTGGCCGCGGTGGCCAATCCGCTGGTGGACGTGCTGGGCCACTGCACCGGACGGCTGCTGGGCAAGGAGGGCGGGGTGCGCGGCGGCGGGAAGCCGCGCCCGGAGTCGGAGTTCGACGCGGCGGCGGTGTTCGCCGCCTGTGCCGAGCACGGCACCGCCGTGGAGATCAACTCCCGTCCGGAGCGCCGGGATCCGCCGCTGCGGCTGCTGCGCGAGGCGGAGCGGGCGGGCTGCCTGTTCGCGCTGGACACCGACGCCCACGCACCCGGCCAGCTCGCCTGGCAGGACTACGGCTGCCTGCGCGCGGCCGAGGCGGGGGTGCCGCCGGAGCGGGTGGTGACCACCTGGCCGGTGGAGCGCCTGCTGGAGTGGACCCGCGCGAGCCGCCGGGGCTGACGGTCCCGGCGGGCCCACTCCGCTACCGGCCGGAGATCAGCTGGACATCGCGCAGCCGCCGGCCGCGTTGCTCCAGGTGGGCTGCATCGCGAAGGAGCCGGTGGGCAGGCTGACCGCGGCCAGGTTCTGCCAGGCGCACAGGTCGCCGTTCTCCTCGCCGTCGGAGGCGACCCAGCCGCTGGACGGCTCCGGGTCGGTCAGGCTCTCGGCGTACTCGTGGCCCTCGACGATGCTGAAGCCGTCGAGCTGGCCGCCCACCGAGTTGGCGCCGCAGCCGGAGCCGGCGTCCAGCACGTAGGGCATGTTGGTGTAGGAGACGGTGCCGTTCCAGTCGTGCCAGGCGCAGAAGCCGCTGTTCGGGAAGCCGTCGGGCGAGGTGCCGCTCGGGCTCATCACCACGATCTGGGCGTCGGTGCCGGAGACGCCGAAGTGCTGGGCGCCGACGTTGGCCTCGGCCGCGATGTCGGCCTGGGCGGCCGAGCCGGGGGCGGCGGCCGAGTCGTCCACCCAGGTGCCGCCGAGCACCGCACCGTTGAACGCCGGGCCGGCACCGCTGCTGTCCGTGTACTGGGAGGTGACGGTGGACCAGGTGTCCTGGCCGGTGCCGAGGCCGTTGAAGAGGTCGGTCTCGTACTGCTGAACGCCGTTGCCGTCGCTATCCCACTGGTTACCCCAGAAGACGAGGTACACGGTGACCTGGTGCTGGACCGGACCGCCGCCGTAGACCAGGTCACCGCCGCCGGCCGCCGGGCGGGCGGCGGTCCGGTGGGCGCTGCCCTTCAACGGGACGACGCCGTGCCGGCCGTGGGTCTCCACCCGCTGCACCTGGCCGTGGGTGGTGACGAGGTGCACGCCGGGGGCGGCGGCGGGCGCCGCGTTGCTGCTGCCGGCGCCGGCCACCAGGCCGGCGGTGGCCAGCGCGGCGGCGGTCGCGATGCCGGTCAGGCGGCGGACGGTACGGGGTTCGCGCGAGTCGCGCATTCCTGGCTCCTCTTGGGGGTGGGGGAACAGGCGGGGACCGGAAGGGGCCGGGTGCGGCCGGACGGGTCCCGTCGAGGTCGGCGGCGGGGCCCGGTGTACCGGGGCCGGCTTTGTGGGGAGCCGGGGGGCTGCTTCCGGGGCCGCTTGACCGGTGTTCATCAAACAGCATCAGGAAGTACTCAGCAAGGGCTCAGGAAGCCTCGCTTCGTCGATTTGGCGAACTGTTGACCTAACGCCAAGAGGCCTGGTGGCGCGCCGGGTTGGCGCTTCGTTGACAGTGGCCCGGCGCCGTCCTAGCGTGGCCCGACACGACTACCGGCCAGTAGGGATCAGCTCGATGGACGCCGAACGCCCCTTTGACCTCGTCCTCTTCGGTGCCACCGGGTTCACCGGTCGGCTCACCGCCGAGTACCTCGCCACGGCCGTGCCGCCGGACTGCCGCTGGGCGCTGGCCGGGCGCAGCCCCGAGCGGCTGGCCGCCGTGCGGAGCGAACTCGCCGCGGCCCACCCCGAGTTGGCCGAGCTGCCGCTGCTCACCGCGGACGCCGGCGACCGGGCCGCGCTCGCCGAGGTGGCCCGGTCCAGCCGGGTGGTCGTCTCCACCGTCGGCCCCTACCTGCGCTACGGCGAGCCGCTGGTGGCCGCCTGCGCCGAGGCCGGCACCGACTACCTGGACCTGACCGGCGAGCCCGAGTTCGTGGACCGGATGTACCTGCGCCACCACGAGCGGGCGGTGCGCAGCGGCGCCCGCCTGGTGCACTCCTGCGGCTTCGACTCGGTGCCGCACGACCTGGGCGTGCGGTTCGCGCTGGCCCAGCTGCCGGTGGCCACCGAGGGCGCCGAGGTCCGGGTGCGCGGCTACGTGCGGGCCGGCGGCAGCCCGTCCGGCGGGACCTTCGACTCCGTGCTGACCGCGCTCTCCCGCCCGCGCGCCGCGCTGCGGACCGCCAAGGAGCGCCGGGCCGCCGACCCCCGCCCGGCCGGCCGGCGGATCAGCACCGCCACCGAGCGCCCGCACTGGTCCACCGAGGCGCAGGCCTGGGCCTGGCCGCTGCCCACCATCGACCCGCAGGTGGTGGCCCGCTCGGCCGCCGCGCTGCCGGAGTACGGTGCCGACTTCCGGTACAGCCACTACGCGGCCGTGCGGCGGCTGCCGGTGGCGCTGGGCGGCACCGCGGCGGTCGGGCTGATCGCCCTCGGGGCGCAGCTGCCCGCCGTCCGCCGGGCGCTCGGACGGCTGCGCGCGCCGGGGGAGGGGCCGAGCGCGGAGCAGCGGGCCAAGGGCTGGTTCGCGGTCAGGTTCGTGGCCGAGGCCGCCGGGGCGACCGTCTACACCGAGGTCTCCGGCGGCGACCCGGGCTACACCGAGACCTCGCGGATCCTCGCCGAGGCCGCGCTCTGCCTGGCGTTCGACCCGGACCTGCCGGTGACGGCGGGCCAGGTGACGCCGTCGGCGGCCATGGGCGAGGCGCTGACCGGGCGGCTGCAGGAGGCCGGGATGCGGTTCCGGGTGTTCGAACAGCCGCCCGCGGGGCCGCCCCGCCGGGTTGTCTGACCTCCGTCCTGAGCTGCGGGGAGTTGTCAGTCCCGGGTGTCAGCATGGCCGTCGACCACTCGAACACGAGGAGGAGCGGCTCCATGGGCACCTGGGACTTCGGACCCTTCGACAACGACGGAGCGGCCGACTTCGCGGACACGCTGGACCGGTCGCCGATCGGAGCGCGCCCCGGCCTGGTCCGCGCCGCGCTGCTGGCGGCGCCGGCCAGCGGGGCTGAGCTGGACGCGGACCTCGGGCAGGAGGCGGTGGCCGCCGCGGCGCTGGTCGCCGCGCGGTGCCGTGGTGGTGAACCGGTGAACCCCGTGTGGGGACCGCAGGAGGAGATCCCCGGGCTGGGTGGCGAGCTGGTCGGTCTCGCGGTGCGCGCGCTGGACGCGGTGACCGGCCCCGGCTCGGAGTTGGCCGAGCTCTGGGCCGAGTCGGGGGAGGGCGAGCGGTGGCAGGAGGTGGTGGCCAGGCTGCGCGGAATATTGGTGGCGGAGCACCTGTGACGGTGTTGTATGTTGTCTCCCGTCAGATGTAAAGAACAGGCAAAAAAGAGCCTGCTGAGGGGGGAGACCGCCATCAACACCGCGATAGCGCGCGCCGTTCGCGCCGCTCTCGTCGCCACCACCGGTGCCGCCGTGCTGACGGCCGGTCTGGCCGCCTGCGGCACCGTCAAGGAGCTGACCGCCGGCCAGAAGGTGTCCGACGCCTTCCAGAAGCTGGGCGAGGGCCAGGACCTGAGCGTGAAGCTCTCGCTGGACGCCACCCCCGAGCAGCTGACCGCCTACTCCAAGGCGGTCGGCGACGGCCCGGACGAGAAGGCCGCAAAGGCGCTGACCGGCCTGACCGTCTCGATCAGCCTGCACGCCGACAAGCCGCTGAAGGACCTCAAGTCCGCCCGCCCGGCGACCGGCGCCTCGCCCGACCCGCAGGCCGAGGCCGAGCTGAAGCAGCTCCACGCCGACTACCTGATCGCCGACCGCAGCGGCGCCGCGCTGGTGGAGCTCCGCCAGGTCGCCGGCCTCACCTACCTGCACGGCGACCTCAAGGCGCTGGCCACCGCGGTCGGCGAGGACCCGGCCTCGGTGACCGAGGGCCTGGACGCCATGGGCAGCAGCCTCGCCCCGCTCAAGGAGGCGCTGAGCGGCGGCTGGGCCGAGCTCGACCCGTCGCTGCTCGCCGACTCCGGCCGCAGGGCGGCGGCGAACGGCGACTCCGGTGCGGCCGCCGCGGCCCAGCCCACGCTGGACCCGAAGGCTCAGCAGAACGTGCTCGACTCGCTGAAGTCCGCCTTCACCGGCGACTTCAGCTTCGAGGCCAAGGGCAAGGCGGACGGCGCCGACCAGATCGCCGTCTCCGCCCCCTTCCGCAAGCTCGCCGACGACCTGCTGAAGGCCGTCAAGCCGGTGACCGACCAGCTGCCGAAGGAGGCCGGCCTCCCGACCTCGGCCCCCACCGACCTCCCGGACAAGAACGTCAGCGCCCTGCTGTCGATCAAGAACGGCGCGCTCACCGGCCTCAGCTTCGACCTGGCCCAGCTGGACAAGAAGGCCCCGGCCGGCACCCAGCTGCCGCTGAAGCTGACCTTCGACCAGACCGCCAAGCAGGTGCAGGCGCCGGAGAAGGCCGTCAAGCTGACCGAGCAGGACCTGACCGCCGCCTTCGGCGCCCTCGCCGGCGGCATGGCGGGCGTGGGCGCGGGCGCCGACGGCAGCGCGCTGACCGGCACCAAGTTCCCCGACACCCCCGCGCCGACGCTGACCGACGCCCAGGTGCAGGAGCTGGTGCAGAAGACCGGCGGCTCGGCGGAGGAGATCCGGGCGATGAACCGCCTGGGCCTCGGCTACGACCAGATCCTGGCGATGGGTCAGGACGGCGGCCAGTCCTGAGCCTCCTACGAGGAGTGAGCGGGCGTCCCTTCCCGGGGCGCCCGCTCGGTCGTTTCACGCCTTGGGTCACGCTTTGAGCGCGGCCTTCCAGACCCAGGAGGTGAGCCGGTCCCGGCCGGGCAGCTCGCCGCGGCCGGTCTGCCAGAGGAGCACCGCCACCGGGTCGCCCGCGGGGGCCTGCGGGAAGAGCCGGTCGAGGACGCGGGCAGCGGCCGGCGCGGGCGGCTGCCAGTCGAGGCCGAGCCCCCGGGCGATGTCATGGGTGTGCAGCAGCACCTCGGCGGTGCCCATCGCGGCGAAGCCGCTCGGGTCGCAGGGGCCCCAGTGCCAGGCCCGGTCGGCGGGGTCGGCGGCGGCAAGCTGGGTGGAGAGCAGGCGGCCGCAAGCGCTGATGATGCGGAGCAGGTCGGCGGGCTCGGCCTGCTGCTGGATCGTGAGGTCGATCGGCAGGTAGGCCTCGGGCGCGGCCCCGGCGAGTTGGGCGGCGTAGGCGAGCAGGTCGTGGGCGATGTGGGCGGCGGTCTCCCGGCAGCTCCAGGTGAGGGAGCCGGCGGGGACGGACCAGTCGGCACCGCTGTGCGGGGCGAGGAGGGCGAGGGTGGCGCGGACGGCCTGGTCGACGTCGGCGGGGCCCATCGGCGAGGGGGAGGACAGGGGGAGCTCCGGGTGGTGATGGTCGGCTGGCGAACTGGAGTACCGGTCGGCTTTCAGTGCGGCGGGTGACCGGGGAGCGGGGCGGGTTCCGGGGTGCGCAGGCCGTCGAGCAGTACGCGCAGGCCACGGCGCCACTGGTCCTCGTCGGCGGTCAGGCCGAGGGTGCGGTGGCCCGTAGTGAGTGAGGCGAGCAGGAACGGCAGGTCCTGCCAGGCCAGGTCCGGGCGGACGGCGCCGGCCTCTTGGGCGCGGGTGACCAACAGGCGGAAGCGGTCGCGCAGTTCGGCGAGCAGGTCGTCCAGGCGCTCGCCGCAGGCGCCGCCGAGGGCGTCACTGATTCCGCAGCTCTCGCCGCGCAGGCCGACGTACTCGGCAGCGAACCCGGAGAGGCCGTGCCAGGGGTCCGGATCGAGCAGGGCCTCGTCGGCGGCTCGGCGGATCTCGCTCAGCACGTCTTCCAGGATCGCCATCAGCAGGGCCTCGCGGGACGGGACACGGCGGTAGAACGTGCCGATGCCGACCCCCGCGCGGGCCGCGATCTCGTGGGCCGAGGCATCCGCGCCGATCTCGGCGATCGCCAGCCGGGCCGCGGCCACCAGGCGCTCCGCGTTGCGCCGGGCGTCGGCGCGGGGCTGACGGCCCGTCGGATCGGCGAAGAGCCGGTCCACGGCGCTCGAATGCGTGTCCATAGGTCGAGCCTACCGGGTGACCCGAAGAACTGGACCGGAGCTGTCCGGTTGGCTACTGTCATCGAGCAAGCGGACAGGAGTTGTCCGTTTCTTTCGAGGGGCGGAGCCTTGCCATGGCGGAGCAGCGGATTCGGGTCGGCATCATCGGAGTGAACCCGCACCAGGGGTGGGCGGCCAGGGCGCACATTCCCGCGCTGCGGTCGCTGCCGGAGTACGAGATCACGGCGGTCGGCACCAGTCGGATCGAGAGTGCGAAGGCGGCCGCCGAGCACTTCGGGGTGGCGCACGCCTTCGCCGACGCGCGGGAGCTGGCCGAGCATCCGGAGGTCGACCTGGTGGTCGTCACGGTCAAGGTGCCCGCTCACCTGGAGCTGGTGAGCGCCGCGCTGGCGGCCGGCAAGCACGTCTACTGCGAGTGGCCGCTGGCCCGCACCACCGCGGAGGCGGAGCATCTGGTCGAGGCCGCCGCCGTGGCCGGGGTGCGCACCGCGATCGGACTGCAGGCCCGATTCGCCCCGGCCCTGTTGCAGGCCCGGGACCTGATCGCCGACGGCTACCTGGGTGAACTCGGCTCGGTGACGGTCTACTCCGGCCGGGCCAAGGGCGCCGGTGAGCGGATGCCGGACTGGGCGCTCTACACCCTGGACCGGGCCAACGCGGCCGGCACCCTGGAGGTGGCGGGCGGCCACACGCTGGACGCGGTGCAGTATCTGGTCGGTGAACTGCTCGAGGTGCGAGGAGAGTTGTCCCAGTGGCGGACCTCGTACCTGGCGGGTGACAGCGACCGCCGGGTGCCGGTCAGCAGCCCCGACCAGGTGCTGGTCGGCGGCACGCTGCCGGGTGGCGCCGTGGTGTCGGCGCACATCCACGACGGCCGGCCGGCCGGGGCCGGTACGCGGATCGAACTGGTCGGCACCGAAGGGGTGCTGACGCTGGAGTCCACCGGCCCGGCCGGGCCCGGCGGCATCCAGATGGGCGGGCTGCGGCTGCTCGGCTCGCGCGAGCTGGGTGGCGAGATGAGCGAACTCGCGCTGCCAGAGAGCTATGTGATGGTGGATCAGGACAGGACCGGGGCGGAGGGCTACCACGTCGGCGAGCTCTACGCCCGGCTCGCCGCCGACCTGCGGGACGGCGGGCGGCGAGTACCGGACTTCGCCGAAGGGCTGCGGCTGCACCGGCTGCTGGACGCGGTGCGGCGGTCGGCCGAGAGCGGCGGTCGGGAGAAGGTGGGCTGAGTTCGGATCACTCGGCCAGCAGCAGCTCCAGCAACTCCTCCGGCGCCTCGCGCACGATGTCGTGGCCGATCGGCAGCTCCAGGGCCGTCCAGCCCGGCTCCTGGCGGATCCGCTCCCAGGTCGGGACGAACGGGGTGCCCACGAAGGCGCTGTGGTGCACGTAGGTGCGGCGCTCGACCTTCTCCTGCGCTCCGGTCAGCCGGATCCGCTGCACCGAGGAGCCCAGTGGGTGGCTGGTGACCCGCGGCTCCTGCTCGCTGAGGATCGGCGGCGGGACCATCGCGTAGCCGTTGCCGCTCGCCGCGTTCAGGATCCGCTGCCGCCAGTCCGCCGGCTGGATGTCGAGCACCGACTCGCCGTCGCGCGGGACGAAGGCGTCCAGGTAGACCAGCGAGCGGATCCGCTCGGGCCGGCGGTCGGCCGCGCCGGTGATCGGCATCCCGCCGTAGCTGTGGCCGACCAGCACCACCTGCTCGGCCTCCTCGGCGTCGACCGCCCGGAGCACGTCCTCGATGTGGGTCTCGAGGTTGACGGAACCGTCCAGCAGGTGGTTGAGCTCGCCGAGGCCGGTGAGGCTCAGCGCGACCGCCCGGTGGCCCTGCTGCCGCAGCCGCTCGGCGATCGGCTCGAACCACCACCCGCCGTGGTAGGTGCCCGGGACGAGGATGTAGGCGGTCATGGCCCGCTCCTTGGGAGTCGAAGATCGCTTCGGGGTCCACTCTGCTCCGGTCGCGGCCATACGTCCAAGAGCTGGATCGGCTGGTGCCCATAACGAACGGTTATCGGGCACTCCGCGGCCGCCACCGTGCGTTGAGCGGGGTGGGAGGTGGCGTGGCCGATGGCGGCGGACGAGGACGACTGGGACGAGGTCGAGCTGGACGAGGCGTTCATCCGTGCCGCGCCGGTGACGGAGCCGTCCGGCCGGGCCCGGATGCTGGCCGCCCGCTGGCGCCGCGAGCCACCGGGCCCCGAACCCTGGCGCTCCGACAAGCCGCCCGCCGGCTGGTTCTGGAGCCGGGCGCGTCGCCGGTGGTGGCGCGGGCGCTGACGGGGTGTGGGCGGGCGCAGGTCATACTGATCAGCTGATGGAGTGATCAGCATGGATGGGGTGGGGTCGATGGCGCGGCGGCAGCGGGAGCAGGCGGCGGGTGCGGGAGAGGCGCGTTGCCGGGTGGCGGTCTGCCGGGGGTGCTGCTGCGGCACGGTGAAGGTCCCGGGGGTGGACCACCGGGGCCAGCTGAACGACCTGCGCCACGGGCTGGCCGGGGTGGCCGAGGTGCGGCCGGTGGACTGCCTGGACGCCTGCGACCGGGCCAATGTGATCGTCGTCCAGCCCTCCGCCGAGGGGCGGCGGGCCGGTGGGCGGCCGGTCTGGCTGGGCTTCGTCAACGACCCGGACGCCGCCCGGGACATCACCGAGTGGGTCGGCGCGGGCGGGCCCGGGTTGGTGGACCCGCCGGCCGTGCTGGAGCTGTACACCTTCGCGCCCTCGCGCCGGGTCCGCGAGACGCTGGAGGGCTGACGGGCGGGCCCGCCTGTGCTGGGGTGGTTCAGGCGTTGGCCAGCCAGAGGTCCGGGCCGAACACCTCGTAGTGGATCGAGGCGGCGGGCACCCCGGCGTCGATCAGCTGGTTGCGGGTGAAGCGCAGGAAGGGCAGCGGCCCGCACAGGTAGGCGGTGGCGCCGGCCGGCACCACCAGCGCGTCCAGGTCGATCAGTCCGGTGCGGTCGGCCGGCCAGTCGGCGTCCGCCGGGTGCTCGTACCAGATGTGCGCCTCGGCCTCCGGCAGTTCCGCGGTCAGCCGGGCCAGCTCGGCGCGGAAGGCGTGCTCGGCGGGGGAGCGGTCGGCGTGCGCGGAGATCACCCGGCGCTTGGAGCCGGTCGCGGCCAGCCGGTCGAGGATGCCGATCATCGGGGTGCAGCCGATCCCGGCGGAGACCAGCAGCACGGGGGAGTCGCCGGCCTCGTCCAAGTGGACGTCGCCGAACGGGCGGCTGACCCGCACCGTGCTGCCCGGCGCGGCGTGCTCGTGCAGGCGGGTGGAGACCTCGCCGTCGCGCTTGACGGAGAACCGCAGGGTTTCGGCGGAGGCGCCGGAGAGGCTGTACTGGCGGATCTGGTGCGCGCCGTCGGCCAGTTCGACCTGGACCGAGACGTACTGGCCGGGCGACTGCGCCGGCGCCGGGGAGCCGTCGGCCGGGCGGACCTCGAAGGTCACCACCTCGGGGGTCTCGTCCCGGCGGCCGACCACAAGGTACTCGCCCCAGACCCCGCCGGCCGGCACGCCGGCCTCCTGGTAGAGCCGGGCCTCGATGGCGATCAGGGCGTTGGCCATCAGCCAGTAGACCTCGTCCCAGGCGGCCGCGACCTCGGGGGTGACGGCCTCGCCCAGCACCTCGGCGATGGCGGCGAACAGGTGCTCGCGCACCACCGGGTACTGCTCGGCGCACACGCCCAGCGAGGCGTGCTTGTGGGCGATCCGGGCGAGCATCGCGTCCGGGCGCTCCTGCGGGCGCTCCAGCAGCGCGGTGGCGAAGGCGGCTATCGAGCCGGCCAGCGCCTGCTGCTGGCTGCCGGCGGCCTGGTTGCCGCGGTTGAAGAGGTCGCGGGCCAGCTCGGGGTGGGCGGCGAAGAGCCGCCGGTAGAAGACCGGGGTGATCTCCCCGATCGCCCCGCCGACGGCGGGCAGGGTGGCGCGAACGGTGGAGGCGGCCTGCGCGGACAGCATCGTGGGCTCCAAAGTGGTAGATGATCTTCGTATTCGACGGCGTGCTGACACCGGATCAATCCCCCGTGCCGACCGGTCAGTCGGCGCGGCGCGGGCTCAGCGAGAGCAGCACCGGGCCGGTCGGCGGGGCCACCAGGTCCTCGATCGAGAGCGGGTCGAGCGCGGCGAAGAACGCCTCCTGGGCTCCGCGCAGCGCTCCGCGCAGCCGGCAGGCGGCACGCAGCGGGCAGGGCGGGTCGTCCTCGCAGCCGACCGGGTCGCCGACCCCCTCCAAGTCCCTGACCAGCTGACCGAGCGAGCCGGTCCGTCCGGCCTGGGTGAGCGCCAGCCCCCCGCCGTTGCCGCGGCGGGCGGTGACCACGCCCAGGTGCTGCAGTCTGCTGACCACCTTCGCGGCGTGCGTGTACGGCACGTCGACGGCGGCGGCCACCTCGCGGGTGGTCGGGTTCTGGTCCTGCAGGACCGCCAAACGCATGGCGATCCGCAGGGCGATGTCGGTCCCCTTGGTCAGTCGCACGCGAAGAGGCTATCAATTGGTATCCGAGAGTCGGATTCGGCAGTGGCCTTTCCCAAGCGGTCCTTGACCCGTCCGGCCCCGCCCGGGTGCGGACGGCACCGCGCGCTGCGACCGTGGCGGTGCGACGGGGGCAGCGGGCAGCGGCGGAGCAGTGAGGAGTGCGGCATGGCACAGGGCGAGGGCGGCTGGACGATGCCCGCGGCGGCGGCCGCCGGACCGCCGGAGTTCCTGCCGGTGCTGGACCTGCCCGAACCGGGCCGGCAGCGCCGGCTCACCGTGGCCTTCCGCTGGCTGATCCTGATCCCGCACTACATCGTGCTCTGGGTGCTCTCGATCGCCGCCTTCTTCGCCGTGGTCCTCGGCTGGTTCGCCGCGCTCTTCACCGCGCGGCTGCCCGGGCCGGTCGCCGGCTACCTGGCCGGGTACCTCGGGTACGACACCCGGCTGATCGCCAGTCAGACCCTGCTGGTGGACCAGTACCCGCCGTTCGCGCTGCGGCTCTCGCAGCCCTACCCGGTCGGGGTCGAGGTGCGGCCCGGGCGGCTCAACCGGGCCGCCGTCTTCTTCCGGCTGGTCCTGATGATCCCGGCCGCCGTCATCAACGGGCTGCTCGGCGCGGGCTGGCTGGTGCTGGCCTTCTTCCTCTGGCTGATCACGCTGGTCGCCGGCCGCCAGCCGCGCCCGGTCTTCGAGGCGACGGCGGCGCTGGCGCGCTACCGGATGCGGTTCATCGCGTACAGCCTGATGCTCAGCTCCGCCTACCCCAAGGGGCTCTTCGGCGACCAGCCCGGCAGCGAACCGCCGGTCTCCGCCACCCGCCCGCTGCTGATGAGCAAGCTCGGCACCGCGCTGCTGATCGCCTACCTGGTGCTCGGCCTGGCCGCCGACGTCAGCAGCTCGGCCTGGCGCGACACCAGCACGCCGACGGACAGCACCACCGTGAACACCCAGGGGCGCTGACCCTCAGCCGAGGAAGCCGCGGAGCAGGGCCGCGGTGCCCTCCAGGTGCTCCTCGGTGGCGCGGCGGGCGGCGGCGACGTCGCCCGCCAGGATCGCGTCCGCCATCGCCCGGTGCTGCAGGGCCGCGTGCTCGATGTTGCGGTCCAGCACGGGGATCGCGTTGAGCAGGTCGTTGAGCCGCATCCGGCTCTGCGCCACGCCCGCGGCCAGCGAGGGGGAGCCGGTGAGCTCGGCGATCGCCAGGTGGAAGCGGGAGTCCAGCCGGCGGTAGTCCTCCGGGCCGGCCGCCTCCAGCGCGGCCAGGCGGTCGCGCAGGTGGGCGCGGTGCTCCTCGGCCAGCGGGCGGCGGGCGGCCTGCTCGGCGGCGCCGGTCTCCAGCACCAGCCGGTAGGTGAGCGCGTCCTCCAGGCCGGCGCCCAGGTCCTCGACGGCCCGGCGCAGGTCGGCCGGGTCGGGCGGCGGCAGCCGGTAGGTGACGAAGGTGCCGCCGTAGCGGCCGCGGCGGGACTCCACGCAGCCGGCGGCCTGCAGCGAGCGCAGCGCCTCGCGCAGGGTCTCCCGGCTGACGCCCATCCGGACCGCCAACTCCCGCTCGGCGGGCAGCCGGTCGCCGTAGCCGAAGACGCCGAGCTTCACCGCCGCGAGGATCCGCTCGACGGTCTCCTCGAAGGTGTTGCCGGTCCGGACCGGGCGGAAGATCGCACCGCCCGCCCAGTCGATCAGCGGGTCGCCGCCGGCTATGTCCACGCGGGAATCGTACCGGGGTGCGATCGGTGGAGGCATGACGCGGCTGAGCGCGGGGGCCTTGACGCGGTGGTGGTCCAGACGGAAGCATGCGCCATACGTCAATGGTCCGGAAACAGGCCATTGCGGCCACTGCGGTGGACGCACGTCTCGGATCCCCCACCGGCCCCTCTTCCCCCAGGGGAGTGCATGTCCTTCGAAATTCCGCCTGCCGACCAGGCTCCCGCTGTGCTGTTACCGGCCGACGCCGTGGCCGTTACAGCGGACGAACGGCGCCTGCGCGAGCTGGGCTACACCCAGGAGCTGGCCCGCTCGCTCTCCGGCTTCTCGAACTTCGCCGTCTCCTTCTCGATCGTCTCGATCCTCTCCGGCTGCCTGACCCTCTACGGCTACGGCATGGTGACCGGCGGCCCCGCGCTGATCATCTGGGGCTGGCCGGTGGTCGGGCTGATGACGCTCTGCGTGGGCCTGGCGATGGCCGAGATCTGCTCCGCCTACCCGACCGCCGGCGGCCTCTACTTCTGGGCCGCCAAACTGGCCCGGAAGAACGCGCCCGCCGCCAGCTGGGTCACCGGCTGGTGCAACTTCATGGGCCAGATCGCCGTCACCGCGAGCGTCGACTACGGCGCCGCCACCTTCACCAACGCCCTGCTCGACCTGCGGTTCGGCTTCGCCGCCACCGCCCCGCACACCGTGCTGATCTTCGCGGTGATCCTGCTGCTGCACGGCCTGCTGAACTGCTTCGGGGTGCGGCTGATCGCGCTGTTCAACACGGTCAGCGTCTGGTGGCACCTGATCGGCGTGGTGCTGATCGTCGGCGCCCTGGCGCTGCTGCCGCACCGCCACGCCTCGGCCGGCTTCGTCTTCGGCCACTTCGCCAACACCACCGGCTTCCACGGCCCGTTCGCCGCCGTCTACGTCTCGCTGCTGGGCCTGCTGCTGGCCCAGTACACGCTCACCGGCTACGACGCCTCCGCGCACATGACCGAGGAGACCCGTGACGCGGCTCGCTCCGGTCCGCGCGGCATCGTCAACTCGATAGGCGTCTCGATCGCCGCGGGCTGGATCCTGCTGCTGGGGCTGACCTTCGCGATCCAGCACTACCAGGAGGAGGCCACCACGCAGACCAACGTGCCGCCCGCGCAGATCTTCCTGGACGCGCTCGGCCGGACCGGTGCCGAACTGCTGCTGATCATCGTGATCGGCGCCCAGTTCTTCTGCGGACTGGCCTCGGTCACCGCCAACTCCCGCATGGTGTACGCCTTCTCGCGGGATGGCGCGCTGCCCGGCGCCAGGTTCTGGCACCGGATCGACCCGCGCACCCAGACCCCCGTGAACGCCATCTGGCTGGGCACCGGCGGTGCGCTGCTCCTCGGTCTGCCCGCGCTCTGGAACTCCACGGCCTACCAGGCGGTCACCTCGGTCTCGGTGATCGGCCTCTACCTCGCCTATATCATCCCGGTCTGGCTGCGGCTGCGCCAGGGCGCGGAATTCCGGCGCGGCCCCTGGCACCTGGGCCGCTGGAGCCGGCCGATCGGCGCCGTCGCGGTCGGCTGGACCGGGCTGATCACCGTGCTCTTCATGCTGCCGACCCTCAGCCCGATCACCGTCAAGAACTTCAACTACACCTCCGTCGCGATCGCCGTGGTGCTCGGATCCGCCGGCCTCTGGTGGCTGTCCTCGGCCCGCCACTGGTTCACCGGACCGCGCACCGCCGAGTCGGCGACGGATCAGGAGGCAGGATGAGCAGCGCCCGGCTGACCCTCGATCAGCTCCGCAACCGGGTGGCCGAAGGCACCATCGACACCGTGGTGCTGGCCGCCACCGACATGCAGGGCCGGCTGCAGGGCAAGCGGCTGGCCGCCGAGCACTTCCTCACCGAGGTGCTGCCGCACGCCGCCGAGGGCTGCTCCTACCTGCTCGCGGTGGACGTGGAGATGAACACCGTGGACGGCTACCGGATCTCCTCCTGGGAGAACGGCTACGGCGACCTGGTGATGGTGCCCGACCTGAGCACCCTGCGGCTGGTGCCCTGGCACCCCGGCACCGCCATGGTGCAGTGCGACCTGGCCGGGCAGGACCGCGCGCCCATCGCGGTCTCGCCGCGGCAGGTGCTGCGCCGGCAGCTGGACCGGCTCGCCGCCTACGGCTGGCAGGCCCAGGTGGGCACCGAGTTGGAGTTCATCGTCTTCAAGGACAGCTACGAGCAGGCCTGGGACCGGGACTACCGCAAGCTCACCCCGGCCAACCAGTACAACGTGGACTACTCGATCCTCGGCACCGGCCGGATCGAGCCGTTGCTGCGCCGGCTGCGCAACCAGATGGCCGGCGCCGGGCTGACCGTGGAGTCCGCCAAGGGCGAGTGCAACCTCGGGCAGCACGAGATCGCCTTCCGCTACGCCGAGGCGCTGGCCACCTGCGACGACCACTCCGTCTACAAGACCGGCGCCAAGGAGATCGCCGCCCAGGAGGGCGTCAGCCTGACCTTCATGGCGAAGTACGACGAGCGCGAGGGCAACTCCTGCCACATCCACCTGAGTCTGCGCGACCAGGCCGGGCAGCCGGTCTTCCCGGGCAACGGCGCGCACGGGTTCTCCCGCACCATGGAGCACTTCCTGGCCGGACAGCTGGCCTGCCTGGGCGAGTTCGCGCTGCTGCTCGCCCCGACCGTCAACTCCTACAAGCGGTACGTGCCCGGCAGCTTCGCGCCGACCGCGATCGCCTGGGGGCGGGACAACCGGACCTGCGCGCTGCGGGTGGTCGGGCACGGGGCCTCGCTGCGGTTCGAGAACCGGGTGCCCGGCGGCGACGTCAACCCGTACCTGGCGGTCGCCGCGCTGATCGCCGCCGGGCTGCACGGGGTCGAGCAACAGCTGGAGTTGGAGCCCGAGTTCATCGGCAACGCCTACGCCTCCGACGCGCCCCGGGTGCCCGCCACGCTGCGCGACGCGGTGGCCGCCTTCGCCGCCAGCGAGGCCGCCGCGCTGGCCTTCGGCAAGGACGTGGTGCAGCACTACACCCGCGCCGGGGAGGTCGAACAGGCCGCCTTCGAGGCGGCGGTGACCGACTGGGAGCGGCGGCGCGGATTCGAGCGGCTGTGACCGGGGCCCCGCTGGTGGGGATCACCAGCTACCTGGAGCAGGCCGGTTGGGGCGTCTGGCAGCAACCGGCCGCGCTGATACCGCAGTCGTACGTGGACGCGGTGACCGCCGCGGGCGGCACCGCCGTGTTGCTGCCGCCGCAGCCCGGCGGCGCGCCCGCGCGGCTGCTGGACCGGCTGGACGCGCTGGTGCTGGGCGGCGGCCCCGATGTCGACCCTGCCCGCTACGGCGCCGAGCCGCACCCGCGGACCGGGGCGCCGCACCGGCTGCGCGACGCCTGGGAGGCGGCGCTGCTGACCGCCGCGCTGGAGCGGGAGTTGCCGCTGCTCGCCGTCTGCCGGGGCATGCAGCTGCTCAACGCGGTGCGCGGCGGCACGCTGGAGCAGCACCTGCCGGACCGGGTCGGCGAGGGCGGCCACCAGGAGGCGCCGGCCGTCTACCGGCGGCGCGAGGTCACCGTGCTGCCCGGCAGCCGGCTCGGCAAGGTGCTCGGCGAGCGGGCCGCGGTGCTCTGCTACCACCACCAGGCGGTGGACCGGATCGGCACCGGCCTGCGGGTGACCGCCCGGGCCGAGGACGGCACGGTGGAGGCGCTGGAACTGCCCGGCGCGGCCTTCGCGCTCGGCGTGCAGTGGCACCCGGAGGCGGACCCGGGCGACGGGCGGCTCTTCCGGGCGCTGGTCGAGGCCGCGGCGGAGGAGAAGTGACGGACCGTCAGGAGAGGCAGGAGAGCGTGACCGAGGCGAGCCCGTGCGAGGTGATCAACCCCGCCAGCGAGGAGGTGATCGGCACGGTGGAGATGGCGGGCACGGCCGGGACCGACGCCGCCGTGGCCCGGGCCAAGGCGGCCTTCGAGGGCTGGCGGCAGGTCGCCCCGGCCGACCGGGCCCGGCTGCTGCGGGCGTTCGCCGCCCAGGTGGACGCCGACCGCGAGCACCTGGCCCAGCTTGAGGTGGCCAACGCCGGCCACACCATCGGCAGCGCCCGCTGGGAGGCGGGCAACGCCCGCGACGTGATCGAGTACTACGCGGCCGCCCCCGAGCGGCTGTTCGGCCGGCAGATCCCGGTGGCCGGCGGCATCGACCTCACCTTCCAGGAGCCGCTGGGCGTGGTCGGCCTGATCGTGCCGTGGAACTTCCCGATGCCGATCGCCGCCTGGGGCCTGGCGCCCGCGCTGGCGGCGGGCAACACGGTGGTGCTCAAGCCCGCCGAGCTGACCCCGCTGACCGCGCTGCGGCTCGCCGAGCTGGCGCTGCGGGCCGGGCTGCCGGAGGGCGTGCTGCAGGTGCTGCCGGGCCACGGGCCGGTCGCCGGGCGGCGGTTGGCCACCCACCCCGACGTGCACAAGGTGGTCTTCACCGGCTCCACCCGGGTCGGGCGGGAGATCGCGGCCGCCTGCGGGGAGCGGATCCGGCCGGTCACCCTGGAGCTGGGCGGCAAGAGCGCCAACATCGTCTTCGCCGACGCCGATCTGGCCAAGGCGGCGGCCACCGCGCCGTACGCCGTCTTCGACAACGCCGGGCAGGACTGCTGCGCCCGCTCGCGCATCCTCGTGCAGCGCAGCGTGTACCAGGAGTTCCTGGAGCTGCTGGAGCCGGCGGTGCTCGGGCTGCGGGTGGGCGACCCGACGGACGAGGCCACCGAGATGGGGCCGCTGATCTCGGCCGGGCAGCGGGAGCGGGTCGCCTCCTACCTCGACGGGGAATCGGTGCTCTTCCGGGGCGAGGCGCCCGAGGGCAAGGGGTTCTGGTTCCCGCCGACCGTGCTGGCACCGGTGACGCAGGACTCCCGGGTGTTCACCGAGGAGGTGTTCGGGCCGGTGGTCGCCGTCGTCCCGTTCGAGGACGAGGCGGAGGCGGTGCGGATCGCCAACGCCACCGACTACGGGCTCTCCGGCTCGATCTGGACCCGGGACGTGGGGCGGGCGCTGCGGGTGGCGCGGGCGGTGGAGGCCGGCAACCTCTCGGTCAACTCGCACTCCTCGGTGCGGTACTCGACCCCGTTCGGCGGCTTCAAGCAGTCCGGGCTCGGGCGCGAGCTGGGGCCGGACGCGCTGCAGGCCTTCACCGAGACCAAGAACGTCTTCATCGCCACCGACTGACCGCACCACCACTGACAGCGGTACTGACTGAAGGAGTGAGTTGTGACCAGCATGCGACTGGACGGCCGGGTCGCCGTGATCACCGGGGCCGGCAGCGGGATCGGCCTGGCCAGCGCCCGGCGGCTGGCCGCCGAGGGCGCCAAGGTGGTCTGCGCGGACCTGGACGAGCGGTCCGGCAAGGCGGCCGCCGCCGAGGTCGGCGGCCTCTTCGTGCAGGTGGACGTGGCCGACGAGGAGTCGGTGCAGGCGATGTTCCGCGCCGCCGTGGACACCTACGGCAGCCTGGACATCGCCTTCAACAACGCGGGCATCTCGCCGCCGGAGGACGACTCCATCCTGACCACCGGCCTGGAGGCCTGGCGGCGCGTGCAGGAGGTCAACCTCACCAGCGTCTACCTCTGCTGCAAGCACGCGATCCCGTACATGCAGCAGCAGGGCAAGGGCTCGATCATCAACACCGCCTCGTTCGTCGCGGTGATGGGCGCGGCCACCTCGCAGATCTCCTACAGCGCCTCCAAGGGCGGCGTGCTGGCGATGTCGCGCGAGCTGGGCGTGCAGTTCGCCCGGGAGGGCATCCGGATCAACGCGCTCTGCCCCGGACCGGTGAACACGCCGCTGCTGCGCGAGCTGTTCGCCAAGGACCCGGAGCGGGCCGCCCGCCGCCTGGTGCACATCCCGCTCGGCCGGTTCGCCGAGCCGGAGGAGATCGCCGCCGCCGTGGCCTTCCTGGCCAGCGACGACTCCTCGTTCATGACCGCCAACACCTTCCTGGTGGACGGCGGGATCTCCGGCGCCTACGTGACTCCGCAGTAGGGTCCGGGCGCTTTGTAGGGTGGGCGTGTCCTTGCGCCGAGCGGGGACCGGGGCGTTGACTAGCAGTGGTAGTTTACGCCCCGGTAGCACTCTGCGAGGAAGGACCCACGCCGTGCAGCAGCATGCGGACCAGTACATCGGTGGAGCCTGGCGGCCGACCCTCGGCGGCGGGGTGCTGGAGGTGCGCAACCCGGCCACCGAGGCGGTGATCGCCACCGTGCCGGCCGGAACCGCCGCCGATGTGGACGCCGCCGTGGCCGCTGCCCGCGGTGCGGCGCGCGCCTGGGGACTGACCACCCGGGAGGAGCGGCTGGCCCCGCTGACCCGGCTGCGCGACGCGCTGGCCGAGCGGCAGCAGCAGATCGCCGAGACCGTGCTGGCCGAGCTGGGCTGCCCGATCGGCTTCGCCACCGCCGTGCAGGCCGGGCTGCCGCTGGCGGTGGCCAGTTCGTACGTGGAGCTGCTGGCCGGCTACGAGTTCCAGGAGAAGGTCGGCAACTCCACCGTCCTCAGCGAGCCGGCCGGCGTGGTGGCCGCGATCACGCCGTGGAACTACCCGCTGCACCAGGTGGTCGCCAAGGTCGTCCCGGCGCTGGCCGCCGGCTGCACGGTGGTGCTCAAGCCCGCCGAGGACACCCCGCTGGTGGCCCGGCTGTTCGCCGAACTGGTGGACGCGGCCGGGTTCCCGGCCGGCGTCTTCAACCTGGTGACCGGCACGGGCGTGGAGGTCGGCGCCGCGCTGGCCGGGCACCCCGGGGTGGACCTGGTCTCGTTCACCGGTTCCACCGCCGTGGGCCGGCTGATCGCCGAGACCGCCGGGCGGGGCATCAAGAAGGTCTCGCTGGAGCTGGGCGGCAAGTCGGCCAACGTGGTGCTGCCCGGCGCCGACCTGGGCCGGGCGGTCAACGTCAACGCGGCCAACGTCTTCGCCAACTCCGGCCAGACCTGCACCGCGTGGACCCGGCTGCTGGTGCACCAGGACCAGTACGAGGAGGCGGTGGCGATCGCCGCCAAGGCCGCCGCCAAGTACGCGCCGGGCGACCCGGCCTCGCCGGAGACCCGGATGGGTCCGGTGGTCAGCGCCAAGCAGCGCGACCGGGTGCTGGGCTACATCCGCTCCGGCATCGAGCAGGGCGCCCGGGTGGCGGCCGGCGGTCCGGAGACGCCCGAGGGCCTGCCGACCGGCTACTTCGTGCGGCCGACCGTGCTCGCCGACGTCACCCCGGAGATGACGGTGGCCCAGGAGGAGATCTTCGGCCCGGTGCTCTCGGTCATCGCCTACCGGGACGAGGAGCACGCGCTGGAGATCGCCAACGGCACCGAGTACGGCCTGGCCGGCGGGGTCTGGGCGGCCGACGAGGAGACCGCGGTGGCCTTCGCCCGCCGGATGGACTCCGGCCAGGTGCACGTGAACGGCGGGCAGTTCAACCCGCAGGCGCCGTTCGGCGGCTACAAGTCCTCCGGCATCGGGCGGGAGTTGGGCCGGCACGGGCTGGAGGAGTTCCTGCAGACCAAGTCGCTGCAGTTCTGATCCGTTTTCACCGACTACCGTGAGGGACACCATGGTTCGCGCTGCCCTGCTCACTGCCGTGGGCGCCCCGCTGGAACTGGCCGAGATCGAGCTGCCGGAGCCCGGGCCCGGCCAGGTCCGGGTGAAGCTGGCCGCCGCCGGGGTCTGCCACTCCGACCTGTCGCTGGCCAACGGAGTGCTGCGGGCGCAGCCGCCGGTGGTGCTCGGCCACGAGGGGGCCGGCACCGTGACGGCCGTCGGCGAGGGCGTCGGCAGCGTCCGGGAAGGCGACCAGGTGGTGCTCAACTGGGCGCCTGCCTGCGGGAGCTGCCATCTGTGCGGGATCGGCGAGCCGTGGCTGTGCGAGCGCGCGGGGGAGGCCTACGGGCAGACCTACGCGGCGCTGCCGGACGGCACCGGGGTCTACCCCGGCCTCGGGGTGGCCGCCTTCGCGGAGGAGACGGTGGTCGCCGAGCGGGCGCTGCTGCCGCTGCCCGAGGGCGTGCCGCTGACCTCGGCCGCGCTGCTCGGCTGCGCGGTGCTGACCGGCTACGGCGCGGTGCACAACTCGGCCCGGGTGCGCCCGGGGGAGTCGGTGGTGGTGCTGGGCCTGGGCGGGGTCGGGCTGGCGGTGCTGCAGTCGGCCCGGATCGCCGGGGCCGGCCCGATCATCGCGGTGGACGTCTCGCCGGAGAAGGAGGAGCTGGCGCGCCGCCACGGGGCGACCGAGTTCGTCCTCGCCGACGACCAACTCGTCCGGACGGTACGAAAGCTGACGGATGGTCACGGTGCGGACCACGCGATCGAGTGCGTCGGGCGCGGCAGCACGGTGCGGGCCGCCTGGTCCAGCACCCGGCGCGGCGGGCGGACCACGGTGGTGGGGATCGGCGGCAAGGACGACCTGGTCAGCTTCTCCGCGCTGGAGCTCTTCCACTTCGCCCGGACGCTCTCCGCCTGCGTCTACGGCAACAGCGACCCGGCGCGGGACATCCCGGTGCTGGCCGAGCACGTGCGGGCCGGGCGGCTGGACCTGGAGGCGCTGATCACCGACCGGATCGGGCTGGCGGACATCCCGGCGGCCTTCGAGCGGATGGCGGCGGGGCACGGCGGGCGGTCGCTGGTCGTCTTCTGACCCCACGGGGTCGCGGGGCCGTTCGCCGGTTCAGGCCGCGGGCGGCTCCACCAGCCGGTAGCCGTCCATCAGCATGCCCGCGCACTTGACCTGGCGCAGCCGGGGCACCACCTCCACGTGCTGCACGCCGGCCAGCGCGCCGATCCGTTCGGTCAGGTAGGTGTAGAGCGCGTCGTTGTCGCGGCAGATCGTGATCGCCACCAGGTTGGCCGAGCCGGTGATCGCGGCCGCGAACGGGATTTCCCGGTGCTCGGCCAGCGCCGCTCCCGCGGCGGCCAGTTCGGCGGGCGCCACGGTGATCATCAGGGTGGCGCAGAGCTCGAAGCCGAGCAGCCGCGGGTCCACCTCCAGGTCCAGGTAGTAGGCGCCGCGCTCGCGCAGCTGGTCGAGCCGGCGCCGGGCGGTGGACTCGGAGAGTCCGGCGGCTCGGGCGAGTTCGGGGTAGCCGGCCCGGCCGTCCCGGGCCAGCACCGCGAACATCGCCTGCTCGGCCTGGTCCAGCTGCACCCGCCGGCCGTTCCACGGCGGCAGCGGATCGACGAGTTGCGCGAGTTGATGCTCCGTCAGATGGTCGAGCCCGCGCCAGTGCCGGGGCCCGCCGGTGAAGGAGCGGAGCACGCTGTGCGCGGTGATGCCGGTGATCCGGCGGGTGCGCGGCAGCCGGCGCAGCAGCAGCTCGTCGTGCTCCTCGCGGGTGCGGGCCTTGGTGATGCACTGCACCTCGGTGCCGCCGGAGTTGAGCGTCACCCAGGAGATGTCCGGGCGGCGGGCGAGCGCGTCCGCCACCGAGGGTGCGGCGTCCGGCGAGCACTGCAGCCGCAGCCAGGACTCGACCAGCCCGACCCGGTTGGCCAGCGGCTGGCCGATCACCCGGACCAGCCCCTCGCCGCGCAGCCGCCGGTAGCGCCGGACCACCGTCTGATCCGACACCTCCAGTACCTCGGCAAGACGGTTGAACGGCACCCGGCCGTTCACCATCAGTGCCTGCACGATTGCCTGGTCCAGGTCATCCAGCAGGGGAACGGTCATGGAATCCATCATGCCAGGGCCGAGCGGTATCGGAATCCGCCACCAGTCGCCTTTTGGTGCGAGCGACGGCGGACCGGGATGGGAACGTCGGGGCATTCACAGAGGAGCGACGAGGGGTTTCGACATGCGCAAGTGGCTGCCGTTGACGGCGGTGAGCCTCGGGGCGTTCATGCTGCTGGTGGACGTCACCATCGTGACCGTGGCACTGCCGGACATGGCCAAGGGCCTGCGCACCGGCTTCACCGACCTGCAGTGGGTGCTGGACATCTACGCGCTGGCACTGGCCGCGCTGCTGCTCGGCGCCGGCTCGCTGGCCGACCGGTTCGGGCGGCGCAAGCTCTACCTGGGCGGGCTGGTGCTCTTCGCCGCCGCCTCGCTGGCCTGCGGGCTGGCCCAGAACGGCGCGGAGCTGATCATCTTCCGCGGCCTGCAGGGGATCGGCGGTGCGGCGATGTTCGCCACCACCATGGCCCTGCTCAACACCTCCTACCAGGGCCGCGACCGGGGCGTCGCGTTCGGCGTCTGGGGCGCGGTGAACGGCGCCGCGGCCGCCGCCGGGCCGATCGTGGGCGGTCTGCTCACCGAGCACCTGGGCTGGCGGTGGATCTTCTTCATCAACCTGCCGATCAGCGTGGTCGCCGTGGCGGTCACGCTGCGCGCGGTCCAGGAGTCGCGCGACCCGCAGGCGCGCGGGCTGGACCTGCCCGGCCTGGTCACCTTCACGGTGGCGGCCGGCGCGCTCACCTACGCGCTGATCCGCGGCGCCGGCGAGGGCTGGACCTCGGCCAGCACGCTGGGGCTGTTCGCGCTCAGCCTGGTCGCGCTGATCGGCTTCGTGGTGGTCGAACTGCGCGGCTCCCACCCGATGTTCGACCTCGGTCTGCTGCGCAACCCGGGCTTCACCGGGGTGTTGGCGGGCGGCATGCTGCTCTCGGTGGCCGCCTTCTCGTACCTGGTCTACACCTCGCTCTGGCTGCAGTCGGTGCGCGGGCTCGGTCCGGTGGCGGCGGGCCTGGGCCTGGTGCCGATGAGCGCGCTGGCCTTCGTGGTGGCGGCGATCGTCGGGCGCCGGCTGCACGCCGCGCCGCCGCGGCTGACCATCGGCGGCGGGCTGGTGCTGATCGCGGTCGGCGCGCTGCTGCAGGCGATGATCGGGCCGGGGTCGAGCTGGCCGGTCCTGGTGCCGGGCCTGGCGGTGGCCGGCGCGGGCGTCGGCCTGGCCACGCCCGCGATGGCGGCCGCGGCGATGTCCGCCGTGCCGCAGCGGCGCAGCGGGATGGCCGGCGGTGCGCTGAACACCGCTCGGCAGTTGGGCAACGCGCTCGGCATCGCGGTGCTCGGCGCGGTCTTCCAGGCCGGGCTGGAGGACCGGCTGCACGGCGGGGTGCTGCCGGACGCCAAGCAGGCGGCGGACGCGCTGACGGCCGGGCAGGCCGGCGCTGTGATCGGCCACGCGCCGGTGGCCGAGCGGGCCGCCGTGGCGGACCTGGTGCACGAGGCCTTCGCGGTGGGTCTGCGGGATGCCTTCCTGGTCTCCGGTGGGCTCGGGCTGCTGGGCGCGGCGCTGGTGTTCGCGCTGGTCGGGCGGGGTTCGGCGGGCGGCGGCCGGGTGGCGGCGGCAGCTGCCGAGCCGGCGGCGGCGGTCCCGGCCGGGCACTGAGCGGGGCGGGCGGCGGCCGGCCGTGAGGGTCGGCCGCAGGGGTTTGTGAAACTGGTTGCACAGTAGGCGCCCCGGCGCCTACTGTGCAGTAACAAACCTGTACGAGGAGTCCGGATGACCGCCTACCCCCACCTGCTCGAGCCGCTCGACCTCGGCTTCACCAAGCTGCCCAACCGGGTGCTGATGGGGTCGATGCACGTGGGCCTGGAGGAGGCGGAGCACGGCTTCGAGCGGATGGCCGCGTTCTACGCGGAGCGGGCGCGCGGCGGCGTCGGCCTGATCGTCACCGGCGGCATCGCGCCCAACGAGGCCGGCCGGCCCTGGGGCGGCGGAGCCAAGCTCACCACCGAGCAGGAGGCCGCCGAGCACCGCGTGGTCACCGAGGCGGTGCACGCGGCGGGCGGCAGGATCGCCCTGCAGATCCTGCACTTCGGCCGCTACGCCTACCACCCCGGGCTGGTCGCGCCGAGCCCGCTGCAGGCCCCGATCAGCCCGTTCGTGCCGAACGAGCTCACCGCGGAGCAGATCGAGCAGACCATCGAGGACTTCGCCCGCACCGCCGAGCTCGCCCGCGGCGCCGGCTACGACGGCGTCGAGATCATGGGCTCCGAGGGCTACCTGATCAACGAGTTCATCGCCGCCCAGACCAACCGGCGCGAGGACGAGTGGGGCGGTTCCTACGAGAACCGGATGCGCTTCCCGGTCGAGATCGTCCGCCGGGTGCGGGAGCGGGTCGGCGAGGACTTCATCATCATCTACCGGCTCTCCATGCTCGACCTGGTGCCCGGCGGCTCCACCCTCCCCGAGGTGGTCCGGCTCGCCAAGGCGGTCGAGGCGGCCGGCGCCACCCTGATCAACACCGGCATCGGCTGGCACGAGGCGCGGATCCCCACCATCGCCACCTCGGTGCCGCGCGGCGCCTTCGGCTGGGTGACCAAGAAGCTGATGGGCCAGGTCGGCATCCCGCTGATCACCACCAACCGGATCAACACCCCCGAGCTGGCCGAGCAGTTGCTCGCCGACGGCTGCGCCGACATGGTCTCGCTGGCCCGACCGCTGCTCGCCGACCCGGAGTTCGTCGGCAAGGCGGCGGCCGGCACGCCGGAGGCCGTCAACACCTGCATCGGCTGCAACCAGGCCTGCCTGGACCACACCTTCTCCGGCAAGATCACCTCCTGCCTGGTGAACCCCCGGGCCTGCCACGAGACCGAGCTGGTGCTCGCCCCGACCCGGCTGCGCAAGCGGATCGGCGTGGTCGGCGCCGGCCCGGCGGGCCTCGCCTTCGCGGTCAGCGCCGCCGAACGCGGGCACGCCGTGGTGCTGTTCGACGCGGCCGAGGAGATCGGCGGGCAGCTCAACATCGCCCGCCAGGTGCCCGGCAAGGAGGAGTTCAACGAGACGCTGCGCTACTACCGGCACCGACTCGCCTCACTGGAGGTGGAGTTGCGGCTCGGCGCGGTGGTGACGGTGGATCAGCTCGTCGGCGAGGGCTTCGACGAGGTGGTGCTCGCCACCGGCGTCACCCCGCGCGACCCGGAGATCCCCGGCGGCGACCACCCCAGCGTGCTCAGCTACCTGGACGTGCTGCGGGACAAGAAGCCGGTCGGCGAGCGGGTGGCCATCGTCGGGGCGGGCGGCATCGGCTTCGACGTCGCCGAGTACCTGACCGACCCCGGCACCGGCGCCAGCCAGGACCCGGCCGCTTTCTTCGAGCAGTGGGGCGTGGACACCGGGCACACCACCCCCGGCGGCCTGCGCCCGCCGGTCCGGCCGAGCTCGCCGCGCACCGTCTACCTGCTGCAGCGCAAGACCAGCAAGGTGGGCGCCGGGCTCGGCAAGACCACCGGCTGGATCCACCGCACCGAGCTGAAGCACCGCGGCGTCACCATGGTCGCGGGTGCGGGCTACCGGCAGATCGACGACGCCGGGCTGCACGTCGAGATCGACGGCGAGGTGCGGGTGCTCCCGGTCGACAGCGTGGTGCTCTGCGCCGGCCAGCTGCCGCGCCGGGACCTGGTGGACGGCCTGCGGGCGGCCGGCATCGAGCCGCACCTGATCGGCGGCGCCGACGTGGCGGCCGAGCTGGACGCCAAGCGCGCCATCGACCAGGGGACGCGGCTGGCGGCGGCGCTGTAGGGGCTGTCGGGTGGCGGTGCGGCGGGCGGTGCGGCGGGGCGGGGCGCGGACGGGTTGGGTGCGGACGGCGCGCGGGAAATAGACTCCTCCCATGTCGCTGCCGCACGCCATCCTCACCGCCCTGCTGGAGAAGCCTTCCTCCGGGCTGGAGTTGACGCGGCGTTTCGACAAGTCGATCGGCTTCTTCTGGTCCGCCACCCACCAGCAGATCTACCGCGAACTGGGCCGGCTGGAGCAGTCCGGCCTGATCCGCTCCTGCCCGCAGCCGCCCAGCCGCGGCCAGCGCAAGGAGTACGAAGTCCTCCCCGCCGGCCGCACCGCCCTCGCCGACTGGATCGCCGACCCGCAGGACCCCAAGCCGGTCCGCGAGCCCATGGTCCTGCGCATCCGCGCCGCCGCGGCGGTGGGCGGCCGCGGGCTGGCGGAGGAGCTGGGCCGCCACCTGGAACTGCACGTGCGGCAGCTCGCGGAGTACCTGGAGATCGAGCGGCACGACTTCCCGGCCGAGCGCCTGGCGGCGGGCGGCGAGCGGCTCGCCCTGCAGCACCGGGTGCTGCGGGCGGGGATCGGGATGGAGGAGTACTGGGTGGAGTGGCTGCGGGGGACGCTGGCGGTGCTGGGGGACTGAGGGGCTCGGGGCGCCCAGCGCGGCGTCCGATACCCGCCGGTGGCGGGCGGAGGCGGGCGGCATGCTGGTCGGTATGACCGATGCGTTCGACGGGATCCTCGACCGGTTCCTGCTGGCGAGTGGCGAGTTCGAGCGGCGGCTGCGCGCCGTCCGTTCCGAGCAGTGGACCTGGCCGACCCCCTGCACGGAGTGGAACGTGCGGCAGCTGGCCAACCACATGACCCAGGGCAACCGGAGCTACCTGCGCCTGCTGGCCGGCGGCGACGCGGCGGAGTTCCTGCGCTCGCGCGACGCCGACGCGTCGGGCGCCGATCCGGTCGGCAGTTACACCGCGTCGGTCCGCGAGCTGGCGGAGGCCTTCGGCGGGCCCGGTGCGCTCTGGCGCATCCTCGACTACCCGCTGGGCCCGGTCGCCGGGCAGCAGGGCCTGGCGGTGCGGACGACGGACAGCCTCGTCCACACCTGGGACCTCGCCCGGGCCGTCGGCGCGGACGAGACGCTGGACGCGGGTCTGGTCCGCTGGGCGAACGCCCGCCTCGAGGACATCTACGCCGGCCTGCCGGAGACGCCCACCGCCGCGGACACCACCCACCGGTTCTTCGCCGCGCCCGAGGGCGTGCCGCAGCGGGACGCGTCGGAGCAGGCGCTGCTGCTGCACCGGATGGGACGGCAGGGCACCTGACCGGGCCCGGTCGGCGGCTCAGCCGATGCCCAGCACGGGCAGGCACTCCTTGACGCCGGTGAGCTCGATGTCGTCCCGGCGGTGCTGCTCCCAGGTCTCGCGGCTCAGGCGCCACATCTGGATGCGGGCGGCCTCGCCGCGGCGGCTGTCCCAGTCCAGTCCGTTCGGCTCGTAACCGAGGCTGCGGGAGATGTGGTTGGAGGCCTCGTTGTCGAAGAAGGCGTCACTGCCGGCCTCCCGCGCGCCGAGCCCCGCGAAGGCCAGGTGCAGGATCGCCGACCGCATCTCCCGGCCGAGGCCCTTCCCGCGACTGCCGGGCGCGAGCCAGGAGAAGCTGGTCACCGTGCCGAAGCGGTCGAAGTTGCGGCCGATCAAGTCCTGCATACCGACCGGCTCACCGTCGAGGAGCACCACGAAGTACAGCCGCCACGCCTCCGGGCTGACCCGCCCGCGGCCGGTCCAGATGGACCGCAGCCACTTCCACTCGCGCTCGGGGCTGTCCTCGTAGAACGAGATCGGGTCGTCGAACGGCCACGGCTCGGCCTCGGCGACCCCGGCCCGCACGGTCGGCACCAGGCGCTCCAGCAACTCGTCGGAGGCGCCCGCCAGGGTGAGGCGCGGGGTGCGGACCTCGAGGTTCAGCGGGGGATACGTGTGGGAGCGGGTCACTGACCGGACGTTAGCCAGGACGCCGGGCGGGCGCATCCGGATTTCGCCGTCCGCGGTTTCCTGGTCGGACCGGCAGGCCGATGCCGATCAGCGCCATGACCAAGACCGTTGCGGCGTGGAGGCCGTAGGCGGTGGCCGGCGATCCGCCGCCGTGCAGCACGACCAGCGCGTCGCCGGCGGGAACCGCGGCGAGGGTCAGCGAGCACCAGCCCAGCAGGTAGGACCCCGCCACCAGCATCAGGACGAAGGCGAACGCCCGCAGCCGATCTCGCGGAGTCCCTTCACCCCGCCGTCCGGACTGGAAGGCGGAGTTGTGGACGGGCATGGCGGGGAGGGGAACGACCGAGGGCCGGGGAGGGCGCTGACTGACGCGCGTCGGTCAGCCGGGCGAGGTGTCCCCGCCGACCGTCACAGTGGCGCCGCGATGCCTGGCCGGCAGACCCCACTCCACGACATGGAGCCGTGCCCGTTCGATGGCTCCGCGTGTCACCCCGAGGGCGGCGAGGGGGGTGGCTCCGTGGCGCTTCAGCCAGGCGAGGCGTCGGTGCTGCTCGGCGAAGGGCAGGGAATCCCAGGAGTCGAACGACACTCCAGGGGGCGGCATGCCCAGTGCCTTCAGGCGGGCAGCGACGTCGTGGACGTACGGCAACTCGGACGGCGATCGCGCCAGCTCCACCAGGCACCAGGCGACGGCGTACGAGATCGAGCCGTGGGCCGCCACCAGCCGACGTGTCCGCCAGTGCTGGACCGGCGCGAGTAGGAAGCGTGCTGTCGGCTGCGCCGTTCCGCTGCGCCGGCTCATCAGCCGGCATGCTCCTCGCTCGCTGAGCTGGACTGCTCGAGCTGGAGCTCTCGCTTCCGCTGCTCCTCCTTCAGACGTTCGACGAATCGGGCGAACATACGCAGTCGCTCGTCCTCGGCGGGAGGGTTGCTCGGATCGCTTCCGGCGTATTCATCGAGCATGAACTGGGAGGCGTTGTAGTGCTTCTCGATCTCATCGGCAGTCGACTGGAGATTGTAGCCGCGTTCGCGGAACTTGAAGTATCCGGTCACGCCTGCGGAAATTCCCACGAACCCGCTCAGGAAGGCTGCGCCGAATCTCAGGACGATACTGCTGCCATCATTCAGGGCGGTGAGTGAGGAGGTCACGATCGACCCGGTGATGATGATCACCTGGAAGAGGTTGTGAACTCGGCGGTTCCTGTTGGAGCTCCTCCGGTACTGATCAACGATCTCGAGGGAGGCTTCGCGGTAGATCCGCAGGGCGGACGGAGAGTCCAGGGGGAGTTGGGCAGCGGCTGTCTGCCGATCCTGCAGGGCGTTGCGGAGCTCCCCGGACTTGGTGGTGATCGTCTTCCGGTTGGTCAGTAGGAATCGGCCCATGGCGGCCCACAGTGCGACGACGATCGCGAGGCCCGCATACCTGGTGAAAAGCGGCTGGGTGTTCCAGAGGCCGATGATCACGGTGTAGCCCAGCAGGAACACCAGGGCGATCGCGCCGAGCATGCTCAGCAGAAAGAGGCGCTGAAAGGTACGGGCGGCACGGAGATCGACCTCCAACTGGTCGAACTCCTTGACCCTTCTGCGGTATTCCGTCTGGCGGCTCTGCTCCTCTTCCGGTGAGAGTGCCGGGCGCATCTCGGGCTGGCTTCGCCCTTGGCTGGGAATGCCGACGTCCGTTGTCATGTGTCCCCCTGCTGTCCGGGTGAATATGTCGGAGGATAGGGCGAGGGGGATTGTCGGGCAAGTTCGTGCAGGTAGGAGGTCGATTCCGGTGAAGAAAATCCGAAATCATTTACGATGATCGCTGGAGGATTCGAATTGATGTGACTCCGGAATGCTCTTGGGGCTCGGCGGCTGATGGGGCGTCAGGGGAAGTGGATGTCGTAGCGCCAGGCCCGTCAGGTGCTGTGCGGCATGAGCGCGCCGGTGCCGAGCAGGAGGCCGGTGGGGATCCAGGGCAGGAGGCCGAGGATCGTGAATCCGGCTCGGGCGCCGCGGTTGGTGGCGGGCAGGTAGGTGAACTGGGGGAGCCAGAGGGCGGCCGCGGCGTAGCCGGGAGAGTTGTGGAGAGGCAGGTGGTGAGGTTTAATAAATGAACGAGCATTTATTAACTTCGCCCAGGGAGAGGAGCCCCCCCGGTATGGCGCGGCCGCGTGGCATCGATGACGAGGCGATCCTGCGGGCGGCCGCCGGGGTGATCGGGCGGGCGGGGCCCGGCGGGCTCACGCTCGCGGCGGTCGCGCGGGAAGTCGGGCTGGTGCCCGGGACCGTGGTGCAGCGGTTCGGGTCGAAGCGCGGCCTGCTGGTGGCGCTGGCCGAGTCGTCGGTGCGGGAGGCGGAGGGTGCGGCGCGGCGGGTGCGCGAGCGGTGCGGTTCGGCGTTGGAGGCGCTGGGCGAGCTGATCGTGGAGTCGGCCGCCGTGATGGCCACGCCCGAGAGCTACGCGAACCACCTGGCCGCCCTCTGCGGCGACTTGGTGGACGACGAACTGCGCGAGCACGCACTCGCCGTGCACAAGGCGCACGGGCGGGCGATCGCGACGCTGCTCACCGAGGCGGAGATGACCGGCGCGCTGCGCCGCGGCACGGACGTGGCCGCGCTCGCCTGGTCCGTGCAGTCGATGGTGGCCGGGGTCGGGGTGGTCTGGGCGCTGGAGCGCCGCGGCACCCTGGCCGACCGGCTGCGTCGGGAGACCGGGCGGTTGATCGCGCCCCATGTGGCTTGAGAGGGACGGGAGTCGAGGACATGCCGGAGCTGGTGGCACTGGTGGCCGGCGGTACCAGGGGCGGCGGGCGGGGCATCGCCGTCGAGCTCGGGGCCGTGGGCGCGACGGTCTACGTGACGGGGCGGAGCAGTCGGAGCACGGGCGCCTCGGAGCTGGGCAGAGCGGAAACGGTCGAGGAGACCGCGGAGTTGGTGACCGCCGCCGGCGGTACCGGTATCCCCGTGCGGGTCGACCACAGCGATCCGGCCCAGGTGGCGGCGCTGGTCGCCAGGATCGAGGCCGAACAGGGTGGTCGGCTGGACCTGCTGGTCAACTGCGTCTGGGGCGGCGATCCGCTGACCGACTGGGAACATCCGCTCTGGGAACAGGACTTGGCGCGGGGCTTCAAGCTGCTCCGCCAGGCCGTCGAGACCCACGTGGTCACCAGCCGCCATGCCCTGCCGCTGCTGGTGCGGGCCGGCCGTGGCCTGGTGGTGGAGGTGACCGACGGAAACACCGCGCGCTACCGGGGTTCGTTCTTCTACGACCTCGCCAAGGCGAGCGTGATCCGCCTCGCCGTCGCCCAGGCCGCCGAGTTGCGTCCGCACGGTGTCGCGGCGGTGGCGCTCACGCCCGGATTCCTGCGCTCGGAGGCGGTGTTGGAGCACTTCGGCGTCACCGAGCCGACCTGGCGCGAAGGCGTGCCGAAGGACCCGCACTTCGCCTACTCCGAGTCGCCCGCCTACCTTGGCCGGGCCGTCGCGGCACTTGCGGCGGACCCGGAGGTGCTGGCGAAGTCAGGGCGTGCGCTGGCCACTTGGAGTCTGGCGCGGGAGTACGGGTTCACCGACGCCGACGGCACGCGGCCGGACTGGGCGGCGCACTGGGCGGAGAGCCTGGAGGCGGAGCACGGTCCGTTGGGCGAGCCGCTGTAGCGGGCGCGCTGCGCTGGGCGGGCTCGCGCTGGGTCGCGCCGCCCGTGCCGGGGCGCGCCGCTCTGCGTTGCCGCGCGCCGGGTCGCGGCGGATCGCCCCGGCGGCGACGGTGGATGCCGCTGCCGAGGGCCCTTCGTTCGGCGCGAGCGGGAGCGCAGCCCGTCAAGGCTGGGCCGGAACGGCCGTCGGCGCGGTCGGAGCCGCCCCGGGTATTGCCGCCGGGGCGCCTCTGGCTCGATCGTTGGACCAGAGCCAATGAGCTGAAGGGGGACGGGGGATGGAACACGGGGGCGCCGCGCGCGTGCGTGCGCGGCGTGGCGAGGTGCGGGGGGCGGCACTGTGCGGGGCGGCGGTGCTGGTGATCGACTGTTCGACGCTCTGGGCGGTCTGGTCCGTCCATCCGGCGGCGAACTCGGCCGGGCAGTTGACCGTCGGGCTGCTGCTCCTGGTCGGTGTGGGCGCGGGCCTCGGCGCGCTGGCGGCCGGCTACCGGGCCGGCCGGGTCCGGTTGCTGCGGTGCGCGGCGGAGGGTGCACTGCTGGTACACCTGGTGATCCCGTTCTTCTTCGCGATCAGCTGGGCCTTCGCGCCCTCGGTGCCGCCGTGGTGAGCCCGCCAGCCTGCTGACGCCTCCTCAGCTTTCCTCCCCCGAACGGCCTACGCCCGGACCGACGGCCTCACCCGGACGGACCGTCCCGGCGCGCCGGTCCCCCCGGTGCGCCGAACGCTGGAGGGGTGGCGACTACGAGGAGGCTGTGATGCTGCAGGGGTTCAAGAAGTTCATCATGCGCGGGAACGTGATCGACCTGGCGGTCGCGTTCGTCATGGGCGCCGCGTTCGTGGCCGTGGTCAACAGCCTGGTCAACGACCTGCTGACGCCGCTGATCGCCGCGATCTTCGGCAAGCAGGACTTCTCCGCGCTCACCTTCACGATCAACCACAGCATCTTCCGGTACGGCGCGTTCATCAACGCGCTGATCTCGTTCGTGCTGATCGCCGCCGCGCTCTACTTCTTCGTGGTGGCCCCGCTGAACAGACTGGCCGACCGCAAGCGCCGCAAGGCCGGCCTGCCGCCGGCGGAGGAGCCGCTGACCGAGGTCGAGCTGCTGACCCAGATGCGCGACCTGATGCGCACCCCGCCGCGCGCCTGAGGCGCGCCCGACCCCGCCCGACCCGCAGGCGAGACCCGTTCGCGCAGGCCCGTTCCCCGGCACCCTGGGGGACGGGCCTGCGCTCCGTGCGGGAGTCTATGGGAAATCTCTTGCAGAAAGTTTCAGAACGTCCTTGCGCGGGGCTGGGCCGACTGCTTGACTCGGGCGCCGGTGATCACCACGGGAGGGTGCCTGATGCGGGATCGGGATCGGGATCGGATCGACGTGCTGGTGCTGGGCGGAGCCGGGGTGGACACCATCGTGCCGGTCCCCGAGCTGCCGCTGCCCTACGCGGACAGCTACCCGGTGTCGGGCGTGGTGACCCGGGCCGGCCAGACCGGCGACTTCGTCGCGCTCGGCCTCACGGCGCTCGGCCTGCGCACCCACCACCTGGACCTGCTCGGCGACGACCACGAGGGCGAGCTGGTCCGCCGGCTGCACGAGCGCCACGGCATCGCGCTGACCGCCTTCCCGCTGCCCGGCGGCACCCGGCGCGCCGTCAACCTGGTCGGCCCGGACGGCCGCCGGCTCTCGCTCTACGACGGCAGCCGGGCGCGGGACGAGGACCGCCTCCCGGCCGCCGCCGTCCGCGAGCTGGCCGCCGCCAGCCGCTGGGCGCACGTGGCGATCACCCAGCCGTGCGCGGCCGCGCTGCCCGGACTGCTGGCGGCGGGCGTGCCCTTCTCCACCGACCTGCACGACTGGGACGGCGAGAACCCGTACCACGAGCCGTTCGCCCGGGCCGCCGACCTGGTCTTCGTCTCGACGGCCGCGCTGGTCGACCCCGAGCGCACCATGCGCCGGATCGCCGGCTACGGGCGGGCGCGGGCCGTGGTCGCCACCGCCGGCGCGGCGGGCAGCTACCTGCTGACGGCCGCCGACGGAGCACTGCACCACCAGCCCGCCGTCGCCCCGCCCGAGCCGGTGGTGGACTCCAACGGCGCCGGGGACGCCTTCGCCGCCGGGTTCCTGTACGGCCTGCTGGGCGGCGCGCCGCTCGCGCGGTGCGCGGAGTACGGCGCGGTGGCCGGGGCGCACGCCTGCACCGTGCCGGCCAGCCGGGTCGCGCCGCTGGGTGCGGCGGAGCTTCACGCCCGTGCGGGGGTCGCGGGGTAGTCGCGCACCTCCTGCAGCAGGCCCCAGGTGAAGTCGGCGGTGCTCGGGCGCGGGCGGCCGTGCTCGTCGGGCGCGGTGAAGTCGAGCTGCCAGCGGGTCGGCGCGCTGCCCTCCCGGGGCACGGCGGGCGGGAAGGCTGCGCCCAGGTCGGCGACCACGCAGCTCCAGGGGGTCAGGTCGGCGAGCGTGCGCAGGGCGGGCGGGGGCGCGTCGGGGGCGCGGACCAGCCATTCGTTGAGCGTGGCGTGCCCGGTCTCGCGCGGGCCGAGCAGCAGCTCGAAGCGCAGGTCCGGCCAGAGCGGCAGCGGCCACTGGACGGCCGAGCAGGGCAGATCGCCGATCCGGCGCGGGATCGTGGCGCTGGGCGGGCCGAGCACGGCGGTGTGGCGGCGCAGCCCGTGCGGGAAGCGCGGGGCGCGGACCATGGCCTGCCAGCGCTTGTTCGCCTCGCGCAGCTCGGCCCGGGTGGCGCCCAGGGTGCGGACGGCCTCCTCGACCAGGGCCGGTTGGAAGTCCGCCATGCGCCGCAGCAGCACGAGTTGGAACTCGGTGGTGCCGAAGCCGTTGATCGCCATCCGCCCAGCCTAGGGGCTGTCCGGCCACGGATTTTGCCGAACGGTCAGCCAACGGCGCTCGGTAATGGGCTAGCGTCCTGGGAAATCGGCGGCATGCGGAACAGGATCGCGGCCGCGCGGGAACGGAACGGGGGAACGGACGTGCAGGTGGTCGATCTGTGGCGGACGGCGGCGCAACTGCCGCGCGAGTGGGAGTCGGCCGAGGTGGCGCGGGTCGCCGGGGCGGGGGTCCGGGTGCTGCGGATGTCGGGCGAGCCGCTGCCGCCGGAGACCCACGACACGCCCGAGGTGCTCCTGGTGCTGGACGGTGAGCTGCTGCTCGAGCTGACGCCCGGTCGCGCGGTGCCGCTGCGCTCGGGTGAGCTGTTCACCGTTGCGGCGGGTACGGAGCACCGGGTGGCGGCCGGGAGCCGGGGCACCCTGGTGCTGTTCCAGGGTGAGGCCGGGTGACCAGCGGATGTCCCCGGCGCGGGGGCACCTGTCACAATGGCCCCCGATCTGCCGCGACCGTACGAGGTGAAGGATGAGCAGCACCGCACGGCGACCCGCCAAGGCGCCGACCGCCAGGCCGACCCTGGAGGAGGTGGCGGCGTTGGCCGGGGTGGGCCGGGGCACGGTGTCGCGGGTGATCAACGGGTCGCCGCGGGTGAGCGAGCGGGCGCGGGCGGCGGTGGAGCAGGCGGTGGCCGAGTTGGGCTACGTGCCGAACCGGGCGGCGCGGACGCTGGTGACCTCCCGGGCGGACGCGATCGCGCTGGTGGTGCCGGAGGCGGAGACCCGGCTGTTCTCGGAGCCGTACTTCGCGGACATCATCAGCGGAGTGTCCGCCGAACTGGCGGACACCGAGATGCAGTTGCTGTTGGTGCTGGTGCGCAACCAGCGGGAGCGGGACCGGCTGTCGGCCTATCTGCGGGCGCAGCGGGTGGACGGGGTGCTGCTGGTGGCGGTGCACCGGGACGATCCGCTGCCGGGGGTGCTGGAGCAGTTGGGGATTCCGGCGGTGCTGGCGGGCCGGCGGGGCGAGCAGGAGCCGCTGAGCTATGTGGCGGCGGACAACGCGGGCGGCGCGCGGATGGCGGTGCGGCACCTGCTGCGGCGCGGCTGCCGGCAGATCGCCACCATCACCGGACCGCTGGACATGGAGGGCGCGCAGGCCCGACTCGCGGGCTACCGCGAGGCCTTGGGGGAGCAGGCCATCGAGTACCGGGAGGAGCTGATCGGCTACGGCGACTTCACCGAACCCGGCGGGCGCGCTGCGATGGCCGAACTTCTGGAGCGGTCACCGGAGTTGGACGCGGTGTTCTGCGCCTCGGACGTGATGGCCTCGGGCGCCCTGCAGGTGCTGCGGACGGCCGGGCGGCGGGTGCCGGAGGACGTCGCGCTGGTCGGCTTCGACGACTCGATCGTGGCCCGGCACACCGACCCGCAGATGACCAGTGTGCGCCAGCCGATCGAGGAGATGGGCCGCGCGATGGCCCGGCTGCTGCTCGAGGAGATCGCCGAACCGGGGCGGGCCCGGCGGCAGTTGGTGCTGGCCACCGAGCTGGTGGTGCGCGAGTCCGCCTGACGGGCCGTCAGTGCTCCGGTCTCGGTAGGCGATGGCGCAGGGCCACCTCCAGCTCGAAGCGCGCGTCCGGGTCGCTCAGCGCCTCGCCGAACAGCCGTTGCACCTGATGCAGCCGCTGTCGGGCCGTCTGCGGGTGCACGCCGAGCCGGGCGGCGACCTCCGGGGCGCTGCCCCGGCCGGCCTGCAGCCAGGCCAGCAGGGTGGCGGCCAGCCGCTCGGCCTGCTTGGGTGTGAGCCCGTCCAGCGGCGTCAGCCGGCGGGCCGCGATCAGCCGGACCAGCGGCTCGTCGGCGAGCAGCAGCAGCCCGACCAGGTGTGCCGAGCAGTGCACCGGCTCGGCCGGGCCCGGGGCGGGCAGCCGGGCCCGCACCGCCCGGGCCCAGCGCAGCGAGTCGGCGGCCGCCTCCAGCGGCACCGTCGGCCCGATCACCGCGCCGCGGTCGGCCAGCACCCTGCGCACCCGCTCGTCCGCCAGCAGCGGCGCCGGCTCGGGCAGCAGCAGGAACGGCTCGACGGCCTCGAAGTCGGTGAGTGCGGCGGCGGGCAGCCGCTCGCGGGTGGCGGAGCGGCCCTCGGTACCGCGGGCCCGGGCGGGCCCGAGCGCCACGCAGGCCAGCTCGCCGGGCAGCGGCCAGTCGGCCCGGGCGGCGGCCGTGGCGAGCACCCCGCGGTCGGCCCCGCCGACCAGCAGGTGCAGCAGCTGCAGGCGGCTGCGGCCCAGGGTGCCCGCCTGGTCGGCCTGCGCCTCCACGAAGCCCTGCACGGAGGCGGCGGCCACCTCGTCGATGTGCGCGAAAACGGCCTCGGCGAGCGCCGCGACCACCTCGCTGGAGACGCCGGCCCGGCGCACCACCCGCGAGTACCGCCGCCAGGCCACCCGGGCGCCGAGCCGGTAGGCGGCCTGCAGCGCGTCCAGACTGCGGCCCTCGGTCAGCTCGCCCCGGCCCAGCGCCCGGTAGACCCGCAGCCGCTCCGGGCCGCCGGGCTCCGCGCCGGCGACCAGGTCGGCGAATTCCTCCAGTGCCGTCTCCACGCCCTGCTGGATTCCGGCACCGAACTTTCCCGCCAATGGCCGGGAGAATTCCGGGACCTGTGCACGAATCTCCCGGATGATCTCGGCGGCGATCGCCCGGTTCTCCCGGCGCAGCTCGGCGGCCAACTGGCTGGGCAGCATCTGCCAGGGCGTGGCCAACGGCTTTCCCTTCTCTGCTCGGCGGCCTCCCCGACGTGCTGCCGCAGGTCCAGAACCGGAGTATGGAGCCGAAGTTACTGACGAGTCAATAGATCGGACGGTGCTTCCCGGAAAACTCCGGGGCCTGTGCGGCGATGACAGGATTCGGCCTCGGCCGAGGTGAATTGCTGGCACTCGGCTGAGGGTTTCGAGAGCGCCGCTGAGCAGCGCGTTGACCGCCTTCCGAGTCGCTCCTAGCATCGCCGGGCACTGGCCCCGGGAATTCTCCCGAATTGCGCTACGGCCGGTATCGGAATTCCAGAACAAGGGACGGTACTGGAGATGAGAACGCACCGCACACTGGCCCTGGCGGCTGCCGCTGCCCTGGCAGGCCTGCTCGCCGCCTCGGCTGAGCCGGCCGCCGCCGCCGACCGCCCGGTCGACTACCACGCGAGCACCGGCTTCGTGCTCGGCTTCACCACCCCGCAGCAGGCCCCGCCGGGCGCCGACGACCCCACCTGCCACCCGAGCGCCGCCCACCCCGACCCGGTCGTGCTGGTCCACGGCACCTTCGAGAACCGCAACGACAACTGGCGCGCGGCCGCCCCGCTGCTGGCGGACCACGGGTACTGCGTCTACACATTCAACTACGGCGGCGCGAACGACGGTTCGTGGATCCAGGGGACCGGCCCGATCGAGGACGGCGCGGCGAAGCTGTCCGGCTTCGTCAACCAGGTGCTGGCGGCCACGGGGGCGGCCAAGGTCGACCTGGTCGGCCACTCGCAGGGCGGCATGATGCCGCGCTACTACCTGAAGAACCTGGGCGGCGCGGCGAAGGTCGCGAAGCTCGTCGGCCTGGCGCCCAGCAACAACGGGACGACCCTGGACGGGCTGACCGCGTTCGCCACCCAACTCGGCCTGCTGGAGCCCGCGAACCTGTTCCTGGCGACGGCCGGGTGCCGGGCGTGCGTGGAGCAGGAGGTGGGCGGCCCGTTCATCAACGCGCTCAACGCGGGCGGGGAGACGGTGCCGGGGGTGAGCTACACGGTGATCGCGACGAAGAACGACGAGGTGGTCACGCCGTACACCAACGCCTTCCTGCCGGCGGGCCCGAACGTCACCGACATCACCGTCCAGGACCAGTGCGTGCTGGACGCGGCGGAGCACATCGAGATCGCCTACGACCCGATCGCCCTGGCGGACGTGCTCAACGCGCTCGACCCGGCGCACCCGGTGCCGGTCCCCTGCGAGGTGGTGCTGCCGGTGACGGGGCCGCTGGGGTAGTTGCGGTCGGTGGTTCGGCCTCCGGCTGCTGCCGGGTCGGGGGCTGGGCTGCGGTCACGTGAGCCCCGGAGCAGACGAAACGCTCGCTGGACTCGGCGGGCCGGCGATGGCCCGACAGGCCTCGGTGCGCTGGGGCGAACCGGCTGGACGGCTTGGTGGAGGTCGACGGGGGGGAGGGGACGCCAAACCGCGGCCTGGCCCTGCCGTCAGTCCGACGGGGTGTTCAACTGCCCGCTCAGGTCCGGAATCGTCGCCAGTACCGCAGGCGACACCGGAGCCAGCGGATCAGCCGGGTACGGAGTCGCGCCCTTGGGGACCGCGACCTCCACGTACAGCTGGTGCAGGGTCAACGTGAACGTGTTGCCGCCGTGCCCGTCGCCCTCCATGTACCACTGCACGCCGTCCACGTTCGGGCCCAGGTCGCCCGCGTGGGCATCCAGCGAGGCCGGGCGCGGGACGCCGCAGCGCAGGACGGTGCGCGGAGAGGTGGACCAGACCGCGACGTAGGGGGACGGGGTGGTGCGGGAGTGGCCCTCGATGAGATCCGGGAGCTGCTTCATCAGGGCCTGGCACGGCCCGACGGCCTTCGCGTCGGGCGACGGCGCCGAGAGCGGCGGCTGGTACGTGCTCGGCCAGTACACCGCCGCCACGCAAGCCCCCAGCGCCGCCGGCAGGGCGAGCCAGCGCACGGGGGCGGGCAGGGCCTGGAGGAGGCGCGACGGACGGCGGGGGGTGGACACGCACCGATGCTAACCGCCGTCCGTCAGGTCGCAGCCCCCGGGTCAGGGCTGGCGGATGGCGGAGACGTCGAACTCCAGGACCACCTTGTCGCCGACCAGCACGCCGCCGCCCTCCAGGGCCGCGTTCCAGGTGATGCCGTAGTCCTTGCGGCTGATCGTGGTGGAGCCCTCGAAGCCCAGCCGCAGGTTGCCGTAGGGGTCGGTGGCGCTGCCGTCGAACTCGACCTCCAGGGCGACCGGCTTGGTGGTCTCCTTGATGGTCAGCTCGCCGTTCAGCCGGTACTTGTCGCCGCCCAGGGGCTCGACGCCGGTGGAGCGGAACGTGATCTCCGGGTAGGTCGGCGCGTCCAGGAAGTCGTTCGTCCGCAGGTGCTGGTCGCGCTGCTCGACGCCGGTGTCGATGCTCTCGGTCTTGATCGTCAGGCTGACGGTGGACTTCGACGGGTCGGCGCCGTCCAGGTCCGCGGTGCCCTCGAACTGGCCGAAGTGGCCGCGCACCTTGGTGACCATGGCGTGCCGGGCGACGAAGCCGATCCGGGTGTGGGCCGGGTCGAGGACGTACGAGCCGGTGAGCTCGGTCAGCGGGGTGGAGGTGGTCATCGCGTGGCTCCAAACGGGGGGCAACGGTCGGGGTGCCCACGCTAGGCAGTGGGCGCCCCGGGCTCCCGCGCGACGCGAGGCTCATCGCCCGGATGGAGCCCGGATGGAGCAGTCTCCCGTGGCGGCGGGTCGCCGGGCTCGGGCCCGGTGGGGTCCGGCGGCGGGACGGGCGGGTGCGGGGGCGGCGGCCCCGGCACCGGGGGAAGGGGGTCGGGCGGCAGCGGCGGCTGCGGCGTGTGCGGCGGGGCCGCGTCGGGGTCGGTGGGGAAGGGGATGCTCATGACCGGTCACCTCCTGGATCCGCCTACCCGGGAGAGCGGGAGCCAATCCGGCGGTCGCGGCCCGCACCCGTCCCGCTACGCTGGCGCAGGTTGCCGGAGTCGGGGAGGGAACATGGTGGACGGGGACGCGCTGGCCAAGGTCTGTGCCGAGGCGCTGGCAGCGCACGGCACCGCCTCCGTCTCGATCGCCGTCGCCCACCGCGGCGAGGTGGTGCTGGAGCAGGCGCACGGCTGGGCCGACACCGCCGCCCGCCGCCCGGCGACGCCCGGAACCGCTTACGCGGTGGCGTCCGTCAGCAAGGCGATCACCGCGACCGGCGTCTGCCTGGCGGCGGACGCGGGGCTGCTCGGACTGGACGATCCGGTGCCCGGCCCGGACGGCCCGGACGGCCCGGACGGAAGCCCGGCGCCCACCGTGCGCCAGCTGCTGCGGCACCGCGGCGGCCTGGGCGGCCACGTCGCCTTCGCCTACCCGGGCGGGCCCGCGCTGATCGACCCCGACCGCTACCAGGCCCCGCTGGCCGCGCCGGACGCCCGGTTCGAATACGCCAACCTGGGCTTCCACCGGCTCGGCGGCCTGCTGGAGCGCAGCAGCGGACAGCAACTCGGCGACTTCCTGCGCGAGCGGGTGCTGCGGCCGCTCGGCATGGCCGACACCCACTACGGCGCCGCCTACCCCGGCAGCGCCCCGACCGCCGAGCGCTACACCGCCGACGGCCGCGCCTACCCCGCCGGCTACCTGCTGAGCACCCCCGCCGCGGGCGCCGCCTGGGCCACCGCCGGAGATCTGGCCCGGTTCGGCCACGGCGCGCCCGGCCTGCTCGCCCCCGGTACCGCCGCCGCGGTGGCCGAGGCGCCCGCCATCACCGATCACGTGGGCTACGGCCTCGGCTGGATCCTCTCCACCGGCCCTGGCCCGCAGGTGCGCAGCCACGGCGGCGGGATGGGCGGGGTGGCCACCATGGTGGTCGCGGTGCCCGAGCTGGAGCTGTCGCTCGCCGTGCTCACCAACCACACCATCAAGGCCGCCCGCGACGCGGTCGTGGACCACCTGCTGACCGAGCTGGTCCCGGAGTACCACCCGGGCAAGATCGCGCCGTACGCCCCCGATCCGGCCCGGCCGGTGCCGCTGGCGGTGGGCCGGTGGGCCGGTGTGGTCCGCACCCCCGAGGGCGAAGTCCCGATCCTTCTGGACATCCTGACGGAATCTCGGGTTTCCGTGGCGTTCACCGGTGGCGAGCCGGTGCGGGCGGCCGCCGCGGCCGGCCGGGAGTACCGGCTGCGGTCCGCGGTCGCCCTGCAACTGCCCACGGACGACGCCCGCCGGAACAGCCCGATGCTCGCGCTGGAGCTGAACGAGGCGGGCGGAAAACTGGTCGGCCGGGCCGCCGCGTACGCCGACGGGGACCGCTCCGGACTGCTCGGGAACTACCTGGTGCACGCCTGCGAGCTCTCGCCGATCTGACGCCCGCGGACCGGCCGGAATGCAGGAGATGTAACGCGCGGGCCCTGCCTTCCGTCATGTGCGCGTTACACCGGGTTTCTACGGTGCGGGTAACACCACAGAGCCATCGGTGGCGGTCCTCCTCGGGCCGGCCGCCCGTTCCGGGGAGGCAGGGCGTGACAGGACCGCGGCCATCGGCCGATCAGCTGCGCACCGCCTGCTCCTACTGCGGCGTGGGCTGCGGCATGGTGCTGGAGGTCGGCCCGCTGCCGGGCGGCGGTCGGACCGGGGTGCTGCGGGCGGTCGGCGACAAGGACCACCCGACCAACGCCGGGCGGCTCTGCACCAAGGGCGCCACCAGCGCCGAGTTCCTGGCCGCCGGCGGCCGGCTGGAGACGGCGCTGCGCCGGCCCGAGCGCGGCGGCCCGGCCGTGCCGGCGGAGGTCGAGGAGGCGATCCGGGAGACCGGCCGGCGGCTGCGCGAACTGCTGGACGAGCACGGCCCGGACGCGCTCTCCTTCTACGTCTCCGGCCAACTCACCCTGGAGGCCCAGTACCTGATCACCAAGCTGGCCAAGGGGTACGTGCGGACCAACCAGATCGAGTCCAACTCCCGCCTCTGCATGGCCAGCGCGGGCAGCGGCTACAAGCTCTCGCTGGGCGCCGACGGCCCGCCCGGCTCCTACCGGGACTTCGACCGGGCCGACACCTTCCTGGTCACCGGCGCCAACATGGCCGACTGCCACCCGATCCTCTTCCTGCGGATGATGGACCGGGTGCGCAGCGGCGCCAAGCTGATCGTGGTCGACCCGCGCCGCACCGCCACCGCCGAGAAGGCCGACCTCTTCCTCCAGCTGCGCCCCGGCACCGACCTGGCGCTGCTCAACGGCCTGCTCCACCTGCTGGTGGAGAACGGGCACACCGACCCGCGGTTCATCGCCGAGCACACCGAGGGCTGGGAGGCGATGCCCGCCTTCCTGGCCGACTACCCGCCCGCCGTGGTCGCCGAGTTGACCGGCGTGCCGGAGAAGGACCTGCGCCTGGCGGCTCGTTGGATCGGCGAGGCCGGCGAGTGGATGAGCTGCTGGACCATGGGCCTCAACCAGAGCACCCACGGCACCTGGAACACCAACGCGCTGGTCAACCTGCACCTGGCCACCGGTGCGATCTGCCGCCCGGGCAGCGGTCCGTTCTCGCTGACCGGCCAGCCGAACGCGATGGGCGGCCGGGAGATGGGCTACATGGGCCCCGGACTGCCCGGCCAGCGCTCGGTGCTGGACGCCGCGGACCGGGCGTTCTGCGAGGAGCTGTGGGGGCTGGAGCCCGGCACCATCCGCACCGAGACCGGCCAGGGCACGGTGGAGCTGTTCGGCCGGCTGGCCGACGGCGCGGTCAAGGCCTGCTGGATCATCTGCACCAACCCGGTGGCCTCGGTGGGCAACCGGCGCACCGTGATCCAGGGCCTGGAGGCCGCCGAGTTCGTGGTGGTCCAGGACCTCTACCCCGAGACCGAGACCAGCGCCTACGCCGACCTGGTGCTGCCCGCCGCGCCCTGGTCCGAGAGCGAGGGCGTGATGGTCAACTCGGAGCGGAACCTGACGCTCGCCCAGCGCGCCGTCGAGCCCGCCGGACAGGCCCTGCCGGACTGGGAGTTGATCGCCCGGGTGGCCCGCGCGATGGGCTTCGAGGAGGGGTTCGGGCACGGCAGCGCCGAGGAGGTCTTCGAGGAGCTGCGCCGGGCCTGGAACCCGCGCACCGGCTGGGATCTGCGCGGGATCAGCTACGACCGGCTGCGCCGCACCCCGGTGCAGTGGCCGAGCGCCGACCCGGCGGGCGAGGACCGCAACCCGATCCGCTACCTCAACGACGGCGTCAGCCAGACCCTGCTGGTCCGCCCCGACGGCAGCCGCCCCCGGCTGGCCTTCCCGACGCCCAGCGGCCGGGCCGTCTTCTTCCCCCGCCCGCACCTGCCGCCCGCCGAACTGCCGGACGAGGACTACCCGTTCACCCTGACCACCGGCCGGGTGGCGCACCAGTGGCACACCATGACCAAGACCGGCCGGGTGGCCAAGCTGACCAAGCTCAACCCGGGCCCGTTCGTCGAGCTGCACCCCGCCGACGCGGAGGCGCTGGGCATCGCCGAGGGGGACCGGGTGAAGATCGCCTCCCGGCGCGGCCACGCGGTGCTGCCCGCCGTGCCGACCGACCGGGTGCGGCCCGGCACCTGCTTCGCCCCCTTGCATTGGAACGACGTGTTCGGTGAGGACCTGAGCATCAACGCCGTGACCAATGACGCCGTCGACCCGATCTCCTTCCAGCCCGAGCTCAAGGCCTGCGCGGTCTCGCTGACCCGGGTGGCCGCGGCGGTGGAGCCGCCGAAGCCGCCGGAGGAGGCCGACGGCCGGGTGGAGCTGGCCGCCCGGGCACTCGGTCTCGCCGCCCCGGCGCTGGCCCCGCCCGTGCTGGGCGCCGAGGAGCAGCGCTACCTGGCCGGCTTCCTTGCCGGGCTGCGGGCCGCCCCGCCGGTCGGCGTCCCGGTGCTGCCGGCCGGCGCGCCGCTGCCCGCCGAGCACACCCGCTGGGTGGACGGCCTGCTGGCCGGCCTCTACTCCCGGCAGGATCAGCCCGCCGCCGTTCCCCCGCCCCAGGCCGGCCCCGAGGTCCTGGTGCTCTGGGCCTCGCAGACCGGCACCGCCGAGGAGTACGCCGCCAGCTGCGCGGCCGGGCTGGCCGAGGCCGGCCTGCGCCCGGTCATCGCCGCGATGGCCGACCGGACGCCCGAGTCGCTGGACCCGGCGGTGCCGGTGCTGCTGATCACCAGCACCTTCGGCGACGGCGAGGCGCCGGACGGCGGCGCCGCCTTCTGGACCGCGCTGGAGGCCGCCGCGCCCGGCGCGCTGACCGGCCTGCGGTTCGCGGTGCTGGCCTTCGGCGACTCCAGCTACCGGGACTTCTGCGGCCACGGCCGCCGCCTGGACGCCCGGCTGGCCGAGCTCGGCGGCACCCGGTTGGCGCCGCGCACCGACTGCGAGGCCGACTACCAGCAGGCCGCCGACGCCTGGCTGGCCGCCGTGCTGACCGCGCTGACCTCGCCCGCCGGGCCGGCCGCCGGCTGGACCAAGGCGAACCCGTTCACCACCGAGCTGACCGGCAACCGGCTGCTCAGCCGCCCGGGCGCGACCAAGGAGGTGCGGCAGTTCACCTTCGGCACGGGCGGCGGCGAGCTGGCCTACCAGGCGGGCGACGCGCTGGGCATCTGGCCGGTCAACTCCCCGGAGCTGGTCAAGGAGTGGCTGGCCGTCACCGATCTGGACGGCAGCGAGCCGGTCACCGTCGGCGGCGAGCCCACCACCTTCGCCGAGGCGCTGGCGCACCGGCTGGAGATCGCCCGGATCACCCCGGAGCTGCTGCGCTTCGTCGCCGAGCGCAGCGGCGACCGGGAGCTGCGCCGGCTGCTGCGCGGGGACAACAAGGACGAGCTGGCGAAGTGGAGCTGGGACCGCCAGGCGGTGGACGTGGTGGCGCAGCTGCCGGTCCGGGCGACGGCGGCGGAGTGGGCGGGCGTGCTGAAGAAGCTGCAGCCGCGGCTCTACTCGATATCCTCCAGCCCGCTCACCGACCCCGGCTCGGTGAGCCTGACCGTCTCGGTGATCCGCTACGGCAACCGGGCCGGCGTCTGCTCGGGCTACCTGGCGGACCGGGCGCAGGACGGCCCGGTGCGGGTCTTCGTGCAGCGCAGCCCGCACTTCCACCCGCCGGAGGACCCGGCCGCCGCGATGATCATGGTGGGTCCGGGCACCGGGGTGGCGCCGTTCCTCGGCTTCCTGAAGGAGCGGCAGGCCCGTGGGCACACCGGGCGCAACTGGCTCTTCTTCGGCGAGCAGCGGGCGGCGACGGACTTCTACTACCAGGAGGAGCTGGCGCAGCTGCGGGAAGCGGGGCAGCTGGACCGCCTGGACCTGGCGTTCTCCCGGGACCAGCGGGCCAAGGTCTACGTGCAGGACCGGATGCGCGAGCACGGCGCCCGGCTCTGGGAGTGGCTGAGCGCCGGCGCGCACCTCTACGTCTGCGGTGACGCGGCCCGGATGGCCCGCGACGTGGACCACGCGCTGCGGGAGATCATTTCGCGCCATGGCGGCCTGACGGGGGACCAGGCCGGCGCGCTAATCGAACAATTGGCGAAAGAGCATCGCTATGTTCGGGATGTTTACTGAACAATAGGGCCCGTGCGCCCACTGATGATCACCACACCCGGCCAGGAGGAGGCCGCAGCCATGGGACGGCTGCGGCTCGCCGCCTGGCTGGAGACGTATCCGGACCCGGCCGCCGGGATCGACCGGGAGTGGATCACGGCGACCTGCGGCCACTGGGCCGCTGATCAGGGCGCGAGCGAGTGGCGCGGCTTCCTGGCGAAGGTGGAGCGGGACCCGGACGGCCACTTCTGCCGCGCGGTCCGGGACGGCGTGGGCGGCGAACCGGTCGGCATGGTCTGCGGGGTCCGGGCGGAGCGGGTCAGCCTGGGCCCGATGTACCTGCTGGGACCGGCCCAGGGGCGGGGCCTGGGGGGCCGGCTGATGGCCGAGTTCCTGGAGTGGGCGGGACCGGAGCTGCCGATCGCGCTCTGGGTGACCGAGTACAACCGGGGCGCCGTGCGCTTCTACCGCCGCCACGGTTTCACCGAGACCGGCGAACGCCAGCTCTGGGCCGGTCGGTTGCCGAATCTGCGGATGGTGCGGCCCGCGGCGCGGGCCAGTCGCACCCGGCGGCATGATGATCATTTTCACGGGGCCGCCGCGGGTGGCCCCGGACACTCGTGCGACAGTTGATGAGAGAAGGGGGAGGTGGTAGCCATGCAACTGACCGATTCGTTCTGTGCCGAGGTGGCCGCGGCCGACCCGCTGGGGGCCGACGGGTTGCTCGCAACCCTGCCCGAGGTGAACGAGCGGGCCGACCTCGGTCGGCTGGGGGACATCCTCGCGCAGCTGACGGAGACCGCCGGCAGGGTGGGGCTGGAGTCCACGAGCGACCGGCTGGCCGCCGTGCGCGACATCGGCATGACGCTCGGCTCGTTCAAGCGCTACGGGGTGGAGCCGCTCACCGTCGTCCCCGGTGCCGAGCAGCTGCTGCTGCGCCTGGGTGCCCAGACCGCCATGGTGCCGCGCGACACCGTGCTGCACTACGGCGCGTGGAACCCGCGGGGCCCGCGGCAGCGGATGTACACGGGGGCCGCGGAGGAGGACGTGCTGATCCACTCGGTGCGGGCCGGCGCGATGGCGATCGAGCGCTCGGCGCTCGGCCTGGCCGAGCTGGCCCACCTGGACCCGGCCGGCGCCGAGTACCTCGCGGTGCTGCAACGGGCCGCCGAGGACTTCGCGGTGCTGCCCGCCCAGATCGGGCTGGTCGCCGAGAAGGTGCCGCCGGCCGAGTTCTTCATGCTGCGGCTGCGTCCCTACATGGAGGACGTGCTGGTGAACGGCCGTTCGTACTACGGCCCGGCCGCCGCGCACGTGCCGCTCTACCTGATCGACCACCTGCTCTGGTCCAGCGACCGGGTGGACCCGGAGCACGTCGCGCTCCACCAGGAGCTGATGGACTACGGCCTGCCGGAGTGGATCCGGCTCTACCGCAAGCGCCAGGGCAGCGAATCCGTCGTCACCCAGGTGGTCCGCGCGCTGCTCGCCGCCCGCCGCGAGGCGTCGGCGGAGCTGCTGGCGGCCGGTCGCGCGGTGGGCGAGCTGCTGCGCGCCCTGGTGGTGTTCCGCGGCCGCCACCTGCGGCTGGTCCGCGACTCCTACACCGTGGACAGCCCCTACACGGCCGGCAGCGCCGGTGCCGCGCCCGAGGTGGTCAAGCTGGTGCTCGACCTGACCCGGGCCTGCGAGCGCCAGCTGGCCGGATCGCTCAGCTCGGCCGACGGCCCCAGGCCGTGACCATCACGTTCGGGACGTACCGGACGTCCTGACGCTGGATCAGCTCCAGCACCTCCTCCAGCTCCGCCTCGCCGAGCAGGCCGCCGGCCAGCAGCGGAGTGCGGAGCTGGCGCAGCGTCAGCACCAGGAACGGTGTGCCGCCGGCCAGCACCGGGGCGTGCAGCCGGGCTCCCACCTCGGCCAGGCCGGCCCCGGCCAGCGCGTCCGGCAGGCGGCGCCCGTAGCCCGCGTCGGCGCCCGCCCCGCCGAAGGCGGCCTCCAGCGCCCGGTAGAGCCGGCCGGCCAGCCGGTCGTGCCCGGCCGGCCAGTAGCGGGCGATCATGTCGACCATCGGGCCCTCGATGTCGAAGTCCTCGACCACCACCCAGCCGCCCGGCCGGGTCGCGGCCGCCAGCCGGCGCAGCGCCTCCTCCCGGGCCGGCAGGTGCTCCAGCAGCGCCCGGGCGTGCACCAGGTCGAAGGCGCCGGCCGGCAGCGGCTCGGTCAGCAGGTCCTGCTGCCGGACCTCCAGGTTGGCCAGCTCGTGCCGGACGGCGTAGCGCGGGTCGAGGTCGATCGCCAGCACCCGGCCCTGCTCGCCCACCCGGCCGGCCAGCCAGCGGGCGATGCTGCCCGCCCCGCAGCCCACCTCCAGGCAGCTCCAGCCCTCGGCCACCCCGAGCCCGGTCAGCCGCTCCGTGGTGGCCGGGTCGTACACCGCCTCCAGCGCCGAGAGCCGCTCGTGCTCGCGTTCCCAGGCGCGGTCGAAGACATAGCGGTCGGTGGTGTCGTGCTGGGTGTCGGTCATCGGAAGCCCCCTCCGGAACGGGTGTTGATCTTCGACTCTAGCCGGTGCGCCGGTGGGGAGGGCGGCCGGTCTGCGGCAGGATGGCGGGAGCGGGGCGGCGACGGAGGGCGGAGACGGTGGGCAGGTACGGGCGGGCGGCGGTCGGAGTGGCGGCGGTGCTGGTGCTGGGCTTCGCGGTGCACGCGGTGCGGCACGAGGGCGGGACGGGCACGCCGGGCGCGGCCGGCCCGGCAGGTGCGAGCGCCTCGCCGGCGGGGGGTCCCGCGGTGCCGGCGAGCCCGGGGCGCAGCCCGTCCGGGCCGGACGGCCCCTCGCCCTCGGGCACGCCGGGCGCCTACGACCCGGCCCGGTTCGCCGCGCAGGTGAAGGTGCGGGCCGGGCAGGCCGGGATCGACCCGCAGCTGCTGATGGCGATCCTCTACAACGAGAGCTACAAGCCGCACGACCCCGCCCTCGAACGCGCCTGGCAGTCGCTGAAGCCGGACTCCGCCTTCGGCATCGCCAACATGCACCGGGCCGCCTTCGACGACACCAAGGCCGGCCGCGACTTCGCCGGCCGCCACTGGGAGGAGCTGCCCGACGACCCGGACCTGGCGATCGAGGCGGCCGCCTGGTTCCTGCACGACCTCGGCGCCCAGCTGCCCGCCCACCCGGCCGGCGCGCTGAACCGCGACGAGCTGATGGCGCTCGGCTACAACGCCGGTGCGGGCAACATGCTCGCCTTCGCCCGCGGCACCGCCCCCGGCAGCGCCGCCGCCGGCTACCTGAACACCCTTCACGGCAACTGGGAGAAGGCGGCCCAGGCACTCGGCGGCTGACGGGGCATCACCGCGCACTGCTCCGGACGGGCGGAAAGCCGCCCCGTTCGGACCAGCTCCGATCGTGCGGAGCGCGGACCGGTTCGCAGACTCAGCAGAAGGGGGTGAACTCGGACCGGGAGGAATCCTCGTGAACACGCTTCTGCGCCGTACCGCCCTGGCCGCCGCACTGGCCGGCCTGGCCGTCACCGCGGCCGCCTGCGGCAGCGCCAAGAAGTCCAGCGGCTCCGCCGGCGGTGGTGCCACCAGTTCGACCTCTGCACTGAAGATCGGCCTGCTGCTGCCGGAGACCAAGACCACCCGGTACGAGCAGTTCGACAAGCCGCTGATCGAGTCGAAAATCAAGGCGCTGGCGCCCAACGCCACCATCGACTACTACAACGCCAACCAGGACGCGACGCAGCAGCAGACCCAGGTGGACACCGCGCTCACCAAGGGCAACCAGGTGCTGATCCTGGACGCGGTGGACGCCAAGGCGATCCAGTCCTCGGTGCAGAAGGCGCACGACGCGGGCGTCAAGGTGATCGCCTACGACCGCCTGGCCCAGGGCCCGGTGGACGCCTACGTCTCCTTCGACAACCACAAGGTCGGCGTGCTGCAGGGCGAGGCGCTGGTCGCCGCGGTGGGCGCCAAGGCGAGCAGCGGCCAGATCTTCATGATCAACGGCTCGCCCACCGACCCCAACGCGGCCGACTTCAAGGCCGGCGCGCACAGCGCGATGGACGGCAAGCTGAAGATCGGCAAGGAGTACGACACTCCGAACTGGGACCCGAACAACGCCAACCAGGAGGCCGCCGCCGCGATCACCGCGATCGGCGCGTCCAACGTGGTCGGCGCCTACTCCGCCAACGACGGCATGGCGGCCGGCATCGCCACCGCGCTCAAGGCCGCCGGCCTGAACGTGCCGCTGACCGGCCAGGACGCCCAGCTGGACGCGGTGCAGCGGATCCTGGCGGGCACCCAGACGATGTCGATCTACAAGCCGTACAAGCCGGAGGCGGAGGCCGCCGCCGCGATGGCCGTTTCCCTCGCCACCGGCCAGTCGCTGAGCGCCTCGGCCGCTCCGACCACCGCGACCAACGGCAGCGGGCACACGGTCAAGGCGCTGCTGATCACCCCGATCGTGCTGACCAAGGACAACATCAAGACCACCGTGGTCGCCGACGGCCTCTACACGGTCGCGCAGATCTGCACGCCCGACTTCGCCAGTGACTGCGCCGCGGCCGGTCTGAAGTAAGGGGGCGGGGGTGGACACCATGGCAGGCACACCGGTGCTCGCGCTGCGCGGGGTCTCCAAGCGGTTCGGCGCCGTGCAGGCGCTGACCGACATCGAGCTGGAGGTGAACGCCGGAGAGGTGGTCGCGCTGGTCGGCGACAACGGCGCGGGCAAGTCCACCCTGGTCAAGTCGATCGCCGGGGTGAACCAGCCGGACGAGGGCCGGATCGAGTGGGAGGGCGCCCCCGTCACCATCCACCGGCCTCAGGACGCCCAGCAGTTGGGCATCGCCACGGTCTACCAGGACCTGGCGCTCTGCGACAACCTGGACGTGGTCGGCAACCTCTTCCTGGGCCGCGAGCTGACCCGGTTCGGGGTGCTGGACGAGGTCGCGATGGAGCAGCGCTCCCGGGCCCTGCTGGACACCCTGTCGATCCGGATCCCCAGTGTGCGGATCCCGATCGCCTCGCTCTCCGGCGGCCAGCGCCAGGTGGTGGCGATCGCCCGCTCGCTGATCGGCTCGCCCAAGGTGGTGATCCTGGACGAACCGACCGCCGCGCTCGGCGTGGAGCAGACCGCCCAGGTGCTCGACCTGGTCGAACGGCTCCGGGGCCAGGGCCTGGGAGTGATCCTGATCAGCCACAACATGGCCGACGTGATGGCCGTGGCGGACCGGGTCGCGGTGCTGCGGCTGGGCCGCAACAACGGTGTCTTCGACCGCCGTTCGACCAGCCAGGAGGAGATCATCTCAGCCATCACCGGCGCCACGGACAACGCCGTGACCCGCCGCAGGGCCCGCGGCACGGAGGACCCGTCATGAGCGAGGAGCAACCCCGCCCGGAGGGGCGCTTCGAGGACCACCCCCACCTGCCCGAGGAGTCGATGCCCACCGGCGGGGTCAACGCGCCGGTGCCGGTGGCCGCCGAGGCCACCCCGGCGGTGGACCCGCGGCTGATCGTCCGCCAGGAGGGCATCAAGGGCTACCTGGGCGAGTTCCGCCGCCGGGTGAGCAGCGGCGAGCTGGGCTCGCTGCCGGTCATCGTGGCGCTGATCGTCATCTGGGCCGTCTTCGGCAGCCTGAACAGCAGCTTCCTGTCCGCGCAGAACCTCTCCAACCTCTCGCAGCAGATCGTCGGCACCGGGCTGATCGCGGTCGGCGTGGTCTTCGTGCTGCTGCTGGGCGAGATCGACCTCTCGGTCGGCTCGGTCAGCGGCCTGTGCGCGGCGATCTTCGCGGTGCTGGAGGTGACCCACGGCGTCAACCAGTGGGTGGCGCTGCTCTGCGCGGTGGTCAGCGGTGCGGGCGTCGGCCTGGTGCAGGGTTTCTTCTTCGCCAAGGTCGGGGTGCCGGCCTTCGTGGTCACCCTGGCCGGAAACCTGGGCTGGAACGGCCTGATGCTGCAGGTGCTGGGCGCCAGCGGCACGGTCAACCTGTCCGGCCGGGACATCGTCTCCCGGCTGTACAGCACCATCTACGGGCAGCAGATCGCCGCCTACGGGCTGGCCACGGTCGGGGTGGCGCTCTTCCTCGGCTCTTCGCTGCTGGACTCGGCCCGGCGGCGGAAGGCCGGGGTGCCGTCCCGGCCGGTCGCGGACATCACGCTGCGCACCGTGCTGCTCGCGGTGGTCGCCTACCTGGCGGCCTACACGCTCAACCAGTACAAGGGGCTGCCGCTGGCCCTGATGGTGTTCCTGATCTTCATCGTGGTGCTGGAGTTCGTGCTCCGGCGCACCACCTACGGGCGCAAGGTCTTCGCGCTCGGCGGCAACATCGAGGGCGCCCGGCGGGCCGGCATCAGCGTGCCGCTGATCCGGATGACGGTGTTCATGATCTGCTCCACCATGGCGGCGGTCGGCGGCCTCTTCCTGGCCGCGCAGATCCAGTCGGCCAGCCAGACCTCCGGCGGCGGCAACCTGCTGATGAACGCGATCGCGGCGGCCGTGATCGGCGGCACCAGCCTGTTCGGCGGCCGGGGCTCCACCTGGTCGGCGCTGCTCGGTGCGCTGGTGATCGGCTCGATCCAGTCCGGGATGAACATCGAGGGCCTGAGCAACGCCATCCAGTTCATGATCACCGGTGCGGTGCTGCTGGCCGCCGTGGTGATCGACTCGCTGGCCCGGCGGACCCAGAAGGCAGCGGGGCGCGCCTGACGGGCGCTCAGCTCCGGCGGCTGGTGGTGGTTGTCGCCAGACTGGTGGTTGCCAGGATGAGCAGCGCGAAGCCCAACAGGGTGAGCGCGGCGGTCCTGGCATCCGCCAGGTGCAGGGCCAGGGTCACCGCGGCCACCCCGACCGCGGTGCCCAGGCCGCGGGTCATGTTGACCATGCCGCCGCCGGTGCCGGCCGCGGTGGCCGGGACGGCCCGCATCACCTGGGTGTTGTTGGCGGGGAGGTAGACGCCCAGCGAGAGGCCGAGCAGCGCCAGCGGCAGCGGCAGCACCGCCGCCTCGGCGGGCAGCAGCACCAGCAGGGCGAGCGCCGCCACGCAGCCCGCGGCGCCGGCCCGGCCGCGCAGCCCGTCGCTCCAGGCGGCCGGCAGCAGCCGCTCCGCCCCGGTGGCGGCCAGCGCGAAGCCCAGCGGCAGGGCGGTCAGCACCAGGCCGGTGGCGAGCGGGGTGGAGCCGGCCCGGGTCAGCACCACCGGCACCAGCACCAGCGGCCCGAACAGCACCAGGTAGCCGCAGAGCCCGCCGAGCAGGCCCGGTCCGAGCCGCCGCTCGCGCAGCAGTGCCAGGTCCAGCAGCGGGCGCGGACAGCTGCGCTGGCGGCGCAGGAAGGCCCAGCCCGCGCCGGCCGCGGCCGCTCCGAGCAGGGCCGCCGACCAGACCGGCAGGCCCAGGCCGGAGGCCACCGAGAGGGCGAGCAGCGCGGCCGTGGTGGAGCCGCCGAGCAGCAGCACGCCGGGCAGGTCGATCCGCCCGCCGGCCGCGCACTGCCGGGTGCGCGGCAGCAGGTAGTGGCCGGCCACCAGGGCGAGTACCCCGATCGGCACGTTGACGCCGAAGACCCAGCGCCAGCCGAGCGCACTCACCAGTACCCCGCCGACGGTCGGCCCGAGCGCCAGGCCCAGCGCCTGCCCGGCGGCCTGCATGCCGAGCGCGGCGCGCATCCGCTCCGGCGGCGCGCTGGTGGTGACCAGGGCGACGCTGTTGGCCTGCATCATCGCGGCGCCCAGCGCCTGCACCACCCGGAAGAGCACCAGGGCGGCCAGCCCGGGGGCCAGCCCGCAGGCCGCCGAGGCGGCGGTGAAGACGGCGAAGCCGTAGAGGTACATCAGCTTGCGGCCGCGCACGTCGGAGACCCGGCCGACCGGGACCAGCAGGGCGGTCAGGGTGAGCAGGTAGGAGAGCGAGACCCATTCCACCCCGGCCGGGGTGGTGTGGAACTCGGTGCGCAGCGGCTGGTAGGTGAGGGTGACGATGCTGGCGTCCAGCTGGCCCATGAAGGCGCCGAAGCAGACCGTGCCGACCGCCAGCCGCCAGGCCCGGGGGGAGCGCCGGACCGGCTCGGGGCGGGCCCGTTCGGTGGTGAGCAGGGTCAGTACCGCGTTCACACCAGGGCTCCTGCTTGTCGGATCGTCGTACCTATTGGCTCTATCGGGAGCAGAGTACATCGGTGCCAGACATATTCGGTAGGAGAGCTGTCCTGTCGATGGGTGAACACTGGATCGATCGGGGACGACGGGGTAGCGTCCGGCCATGATCGATGCGACGACGCACGTGCGGATCGCCCGGCCCTCGCGCGACCTGGCCGCGGCCGAGCACTTCTACGTGGACGGGCTGGGGCTCGCCGTGCTCTGGCGGACCGGGGAGCGGGTCCCCGGCGAGCACGACCTGGTGATGGTCGGCCCGGCCGGCGGCCGCTGGCACTTCGAGTTGACCCGCGATCCCGAGAACCCGCTGGAACCCACCCCCACGGTGGACGACCTGTTCGTGGTCTATCTCGGCGCGCCGGTTGACGAACACGTGGTCCAGCGGCTGGAGGCCGCGGGCGGCCGCCGGGTGCCCGCGCACAACCCGTACTGGGACGCCCACGGGGTCACCGTCGCCGATCCGGACGGCTACCGGCTGGTGCTCTGCTCGCGCTCCTGGCCGAGCTGACCGCACGGGTGGTCCGGGGCAGTCAACACCGCTGGTAGCGTCGGGACATGACCACCACCATCCGCCGGGCCGTCATCCCGGCCGCCGGTCTCGGGTCCCGACTGCTGCCGCTGACCAAGGCCATCCCCAAGGAGATGCTGCCGGTCGGCGACAAGCCGGTGATCGAGCACACCGTGCGCGAGCTGATCGCCTCCGGCATCACCGACATCACCATCGTCGTCTCCGACAACAAGGACCTGATCCAGCGTCACTTCCGGCCCAACCCCGCCCTGGTGGACCAGCTCCGGGAAGCGGGCAAGGAGGCCTACGCGGACGCGGTCGCCGAGGTCGGCGAGCTCTCCCGGGCCGGCCACATCACCTACCTCGACCAGCACGGCCCGTACGGCAACGGCACCCCGGTGCTGAACGCCGCCCGCAACCTGGGCGACGAGCCGATGCTGGTGCTCTGGCCCGACGACGTCTTCGTCGCCGAGGTGCCCCGGGCCCAGCAGCTGATCAAGGCCTACGAGGCCACCAACTGCCCGGTCCTGGCGCTGATGCCGATGGACCGCGCGGAGGCCTTCCGGTACGGCGTGCCGGTGGTCAAGGAGGACCTGGACGGCGGGCTGCTGCGGATCACCGGCCTGGTGGAGAAGCCCGAGCCGGCCGCCGCGCCCTCCGACTACGCGGCGATCGGCGGCTACGTGATCACCCCGGGGGTGATCGAGGAGCTGCGCCGGCAGACCGCGCGCTGGTACGAGCACCGCACCGGCGAGGTCTACCTGACCGACGCGATCAACGCCTACGCCGCCGGGCGGGCCGTCTACGGCCAGGTGATCCGCGGCCGCTGGTACGACACCGGCAACCCGCTGGCCTACCTGACCGCGCAGTTCGCGGCGGCGCTGGCCGATCCGGAGTACGGACCCGCGCTGCGGCGGATGGCCGCCGAGCTGAACGGCTGAGCCGCCGCGGCCCCCGCCCTGGTGGGGGGGCCGCGCGGGCTCAGCCCAGCGCCAGCGCGGCCAGCATCGCGGCGCCGTCGGCGAGCACCGCGTCGTCGAAGACCGCGTCGGGCGAGTGGTTGTAGGCCGCGTCCGGCAGTCGGCGGTCCGGGTGCAGGGCGCCGAGGAAGAAGTAGGCGCCGGGCACCCGCTCCAGCACGTAGGAGAAGTCCTCCGCCCCCGCCAGCGGCTGGGCCAGCGCGGTGATCCGGTCCGGGCCGAAGAGGGCGCGCGCCGTGTCGGCCACCAGCGCGGCGTGCTCGGGGTGGTTGGCCGTCACCGGGTAGCCGCGGTGGTACTCGACGTCGACGGTCAGCCCGTGCGCCTCGGCGATGCCCCGGACCACCCGGGGCAGCACCTCCTCGGCGCGGTCCCGGGCCTCGCCGGAGAAGCTGCGCACGGTCGCGGTGAACCGGGCCTCCTCGGGGATCACATTGGGCACCTCCCCGGCGTGGAAGGTGCCGACGGTGACCACCACCGGGTCGAAGATCCAGAAGCTCCTGGTCACCGCCGTCTGCAGCGCGGTGACCATCTCGCAGGCGGCGGGCACCGGGTCCAGCGCGGCGTGCGGGGCCGAGCCGTGGCCGCCGCGCCCGCACACCACCACCCGCAGCTGGTCGGCGGCGGCCATCATCGCCCCGGGCCGGACCGCGAAGACGCCGCTCTCCAGCAGTCCGGCCGAGACGTGCAGCGCGTAGGCGGCGGCCACCGGGCGGTCGGCGCCGGCCGCCGTCAGCACGCCCTCCTCGATCATCGGCGCGGCCCCGCCCGGGTCCTCCTCGCCGGGCTGGAACATCAGCACCACGTCGCCGCGCAGGTCGGCCCGGCGCTCGCAGAGCAGCCGGGCGGCGCCGACCAGGATCGCGGTGTGCAGGTCGTGGCCGCAGGCGTGCATCCGCCCGGCCAGCTCGGAGGCCGGGCCGCCCGGCAGCGGGCGCTCCGGCACCGGCAGGCCGTCCATGTCGCCGCGCAGCAGCACGGTCGGCCCGTCGCCCGCGCCGCGCAGCACGGCGGTGACCGAGTCCAGCGCCGTGCCGGTGCTGATCTCCAGCGGCAGGCCGGCCAGCGCCTCCAGCACCAGCCGCTGGGTGCGCGGCAGCCGCAGGCCCAGCTCGGGCACGGCGTGCAGGCGGTTGCGCAGCGCGACGAGGTCGGGCTGCAGGGCGGCGGCGCTCTCCCGCAGGTCCATGGGGCTCCTTCTACTGTTCCTACTGTCGGCGGGTCAGGGTGGCGGGGGCGAAGCCGTCCTGGATGATCTCCAGGGTGCCGTCGCCGTTGAGGGAGAGCGTCAGCTGATCGGCCGGGGCGTCGCTGCGGCAGGACGAGGTGCCGGTGGTGCCCTTCTCGGAGATCATCACCTTGGTCGCGTTGGCCGCGAGCAGGGTGTCGGCGCCGTTGCAGATGGTGTTGAGGGTGGGGTAGCTGGTGCTGGACTGGCCCACCGTCTCACCCACCGAGCCCTGCACCAGGGAGATCTGGTAGACCGTCGGGATGGTCTTGCCGCCCTGGGTGAAGGTCACGCTGCCGGACCAGTTGCCCAGGAAGTCGGTGGCTATCGCGCCGTCCGGGGTCGGCGTCGGGGTCGGCGTCGGGGTCGGGGAGGGCGTCGGGGAGGGCGTCGGGGAAGGCGGCGGCTCGCTGTGCACGGTCGGCGAGGGCGGGGGGTCGGACTGCGCCGAGGAGTGACCGCCCGTCAGATAGTAGGTGAGCGCGGCGGTGGCGCCCAGCACCACGGCGGTGCCGAGCGCGACCAGCAGGTACTTGGTGCCGCGGCCGCCGGGCGAGGAGGTGGTGGTGACCGGCGCCGGGCCCAGCTGGTACGGCACCGGGTGGCCGCCGGAGTGGCCGGGCTGCTGGTAGGCGTTGGCCGGGTAGCCGTAGGGCAGCTGCGGGGGCTGCTGGGGCTGCGGCGGGGTGGACGACTGGAACGGAACGGACTGGAACGGGCCGGGCGCCGGCGGGTACGGCGTGCCCTGGGCCGGCGGCAGCGGGCTGTACGGCGAGGGGCGCGGCGGGTACGGGGTCGGCGGGCCGAACTGCGCGGGCGGGGTGGCGGGTTCCGGGGCGGGCGTGGGCGCGGGGGCGGGCGGCTCCGCCGCGGGCAGCGGCGCGGTGGGCGCGTCGATGTCCAGCTCCAGCAGCTGCGCCGCCAGCCGGCCCATCGACTCGGCCAGCAGCGGCGGCAGCCAGCCGACCTGACCGAGCATCATGGTGCCGGGCGGGCCGCTGTCCAGCCGCTGCCGCAGCTCGGCCGGGGTGGGCCGGCGCTCCGGCTCCTTGGCCAGGCAGTCCAGGATCACCCGGCGCAGCTCGCCGTCCAGCGCGCCCAGGTCGGGCTCCTCGTGCAGCACCCGGTAGAGCAGCACCGCCGCGCTCAGCCCCTCGCCGAACGGCGCGATCGCGGTGGCGGCGAAGGCCAGCACCGCGCCGAGCGAGAAGATGTCGCTGGGCGGTCCGGCGGGCGCGCCCAGCGCCTGCTCGGGCGACATGAAGCCGGGCGAGCCGACCACGAAGCCGGACTGGGTGAGCCGACTGGTGGTGTCCAGCGCCCGGGAGATGCCGAAGTCGATCAGCCGCGGCCCGTCCAGCGCCAGCATCACGTTGGACGGCTTGACGTCCCGGTGCACCAGGCCGAGCCCGTGCACCGCGCCCAGCGCGTCGGCCAGGCCGACGCCCAGGGTGCGCACCGCCGCGCCGTTCAGCGCGCCGAACTCGCGCACGGCCTGGCCCAGCGAGGGGCCGGCCACGTAACCGGTGGCCACCCAGGGCAGCGGGCCCTCGGTGTCGGCGTCCAGCACCGGCGCGGTCCAGCGGCCGCCGACCGTGCGGGCGGCCTGCACCTCCTGGCGGAACCGGTGGCGGAACTCGTCGTCGTGCGTGAACTCGCCGTGCACCACCTTGACCGCGACGGTCCGGCCGCCGGCCGTCCGCCCCAGGTAGACCCGCCCCATGCCGCCCGCGCCGAGCCGCCGCAGCAGCCGGTACTCGCCGACCTGCCGGGGGTCCTCCGGACCCAGTGCCTCCATGCCCCCACCCCTCGCCGTTTCGGTGACAGGGATGAAGGTACCGGTCCTGCAGCGGAGGTGAAGAGGCAGATCGGGACCGACAGCTGTCGTGGCAAAACAGTGACGTGACGAAGGCTGATGCTACGTCAGCCGGACCGCCCGGGGAGGCCGAAGAGCGGGAGACAGGGGGCCAGGCCGTGGATCTCCACCGGCACCGTGCGGTGCCGCTCCCAGGCCGCCCGGTCCAGCCGCAGCCGGGGTACGGTGACCCGCTCGCCGCGCACCACGTGGGTGTCGGCGCCCTCCTGCCGGTAGCCGAGCCGCCGGGAGACGGTGTGCGAGGCCTCGTTGCCCGGCAGGAAGCCGGAGCCCGCCTCCAGCGCGCCCAGCCCGGCGAAGGCCAGGTGCAGCACGGCGGCCCGCATCTCGGTGCCGACGCCCTGACCCTGGTGCCGCATTCCCAGCCAGGAGCCGGTGGCCACCTCGCGGGTGACGGCGAACTCCTTGCCCCAGACGGACTGCAGGCCCAGCACCTCGCCGTCCCGCAGGACGGTCAGGTTGAGGCTCCAGTCCCGCGGCGTCCAGTTGCCCCGCCGCAGCCAGTGGTACTGCACCACCGAGCGGGCCCGCTCGGCCGGCGGCAGGTCGGTCCAGGTGTTGATGAAGGGCGTCCGCTCGGGCGGGTGGATGCCCTCGGCGGCCAGATCGGCCAGCGCGGCCAGCTCCCGGTCGTCGGGCAGCCGCAGTTCGAGCCGGGGCGTGGTCAGGCGCAGGCCCAGCAGGGGCCAGTGGTCGCTCAGCATCCCGGCATTCTGGCTGGTCGAGGCGGGGGCCGGCACCGGATTTACCGCGCGGCGCCCAGGGGGGCCGCCGGTCGCGGGCGGTGCTGCCGCCACTCGCCGCGGTGGCGGATCAGCACGATGCTGACCGGCATCGGGAACCGCCCGCTCATACCGGGAGCAGCCGCTCGATCAGGGTGCCGAGCTGGCGGGCGTTGCGGCAGGGGTGCATCTCGACCACCGAGGCGTAGCGCAGGGCCGCCGAGTCGCCGGTGGTCCAGAGGTTCGAGGGCTCCGGGTTGAGCCAGAAGGTGCGGCGGGCGCGCAGCGCGATGGCGCGCAGCGCCGCCAGGTTGGGGTCGCGGTAGTTGGTCCGCGCGTCGCCCAGCACCAGCACCGTGGTGCGCGGCCCGACCGCCGCCAGGTGGCGCTCGGCGAACTCGCCCAGGGCCGTGCCGTAGTCGGAGTTGCCGTGGTAGCCCATCACCCGCGCGCCGGTCAGGATCCGCTCGGCGGTGGAGGCGGTGGAGCTGGAGTCCGGGCCGACCAGCTCGGTCACCTCCGCCATCCGGTTGACGAAACCGAACACCCGGACCCGGCTGAACTCCGCCCGCAGCGCCTGCACCAGCAGCATGGTGAAGTCGGCGAACCCGGCCACCGAGCCGGAGACGTCGCAGAGCAGCACCAGTTCGGGCCGCTGGGGTCGGCGGTGCCGGTAGGCCGGGCGCAGCGGCACCCCGCCGGTGGAGAGCGAGCGGCGCAGGGTGCGGCGCAGGTCGATCTCGCCGTGCGAGGCCCGGCGGCGGCGGGCCGCGAGCCGGGTGGCGAGCTTGCGGGAGAGCGGGCCGACGGCGCGGCGCAGTTCGGCCAGCTGGTCCCGGCCCGCGTAGAGGAAGTCGATCTGGTCGACCGTGGGTGCCACGGCGCGGCGGGCGATCCGGTCGGTGCCGCGCAGTTCGGCGACCCGGCGGCGGGCCTCGGTGCCGACCTGCCCGCGGAAGTCCTGGATCCGGCGGCGGATCTCGTCGGCCGTCAGCCGGTCGGTGAAGTCGGGCGCGGCCTGGCCGGAGCGCAGTGCGGCCAGCACCCGGGCCAGCAGGATCTCCGGGCGCAGCCGGTCCAGGGTCTGGGCGGCCGAGTAGCCGTCCGAGCCCGGGGCGGAGCCGAACCGGCCGAGCGCCTGCACCGCCTCGGCGGCCAGCTGCCCCATCGCGGCCCCGTCGCCCGCGGCCAGCGCGGCGGCCAGCCGCTCGCGCAGCTGCTCGGCGGTGGTCTCCTCGGCGGCGGCCGGCAGGGGCTCGCCGACCCGGAGCGGGAAGTAGAGGTCGAAGGTGGCGTCGAAGACCGCCCGCTGGCGCTCGCCGCGCAGCAGCGCCGCCGCCAGCCCCTCGCGCAGCCGCTCCCGGTGGGCCAGGCCCAGCACCTCGATCACGGCCGCCGCGTCCACCGTCTCGCTCGGGCCGACCCGCAGGCCGTTCGCGCGCAGCGCCTGGACGAAGGAGGTCAGCCGGGCGGCGATCAACTGAGCGTCAGCTTCCCGGCGGCGCGGACGATGTCCTCCTGGTGCTTGAGCAGCACGCCCAGGGTGTCGCGGACCAGCGCGTCGTCCAGGGCGCCGGCGCCGAGCGCGAGCAGGGTGCGGGCCCAGTCGATGGTCTCGGCCACCGAGGGCGCCTTGCGCAGCTCCATCGCCCGCAGCGCCGTCACCACCTTCACCACCGACCCGGCCAGCGCCGCGTCCAGCCCCGGCACCCGCAGGCTGACGATTCGCTGCTCCAACTCCTGGTCCGGGAAGTCCAGGTGGAGGAAGAGGCAGCGGCGGCGCAGGGCCTCGGAGAGCTCCCGGGTGGCGTTGGAGGTGAGCACCACGAAGGGGCGGCGCTCGGCGGTGATGGTGCCCAGCTCCGGCACCGTCACCTGGAAGTCGCTGAGCACCTCCAGCAGCAGGCCCTCCACCTCGACGTCGGCCTTGTCGGTCTCGTCGATCAGCAGCACCGTCGGCTCGCTGCCGCGGATCGCGGTGAGCAGCGGGCGGGGGAGCAGGAACTCCTCGCTGAAGATGTCGGTGCGGGCCTGCTCCCAGCTCTCCTCGCGGCCCGCGGTGATCCGCAGCAGCTGCTTGGCGTGGTTCCACTCGTAGAGCGCCCGGGCCTCGTCCACGCCCTCGTAGCACTGCAGCCGGATCAGCCGGGCGCCGGCCACCGCGGCCACCGCCTTGGCGAGTTCGGTCTTGCCGACCCCGGCCGGGCCCTCGACCAGCAGCGGCTTGCCCAGCCGGTCGGCGAGGAAGACGGTGGTGGCGACGGCGGTGGAGGCCAGGTAGCCGGCCTCCGCGAGCCGCGCGGCGACCTCGTCCACCGAGCTGAAGAACCCTGTCGTCATGTCGCCGACCCCCCTGTCCCGATCCGTCGCCCCACCTTAGCGATCGCTTGCATAGAGTGGGGCCCGGCAGCTCGGATGCATGGAGGTTACGGATGGACGCCCGCCCGGTGACGCTTTCCGGTCGGGAGGGCGCACCGGCCTCTGTCCAGCCGTGGAACCGGCAGCGGCTGCGCAGCAACAACGAGTGGCTGCTGCTGGAGCGGCTGCGCACCGACGGCCCGGTCTCGCGGGCCCAACTCGCCCGTGACACCGGCCTGTCCAAGCCCACCGTGTCGGCCGCGCTGGCCGTGCTGGAGCAGGCGGGGCTGGTCCGGGAGGCCGGGCTGCTGGCGCCGGAACGCGGCCGGGTCGCGGTGCTCTACGAGCCGGACCCGACGGCCGGCCACGTGCTCGGGGTGGACATCGGGCGGGCCCGGCTGCGGGTGGCGGTGGCCGACCTCTCCGGCCGGATCACCGCCCGCCGGGACGTGCCCAACCGCGGCCGCAGCGCCAACGCCGTGGCCGACGCGGTGGTGGCCGCCGCGCACGAGGCGATCGCCGAGGCGGGCGTGGTGCAGCGCGACCTGGTGCACGCGGCGGTCGGCTCGCCCGGCGTCTGGGACGAGAGCCAGCAGCGGGTGCACTACGCCACCAAGCTGCCCGGCTGGGGCCGGCGCGGCCTGTTCGAGCGGATCGAGGCCGGGCTCGGCACCCGGATCAGCGTGCACAACGACGCCAACCTGGCGGCGCTGGGCGAGTACGCGGGCGGGGCGGGCGCGGGCAGCCGGGTCTTCGTCTACCTGCTGGCCGGCTCGGGCCTGGGCATGGGCGTGGTGGTCGGCGGCGAGGTGCAGACCGGGGCGCACGGGGCGGCTGGCGAGATCGGCTTCCTGCCGCTGCCCGGCAGCAGGGAGAACCTGGAGCAGGTGGCGGCCGCCGACTCGGTGGTGCGCAGCGCCCGGGAGGAGGGCATGACCGGCCCGCTGACCGCCAAGCGGGTCTTCGCCGCGGCGCGGGCGGGTGATCCGCGGGCGGGCGCCGCGGTGCTCCGCGAGGCGGAGCAACTGGCCTACTCGGTGGCGGTGGTGGCCGCCGTGCTGGATCCGGACCTGGTGGTGCTGGGCGGCGGCCTGGGCAACGGCGCGGACCTGCTGCTGGAGCCGGTGGAGCAGGCGCTGCACCGCCTCAGCCCGCTGCGGCCCCGGCTGGCCGGGAGTCTGCTGGGCGACGAGGCGGTGCTGCGCGGGGCGTTGGCGACGGCGCTCGGGATCGCGCGGCCGGAGGTCTTCGAGTCCCGTACCGCGGCGGTCGGCTGAGGGCTCGTCAGCTCGCAGTCAGGTACTCCTCGGTGATCTCCTTGGGCGCGAACGGCCAGACCTTCTCGACCTTGGACCAGAGCACGAAGGCCAGGACGCCCACCGCCACCCAGGCCAGCGACCATTCGATCGGGTGGTAGCCGGGGGCGTTGCGGTCGGCGTAGCCGTAGACCACCAGCCAGCCGACCGCGGCCAGCACGCTCGGTGCCGGGTAGAGCCACATCCGGTACGGCCGTGGCAGGTTGGGCTGGCGGCGGCGCAGCACCGTGACGGCGAGGATCTGCGCGAAGGCCTGGACGATCACCATCACTGTGGTCAGCAGGTTGATCAGGGTGTTCAGATCGGTGTGCCGGCCGATCAGGAAGCCGCCGGCGGTCACCACCCCCATGGTGAGCAGGCCGAGCACCGGGAAGCCGCGGGTGCGGTGCAGCTTGGCGTAGGAGCGGAAGAACACCCGGTCGCGGGCCGCGTCGTAGGGCACCCGGGAGCCGCCGAGCAGGCCGGTGAGGACGGAGGCGAAGGCGGTGACCAGGATCAGCGTGGTGATCGCCTTGGCCCAGCCCTTGCCCCAGGCGGCCTGCAGCACCGCGGAGGCGACCGACTGGTTGGCGACGTCGGTCTTGTCCAGCATCCGGTGCCAGTCCAGCGCGCCCAGCACGCCGATCTGCAGCAGCAGGTAGATCACCATGATGCCGAGGACCGAGTAGATGATGGAGCGCGGCAGCACCCGGCCCGGCTGCCGCACCTCGGCGCCCAGGTAGGCGGCGGTGTTGTAGCCGAGGTAGTCGTAGATGCCGATGGTCAGGCCGGCGGCGAAGCCGAGCCAGAACTGCCCGTGGGTCAGCTGCACCGCGTGGGCGGGCCAGGTGAAGGCGCGGTGGGCGGAGAAGTGGGTGTAGGAGGCGACCAGCACGGCCAGCACGGCGGTGATCATCACGCCCCACATCGCGGTGGCCAGCCGGGCGATCCGGTCCACCTGCTGCCAGAGCAGCAGCACCACGAGCGCGATCAGGGCGAGGCCGACCAGGTCGCCGTCGGGCTTGGACATGCCCGGCCAGAGGTAGGCCAGGTACTGGACGAAGCCGACCACGCCGGTGGACATGATCAGCGGGATGAAGAGCATCGCCGTCCAGACGAAGAGGAACGGCATCAGCCGGCCGGTGCGGTACTGGAACGCCTCGCGCAGGTAGACGTAGGAGCCGCCGGAGCCGGGGAGCGAGGCGCCCAGTTCGGCCCAGACCAGGCCGTCGACCAGGGCGAGCACGGCGCCGGCGATCCAGCCGATCACCGCCTGCGGGCCGCCGAAGGCGGCGACCATCAGCGGAATGGTGACGAAGGGCCCGATGCCGCACATCTGGCTCATGTTGATCGCGGTGGCCTGGAAGAGGCCGATCCTTCGGGTGAGCGCGGTGCCGTCTGCCACGGACATGGGCAACTCCACTGGGGCGGGGGAGGGGTGGGGGCGAGGTGTCAATAAGTTAGGTTTCCTAACTTGCCCCGTCAATACCCTGGACCAGGCAGGCTTCGGTTTCGTCGCTGCGGGCCGCGCGGGCGCCCCACCGGAATGTCGGGGTCAGTTCACGGGAAGTTCACCGGCCGTCCCTCGGTCGGCCCGTTGGACGGTCCTATGTTTCCTCTGACAAAGTTGTTCATACAACTGAGGGTTTGGGAGAAACGTGAGCAGCACGCTGGACTCGGCCGACCTGGTCGTCGTCGGGGCTGGGATAGTCGGCCTCGCACACGCCTTCGAGGCGGTGGAGCGCGGCCTGAGCGTCGTGGTGGTCGAGCGCAACGACCGCGCCGTCGGCGCCTCGGTGCGCAACTTCGGCCACGCCTGCGCCACCGGTCTCGACGGGGACGGCCTGCGCTACGGACTCGCCGCCCGCGAGCGCTGGCTGCGGCTCAGCCGGGAGGCCGGCTTCTGGGCCGCCCGCACCGGCACCGTGATGGTCGCCCGGGCGGAGGACGAGCTGGCCGTGCTCGGCGAGTTCGCCGCGCTGCGCGGCGCCGGCCAGGTGCAGCTGCTCAGCGCCGCCGAGACCGCCGCCAAGGTGCCGGTCGGCGCCGACGCGATCGGCGGGGCCTTCCTCCCCGAGGACCTGCGGGTGGACCAGCGCGAGGCGGTCGCCGCGATCGCCCGCTACCTCGCGGGCCGCGGCGTGCGGTTCCACTGGGCCACCAACGCGCACCGGATCGGGACCGGCCTGGTCGACACCAGCCGCGGCGAGGTGCACGCCGGCACCGTGCTGCTGGCCACCGGTCACGACCTGGACCGGCACTTCCCCGAGCTGGCCGCCCAGGGCCGGGTGCGCCGCTGCGTGCTGCGGATGCAGCGGGTCGCCAACCCGCACGGCGACCGGGTGATCGAGCCCGCCGTGCAGACCGGCTTCTCACTGCTGCGCTACAACGGCTTCGCCGCCTGCCCGTCGCTCACCGCCGTGCGCGAGCGGCTGGAGCGGGAGCGCCCGGAGCTGATCGGCATCGGGCTGAACCTGATGTTCACCCAGCGCCCCGACGGCACCCTGACCATCGGCGACACCCATGTCTACGACACCACCCCGGAGTTCTTCGACGAGGAGCACCTGGACGCCCACGTCCAGCGCGAGATCGCCGGCCTGCTGGGCGTCGAGCGGCTGACCGTGCTGGAGCGCTGGCGCGGGGTGTACGCCTCGGGCACCGAGCCGTTCCTGATCGAGTCGCCGGTCGAGGGCGTGCACGTGGTCTCGGTGACCTCGGGCGTCGGCATGACCACCGCGCTCGGGCTGGGCGCGGAGGTGGTCGGGAGGATCCTCGGGTGAAAGACGGGCCGACGACCTTAGGATGACGGGATGAGCCCTGAAGTCTCGTCGATCGAAGGTGCGTTGGCGACCCCGCCGGTGACGGCAGGCCAGCTCGCGGATGCAGCCGCCCTGGTCGTGGCCGAACCGGCAGAGGTGGGCCCGGTGGCGGATGCAGCCGTCCGCCGGGCCCCGGAGCCGCTGGTCAGGCAGCTCAACCTCGCCCTCCGCCGCCCCGCCGACTTCGGCGGGGCGGCGGTGTTGCCCCTGCTGCTGGACGAGTTGGCGTGGGCGGAGCAGCGGGAGCGCGGGGTGGTGTGGCTGCCGGACGAGATGCAGCGGTTCGACGCCGAGGCCGAGCTGCGGGGCTTCGACGACGCCCAGGGCCATGTGCTGGCCGCCCAGTACGGCGAGGAGGCCCACCGGCGTGGCTGGCTGCGGCCGGACCGCCTGCTGACCGCCGAGGAGCACGCCGCGATCGCGGCCGAGCTGGCGTGCTGGCAGCCCGCCACCGACCCGACCCTCGATCAGATGGTGGACCGCTTCGGCGAGCCCTCGGTGGTGTTCGGGGGCGCCGAGCCCGGTCGGCCGAGGACGCTGGGGTACGTCTCGACCGACCGGGAGGCCGAGCTCATCAGGCTGGTCTTCGACGGTCAGGGCGTCCTGCTGGCCTTCCACCCGGCCTTTGAGGGCTTCGTCTGCGGGACCACACCGCGGGGGCTGCTCTGGCAGCGCTCCCGGCTCACCCCGGCACCCGTTCCCGGTGGTGCTCCTCCGTCAGGTCGTGGCGGCGGGCGTGCAGCAGGTGGGGCACGGTGATCACGCCGACCGGCTGGTCGGCGGGGTGGTGGGCCGGTGCTGCCGCCTCGGTGACGCCCTGTTCGGCGAAGACGTAGGCGACCTGGCACAGGGTGTGGTCCGGGCGGACGAAGACCGGGGGCGGATGGAGTGCACGGTCGACGCAGTTGCGCGATTCGGCAAGGAACACGCGCCCCGTGACAGCGACGAGCGGCCTCCGGTCGGGCAGGATGGGGACCTGGCGGTCCGTGGGGGGCCCTTGGAGCGGGGAGTACGGGTGGCGGGGCGCATCCCTACGCGGCAGGAGTTGATCCGCCGGCAGCGGCGCAGCGGGTTCGTCGGGCGGCGCGCGGAGCTGGACGCGTTCCGCGCCGCGCTGCGCCAGCCGCCCGCCGAGGCCGGGCAGTTCCTCTTCCTGCTGCACGGCGGCAGCGGGCTCGGCAAGACCGCGCTGACCCGGCAGTTCGAGGCGGCCGCCCGGGCGGCGGGCGCGACCGGCGCCCGGCTGGACGGCGAGCTCTCCGACCCGGTGGCCGCGATGGGCGAGATCGCCGCGCAGTTCGCCGCCCAGGGCTGCCCGCTGCCCGGCTTCGCCCGCGAGCTGGACCGCTACCTGCGGCGCCGGCACGACCTGGACGGCGAGGTGGCCCGGGCCGCCGCCGCCCTCACGGCCGGCCCCCGGGGCGGCGGCACCGTCGCCGCCCGCAACGGGCCGGCCGAGCTGACCCCGGTCTTCCTGCACGACCTCGCCGAGGCCGCGGCCGCCCGCCCCTGGCTGCTGCTGGTGCTGGACGACTACCAGGTGCTCGGCCCGGTGCTGGACGAGTGGCTGTACGACCTGGTGATCACCGGGCGGCACGGCGAGCTGCCGGGCAATGTGCTGGTGGTGCTGGCCGGGCGGGAGCCGCTGGACCAGGAGCGCTGGGGGGACTGCTCGGACCTGGTCAGCGAGCTGCCGCTGCAGCCGTTCAGCGACCAGGAGGCGCGGCAGCTGCTGGCCGGGCGCGGGGTGCCGGCCCGGGAGCAGGCGGACGAGGCGGTGCGGCTGGCCGCCGGGTCGCCGCTGCTGGCCGCGGTGCTGGCGGCGGCCGCCGCGCCGGTGGCCCCGGCGGTGCCCGCGCCCCGGCCCGGCGGGCGCGGACTGGTGCTGGTCGGCGGGCGGCGCTGGGGAGCGGGGGCCGGCCCGGCGGACCCGGACGGCTCGGCGGACGACGCCGGCGAACCGGCCGAGGCCCCCGACACACCCGGCCTCGCGATCCGGGCCGCCGCCGTGGAGCCGGACGGCGGGGACACCGTGGCCGCCGCCGTCGGCCGGCTGCTGCGGGCCGTGCGGGACCCGGACCGCCAAGCCCTGCTGCTGGCCTGTGCGCTGCCGCTGGAGCTGGACCGGACCGCCTGGCGGGCGCTCACCGGCGAGGAGCCCGAGCAGCAGCGCGCCCAGTTCGACTGGCTCACCGCGCTGCCGCTGGTCACCGAGCGCGGCCCCCGCTGGCGCTACCTGGAGCCGGCCCGCAGCGTGCTGCTCGGCCTGCTCCGCTCCTCCTCCCCGGCCGGCTGGTGGGAGCTGCACACCCGGCTGGCCGACGCCAGTGCGGAGCGGCGGGCCGAGCTGGAGCAGCGGCACGGACCGGAGGGCGGCTGCTGGGAGCCCGGCTGGTGGACCGACGCCGAGTGGCGCGAGCTGCGCCGCGGCGAGGCCTACCACCGGCTCTGCGCCGACCCGCGCCCGGAGCTGGCCGGGGTGCTGCGCACCGCGTTGGAGGCGGCCGACCACGGGGACGGCGAACTGCGCTGCTGGGTGCGGATGGTGGTGCGGGCGGGGGAGGACAGCGCGGACTCGGTGCTGCGCGGCTGGGGCCGCCGGCTGCGGGCCGCGGCGGCCGAGCCCGGTCCGGGGGTGCTGGGCCTGCTGATCAGCCGGGCCGGCTACGACTCGGCCGGGCGGGCGCTGGCCTACACCCTGCGCGGGCGCCAGCACCTGGCGGAGCGCCGGTTCGCCGAGGCGGTGGCCGATCTGACGGCCGCGCTGGCTCTCGAACCGACCAGCACCCGGGCGCTGTTCGGCCGGGCGGTGGCCTTCGACCGGATGGGCCGCAAGCCGGAGGCGCTGGTGGACCTCGGCCGGGTGGTCGAGCTGGCCCCGCAGGAGTCCAGTGCCCTGGTGCAACGGGCGCTCACGCTCCTGGAGTTGGGCCGCCCGGCCGAGGCCAGGCAGGACCTGGCCAGGGCCGAGCGGGTGGCGCCGGAGAACTCCATGGTGTTCGTCGGCCGGGCGGTGGTGCACAGCTGGACCAGCTTCCGCCCGGTGCGCTGACGGCCGGTCAGGAAGCGGTTCAGTACCGCGGGGTGGCCGGACGCTGTGCGGTGGCGTGCGGGTGGACGAAGGAGGAGGCCCCGGACGGCACGATCGCGAAGGAGCCGCCCTGCAGCCCCGTCTCGGTGTACTGGCCGCTGTCGATCGCCTGCGGGTTGGACTGGTCGAAGGACTGGCCGTTGACCGTGACGTCGGAGAAGTCCAGCTCGTCGAAGGACGGGTAGCTCTGGCTCGGCGACTCGATGACCGCCTCCGCGCTGACGTTCTGGCCGTCGAGCGACTGCCGGGTGGTCTCGGTCCAGCCCGCCGTGTTGTCGGTCAGGGTCAGGGTGTAGCTGCCCGAGCCGTCGGTGGTGACCGAACCCGTGAAGCTGTCACCGGCGTTGACGGAGTCGCTCCAGAACTGCGGGTCCGCCGGGTACATCTCGTACCAGGGCGAGTAGACCGGCGAGCCGGAGGAGCAGTCCACCTGGACGCCGGTCTGCTCGACGGTGCTGGAGCCGTAGCCGTCGATGCCGACCCAGGGCGCGAACAGGTCGCTGCCGGTGTTGCAGGTCACCTGCGGCATGGTCCAGGAGCCGGAGATGGAGGTGAAGTTGCCGCCGGTGGCGACGTAGCCGCCCCAGGCGCCGCCGGCGTAGTGGGAGCCGTGGGCGTGGGCGGGGCCGTAGCGGTGGGCGTGGCCGGCCGGGGCCGCGACGGCCGGGGTGGCGGCCGCGGCGGAGGCGGCGGAGACGGCCAGGACGAGCGCGGCGGCTGCGGCGGTGGACCGCAGGAGGTTGACGGACATCTGCTGAACTCCCTGGGAGTTGTGGGGGTTTGGCGGATGGCCCGGGAAGTGTGGGAGGCCCCGGGTCCGCGGTTGCCGACCAGCGTGGAGTCTGTGAGGCCGCTGGGAAAGGCCTGGCTGCCTGCTGGAACACGACATGGCGGGAACATGCCAGTCGATGCCGGAGGAGCCGCCCGCTGAGCTGGGAAAGCCGGACGGGCGGCGGGGTCCGTCTCCCCGCCGCCCGTCCGGTCGATCCGGTGGCCACTCTCAGCCGGAGCGGGTCACTTCCAGCTGTCGTTCAGGGTCACCGCGCCGGAGGCGCCGGTGGTGTAGCTGCGGTTGGTCCCGCTCTCCCAGGTGACGTTCCCCGCCGAGTCCTTGATCAGGTACTTGTACTGGAACGGGGTGTTCGGCGGCAGGCTGAGCGTGGCGGACCAGACCGGGTAGCCGGCCGAGGAGAGCGGCACGGCGCTGTTCGGGTCCCAGAAGCCGAGCGCGCCGATCGAGCCGACCAGGTAGACGCTCTGCCCGGGCGCGGTGGTCCTGGTCTCGTCGAAGGTCACGCCGACCGGGGCGGTGCTCGCCGTGTTCCAGCTGTCGGTCAGCGTGGCACTGCCCGAACTGCCGGTGGTCGCGGTGTGGTTGGCACCGCTCTCCCACTCGACGGTGCCGTCCGGGTCCTTCTTGAAGTACTTGTACTCGAAGGCGGTGTTCGGCGGCAGGGTCACGGCGGCCGACCAGACCGGGTAGGCGGTGGAGGCGAGCTTCACCGCGTTGGCGGTGTTCCAGCTGCCCAGCGCGCCGATCGAGCCGGTGACGTAGACGTTCTGGCCGTACCAGGTGGTGGCGTTCTCGTTGAAGGTCTCCGAGACGGTGCTGCCGGAGCCGTTGTAGCCGTCGTTCAGCGCCGCCGTGCTGCCGGTGCCGGTGGTGGCGGAGTGGTTGGCGCCGGGCTCCCAGGTGGTGTTGCCGTTGGCGTCCCGCTCGACGTACTTGTACTGGATCGCGGTGGACTGCGGCAGGGTGACCGTGGTGGTCCAGGTCGAGCCCGACTGGGTCATCGGGATCGACGCGGTGGGGGCCCAGTTGCCCAGGCCCGCGACCGAGCCGACCAGGTAGAGCGGGGCGCTGGTGGGCGCGCCGGTCACGGTGAAGGTCTCCGCCACCTGGCCGGCGGTCGGGGTGCCGGTCGACGTGGCGGTGGAGGTGGAGGTGGAGGTGGAGGTGGAGGTCTGCGTCGGGGTCGGGGTGGGCGTGGGGGTGCCCGTGGCGGTCTGGGTCGGCGTCGGGCTGGTGCTGGAGCTGGGGCTCGGGCTCGGGCTGGGGCTGGGGCTCGGCGAGGAGATCGCGTAGAGCGCCACGGCGTCCTTGGCGGCCACCGAGACGGTCGCGTTGCCGCTGGCGTCCACGGCCACGGTCGGGCCGGAGCAGGTGCCGCTCGCGGCCGAGTAGTCACCGTGGATCACGTCGCAGTAGGTGCCGGCGGGCAGCCCGGTCGCGTAGGTCCGGGTGGCCGTCGAGCCCTCGTTGTTGATCGCCACCCAGGCCTTGCTGCCGCGGCTGAAGGCGATCAGGTTGCTGCCGTCGTCGTACCAGTTGGCCACCGACTGGCCCTGGGCGGCGTTGTGCCAGCCGACCATGTTGGCCACGCCCTGGGTCCGGTCGGTGCAGGTCCAGCCGTTGGAGCAGTCCGTGTTGGTGACGTAGCCGTTGCCGTCGGAGGGCGGGGAGTCGTCCGAGGAGGCGAAGTTGAAGCCGGAGTAGACCTCGGGGGTGCCGTACCCCCAGGCCAGTTCGAAGATGGTGGCCAGGTTGTAGGTGGCACCGTTCTTGTAGTTGAGGGTGGAGCCGTTGCGCTCGGTGTCGTGGTTGGTCACCATGACGTTCGCCTTGTTGCTCGGCTCCAGGCCCCAGCTCTGGCCGAAGGTCTTGAGGTTGGCGATGTTGCCGGTGAACTGGTTCTTCAGGTCGTCGGCGTAGTTGAACTCGATCAGGCTGCCGTTGCCCTCGAACGCCGACATCGCCAGGTTGCCGCTGCCGCCCGGCATGACCTCCTGGAAGACGTACGGGCGGCCGCCCCACTGGGTGTTGTTGACCTTGGACAGGATCGCCGCCATGTCGGCCTGGTTGATGTGCTTGGCGGCGTCCATCCGGAAGCCGTCGACGCCCAGGCTCTCCAGGTCGTTGAGGTAGTTGGCCTCGATCGAGCGGACGTGGTCCGACTCCGTGTAGAGGTCGGAGAGCGAGACCAGGTCGCACTCCTGTACCTGCTGCTGGTTGTTCCAGTCGTTGATCGCCAGGTTGGAGTTGGGGCAGTTGCCGGGGTAGCTGTGGAAGTCGGCCGAGGTGTAGCCGGCCGAGGAGTAGGAGTAGCCGCCCTCGTTGAAGGTGGCGCCGCCGTAGGAGTCGCCGCTGGTCTGGTTGGTGCCAGCGGTGTGGTTGAGCACCGCGTCCACGTAGACCTTGACGCCCGCGTTGTGGCAGGCGGTCACCATGGCGGCGAACTGCTCCCGGGTGCCCATCCGGCTGTGCAGGTCGTAGGCCACCGGCTGGTACACCTCCCACCACGGGTGGCTGGACTGGTTGAGCCGGATCGAGTCCTGCGGCGGGGCGACCTGCACCGCGCCGTAGCCCTTCGGCCCGAGGACGGTGCCGCACTCGTTGGCCACCGAGGGCCAGTTCCACTCGAAGAGGTTGGCGACCACGTCGCCGCCGTTGGGCGAGCTGGCGTGCGCCGTGCCCTGGAGCGAGAGCGGCAGGACGACGCCGGCGATCAGGGTGCCGGCGGCGGCCAGGCCGGCCGAGGCCCGGCGGGTCGGCCGCTCGCCGGGTTGTCTGCGGAGGATGCTCATGTCGGGGGAACTCCCGTGGGTGACGGACGGCCGGCCGCGGGGCGCGCCGTGGGGCGGGCGCATGCTGGGGCCGCGGCCGGCGGCCGGTGGGTGGGGTGGTCCGGAGCGCTGCTCGCGCCGCGCTCCGCTCGCGCCTGGGGGTCAGGCGCTGCCCGTTCCGCCGTGCGGCCGCCGAGGTCCCGCTCGGTGCCGCACGACCGCTGCCGCTGCCGCCGCCGCACGGGCCCGCGCGGCGTTGACGGAACGTCAGCCGCGGCCTCCCTCGGGACGGGACGGCCGCGGGTCCTGACGATCCCGCTTCCCGGCCAGGTGCGTCAAGAGTTCATTGCAAATTCTTACCGTAACTTGCTGCAATGGAAGTCAAGGTGTCACCACGGTGGTCGAAGGGGGTCTCCGGCAGGCATTGGCGCGCCTTTCCGGGGCAGTCGACGCCTGGCGACTACCGTCGCCGCAGGGGTGGCGGACCGGCAGCGAGGAGCGGTGGTGGCGGTGACGGAGGGGGCCGGCGGCGAGGCCGAACGGGACCGGCTGACCGTGCCGCAGGGGCTGGCCGCGCTCTCCCTGGACGCGCTGGCCTCGGTGGCGTACGGCCCGGAGGCGATCGTCCTGGTGCTCGCCGTCGCGGGCCCCCGGGGGCTGGAGTTCGCCCTGCCGGTCACGCTGGCGATCGTGGTGCTGCTGGCCGCGCTGATCTTCTCCTACCGCCAGGTCATCGCCGCCTTCCCGAACGGCGGCGGCGCCTACGCGGTGGCCGGACGCCACCTCGGACGGCGGGTCAGCCTGGTCGCCGCCGCCTCGCTGATCATCGACTACGTGCTCAACGTGGCCGTCTCGGTCTCGGCCGGCGTGGCCGCGCTCACCTCCGCCTTCCCGGCGCTCTACGGCGACCGGGTGGTGATCTGCCTGGCCGTGCTGGCCCTGATCACCGCCGTCAACCTGTACGGCATCGCCGAGTCCGCCAAGGTGCTGATCCTGCCCGCCCTGGTCTTCGTGGCCGCCGTCCTCACCGTGATCGCCGCCGGCCTGCTCCGCAGCCACCCGGTCATCGCGCCGGCCCAGCCGGGCGCCGCCACCCAGGGCGTCGGGCTGCTCCTGCTGCTCAAGGCCTTCGCCTCCGGCTGCGCCGCGCTCACCGGCGTGGAGGCGATCGCCAACGCCGTGCCGACCTTCCGCACGCCCCGGGTGCGGCGGGCCCAGCAGACCGAGATCGCGCTGGGCGGGCTGCTCGGCGCGATGCTGATCGGCCTGTCGCTGCTGATCCGCAGGTTCCACGCCGCGCCGACCGGCGGCAAGACCCTGCTGGCCCAGCTCACCGAGGCCTCGATCGGGCACAACCTCGGCTTCTACGTGGTGCAGTTCGCCACCATGGCGCTGCTCGCGCTGGCCGCCAACACCTCCTTCGGCGGCATGCCGGTGCTCACCTCGCTGCTGGCCCGCGACCACCACCTGCCGCACGTCTTCGCGCTCCGCGCCGACCGGCAGGTCTACCGGCACGGGGTGCTGGTGCTGGCGCTGGCCGCCCTGGTGCTGCTGGTCGGGGCGCAGGGCGACACCCAGGCGCTGGTGCCGGTCTTCGCGATCGGCGTCTTCATCGGCTTCACCATCTCCCAGGTCGGCATGGTGCGGCACTGGCTGGCGGAACGCGGTCCGGGCTGGCGCGGCCGGGCCGCGCTCAACGGCGTCGGCGCGGTGCTCACCGCGGCGGCCACCGTGATCGAGCTGGTCGCCAAGTTCGGCGAGGGCGGCTGGCTGGTCTTCCTGGCGGTGGCCGTGCTCGTGCTGCTCTTCGAGGCGGTGCACCGCAGCTACCGGCGGATCGGCCGGGCGCTGCGGGTGGACGAGGTGCCGGGGCCGCCGCAGCCGCGCCGCTCGCTGGTCGTGGTGCCGGTCGGCGCCGTCGACCTGCTCACCCGGGAGGCGCTGAGCGCCGCGCTCTCGATGGGCGACGAGGTGCGCGCCGTCACCGTGGTCTACCAGGACGACGAGGCGGCGGCCGAGCGGATGCGCGCGGACTGGGCGGCCTGGCACCCCCAGGTGCCGCTGATCCCGCTGCCTAGCCGGACCCGCTCGCTGACCCGGCCGATCGTGGACTACCTGCGCCGGGTGGACGCCGAGGAGCACGGCCACGAGCGGTTGGTGGTGCTGATCCCGGAGATCCACCTGCCGCACCCCTGGCAGCGGCTGCTGCAGAACCAGCGCGGCGTGGTGCTCGACCTGGCGCTGCGGCGCTACACCGACGCGGTGATCTGCCGGCTGCGGTTCCGGCTGCGGATGCCGGACTGACGGCGGGGCCGGGCGGCAGGATGCCGTCAGGATCGGGCCCCCGCGCGTGAAGAACCCGTCAGGGCCCGCCGGGCCGGCCGCCGGGCGCGGGTAGCGTCCGTGGACGACGGACCGGCGCCGCCCGACGGGGAATCGGCGGCCCGGTCGAACCGCCGGAGGGCGCGGTACCTGGCATGGCGGCCGGGTGCCGCGCCCTTCGACGTGGGCGGGGAGTGGCGGCTCCTAGGATGAGAGGCATGAGCAAGGGCGAACGGGTCCCAGGTGCGAACCATGTGCGGGCAGCGGTGACGGACGAGCAGTTGGACGTCGCGGCGGGGATCCTGGCGCTGCTGGCCGACCGGACCCGGCTGGTGCTGCTGCACCGGCTGGGGGAGGGGGAGGCCGATGTCAGCACGCTGACCGAGATCAGCGGGGCGACCCGGACCTCGGTGAGCCAGCACCTCGGGAAGCTGCGGCTGGCCGGGCTGGTGAACACCCGCAAGGACGGCCGGCGGGTGGTCTACGCGCTGCGGCACGGGCACCTGCGGCGGTTGGTGGACGAGGCGCTGAGCGTGGCGGACCACGAGATCGGGCACCTGCCCGCGCACGACTGACCGCGGGTTCCGTTCATATGTGCGCAGGTGCGCACATGAGCTATGCTCGGCTCGTCGTCCGAAGCCGAGGCCCGGGTGAGGTGTGCCGTGTTCGGGTTGTTCCGCCACCGTACGTACCGCCGTCTCTTCGCCGCCCAGGTGGTCGCGCTGACCGGGACGGGCCTGGCGACCGTGGCGCTCGGCCTGCTCGCCTACGGGCTGGCCGGGGCGCGGGCCGGGGAGGTCCTGGGCACGGCGCTGGCGATCAAGATGGTCGCCTTCGTCGGACTGGCGCCGCTGGTCGGCGCCCAGGCGCACCGGCTGCCGCGGCGGGTGCTGCTTGTCGGGGCCGACCTGCTGCGGGCCGGCACGGCGCTGGCGCTGCCGTTCGTGGACCGGGTCTGGCAGGTGTACCTGCTGATCTTCGTGCTGCAGGCCGCCTCGGCCGCGTTCACCCCCGCCTTCCAATCGCTGATCCCCGAAGTCCTCACCGAGGAACGGGAGTACACCCGGGCGCTCACGCTCGCCAGCCTGGCCTACGACCTGGAGAACCTGTGCAGCCCCGCGCTGGCCGCCGGGCTGCTCGCCGTGCTGACCTACCACCAGCTCTTCTTCGGCACGGCGATCGGGTTCCTCGGCTCGGCGGCGCTGGTGGTCTCCGCGGCGCTGCCGAAGCCGGCCGCGCGGGAGGTGCGGGGCGGGGCGCTGGTCCGCTCCACCGAAGGCGCGCGGCTGCTCTGGCGGGTGCCCGGGCTGCGGGCGCTGCTGGCGCTCAACCTGGCGGTGGCGGCGGGCGGGGCGGTGGTCTACGTCAACACCGTGGTGTACGTGCGCGACCAGCTGCACCGCGCGGCAGGCGACGTGCCGTTCGCGCTCGGCGCCTACGGGGCCGGCTCGATGACCGCCGCCCTGCTGCTGCCCCGGGCGCTGGAGCGGGTCCGGGAGCGGACGGTGCTGCTCGGCGGCGGCTTCGCGGTCGCGGCCCTCTTCGGGCCGCTGGCGGTGCTCACCGTGGCTGCTGGGCACGGAAGTTGGCGGTGGCCGGCGCTGCTCGCGGTGTGGGCGGCGCTCGGCGCGGCCTGCGCGACCGTCAACGCGCCTGCCGGACGGCTGATCAGACGGTCCGTCAGTGCCGAGCGGCGGACCGAGGCGTTCGCGGCGCAGTTCTCGCTCTCGCACGGCTGCTGGCTGCTCACCTACCCGCTGGCCGGCTGGCTGGGCGCGACGGCCGGGCTCCCGGCGGCCGTGCTCGCCCAGGGCGGGCTGGCACTCGGCGCGGCGGTGCTGGCCGCGCGGTGGTGGCGGCCCGGCCGGGTGGTGCGGTTCGGGCTGCCGGTCGCGGCTAGGAGGGCGACTGGGTGACCTGCCAGAGGCGGCGGGGCAGGGCGCCCTCCTCGAAGGGCCGGACCTCGTGCAGGGTCCAGCCCTCGGCGAGGGTGTCGACCAGTTCGCGGGAGAAGAAGTGGACGGCGAAACCGCCGTGCTCCCAGACGTCGTCGCCGTGGTCGGTGCCCGCGCCGAAGTGGGCGTCGCCGGTGTGGCGGACGGTGTAGACGAAGGTGCCGCCGGGCCGGAGCACCCGGCGGACCTCGGCGGTCAGGGCGCGGAGCTCCCCGGTGCCGAGCGCCATGCAGAGCAGCATGTGCGCGAAGACGCCGTCCACCGAGCCGTCCGGCAGCGGCAGCGGCGCCCGCACGTCGTGCAGTAGGGTGCGCACCCGGTCGGCGACTCCCTGGGCGCGGGCCGCCCCGGCGAGCTGGGCCAGCCCGCCCGGGCTGAAGTCGGCGGCCGTGACGGTGAACCCGCGCCGGGCGAAGTGCAGCGCGTCGCGTCCGTGGCCGGCGCCGAGCTCCAGCAGCTCGCGGGCCCCGGCGGCGCCGAACACCTCGGCGGCGCGCAGTGCGGGCTCGGAGGGCTCCTCGCCGTACATCCCGGGGTGCTCGCCGTAGGTGCGCTCCCAGTGCTCCCGCTGTCCCTCGACCACCTGTGCCGCCTCGTCCGGGTGTGATGGATCCGCAGGTCAGGCTAGCCGACGGCGGGCCGAGTGCAAGCACCGCCGGGCTCAGCGGCTCCCCAGCGCCGCCTCCTCCAGGTCCAGGTCGCGCTGGAGCCGGCGCCGGGTGGTGTCGCTGATCCGGTGGGTGTCGTAGAGGTGGTGGAGCTCCGTGCCCTGGATCTCGATCACCTCGCGGCGCAGTTCGAGGTAGGCCGCGAGGGTGGGGGTGCCGGCGTCGGGTTCGGCGGTGTCCTCGGCGTGTTGGAGACGGGCCTGGAGGTTGCGCCGGACGCGGTCCAGCACGTGTTCCGGGGTGGCCTCCAACTCGGCCAGGGCGTCGAGGTGTTCGAGGCCCGCCTGGGCTAGCTGCCGGCGGGCCTGCTGCTCCTCGCGGGCGGTGTGCTCGGGCTCCAGGGCGAGGCCGGAGCGGGTGACCAGCGGGGCCAGGCTCAGCCCCTGGACGACCAGGGTGAAGACCACCACCGCCGTGGTCAGCACCAGGATCAGCGGCCGCCCCGGCAGCGGCAGCCCGTCGGCCGCCGTCAGCGGGATGGAGAGCGCGGCGGCCAGCGGCATCACGCCCCGGGTGCCGGCCCAGCTGACCACCCCGGCTATCCGCCAGGACGGCCGCCCGCCGCTGGGCCGCAGCGCGGTGGAGAGCGGCAGCATCCAGAGCACCCGCAGCCCCACCAGCAGCGTCGCCACGGCCAGCGCCTGCAGCGGCCACATCCCGGTCCCGGCGGGCAGCTCGCGGACCATGGTGGGCAGTTCCAGGCCGACCAGGCTGAAGACCACGCTCTCCAGCAGGAAGATCACCACCGCGTACACCGCGTGCAGCTGGAGCCGGATCCGGGCGTCGCTGTGCCGGTGCCCGGAGCGCCCGAGCAGCACCCCGGCGACCACCACCGCCGTCACCCCCGAGGTGTGCGCGCCCTCCGCCAGCACGTACGCGCCGTACGGGGTGACCAGCGCGATCACCGTCTCCAGCACCGGATCGGCGGTCCGCCGCCGGATCAGCGTGACCACCGCCGCCACCGCCGCGCCGATCGCGCTGCCGCCGCCGGCCAGCAGCACGAACTCGCCGAGCGCGCCGGGCCAGCTGAACGCGGAGGCGGCCACCGCCACGGTCACGGTGACCCGGAAGAGCACCAGTGAGGTGGCGTCGTTGAACAGGCTCTCGGCCTGCACCAGCACCTGCACCCGCCCCGGCAGGGCGAGCCGGCGGCCGAGCGCGCTGACCGCGACCGGGTCGGTGGAGGCCAGCACCGCGCCGAGCACGAAGGCCATCGGCAGCGGCAGCGGGGTGAGCGCGGCGGCCAGCCCGGCGACGGCCGCCGCCGAGCAGAGCACCAGGCCGAGCGCCAGCACCGTGACGGGTCGCCAGACGGTGCGCAGGTCGCGCAGCGACAGTTCCTCCGCGCTGGCGTACAGCAGCGGGGGCAGCACCACCAGGCCGATGGTCTCGGGGGCGATGTGCAGCGGCGGGGTGCCGGGCACCAGGGCGACGGCGAGCCCGGCCAGCACCAGCAGGGAGGGCGCGGGAATCCGCCATCGCCGGGCACCGGTCGCGACACTCGTCGCCAGTACCACCAGGAGCAGGACCGTTCCGACCGCGCGCATGGACCGAGACCTCGGGCTTCCGCTCTCGGGGTCCCCCTCGGCGGCTGCCGCAGTCCGTCCCCCGGCCGACCAGACTTCCCGGCACACCGATTGCATATTTTAGCAAGTTCTTACTGCGGCGATCAGGGCGGGTGAAGGAGCCGTCAAAACCGGGCGGGTTCCCGTAGACCCCGCGTCAAGGCCGCTGCGCGCACCCGGCCGCGCGGCGTGCACTGGGAGGGAGCAGGCCGCACAGGCGGCAGCCCGGACCGAGGAGCAGCCGATGACCACCGTCGCCACCGCGCCGACCGCCGACCCGCGCCACAGCGCCCCCGGCTCCCCGTGGCCGGCCTCCGCCCGGGCGCTGCCCGGCGGCGAGCTCGCGATCGGCGGGGTCGGCCTGGCCGACGCGGCCGACCGGTTCGGCACCCCGCTCTACCTGCTGGACGAGGCCGAGCTGCGGACCCGCGCCCGGGCCTACCGCACCGCGCTGCCGCACGCCGAGGTCTGCTACGCGGCCAAGGCCTTCCTGTGCAGCGCGGTGGCCGACTGGGTCGCCGAGGAAGGACTGGGTCTGGACGTCTGCTCGGCCGGCGAGCTGCGGCTCGCCGCCGCGGCCGGGTTCCCGGCCCAGCGGATGATCCTGCACGGCAACGCCAAGAGCCCCGAGGAACTGCGGCTGGCGCTGCGACTGCGGGTCGGACGGATCGTCATCGACGGCCTGGCCGAGATCCCCAGGCTGGCCGCGCTGGCGGTGGCGGAGGAGCCGCAGCGGGTGCTGGTCCGGGTGCTGCCCGGGGTGGCGGCCGGCCACCACGCGGCGGTGCGGACCGGGGTGGCCGGTCAGAAGTTCGGCTTCCCGATCGACGGCGGCGACGCGGCCGAGGCGGTCCGCCGGGTGCTCGCCCAGCCCGGGCTGCGGCTCGCCGGGCTGCACTGCCACCTGGGTTCGCAGATCACCGAGGTGGCGCCGTTCCTGGCCGCGATCGACCGGATCGCCGCGCTGCTGGCGGGCATCCGGGCGGAGCACGGCGTCGAACTGCCCGAGCTCGACCTGGGCGGCGGCCACGGCGTGGCCTACCGGCCCGGCGAACCCGAACTGGACCTGGCGGACTTCGCCCGGCTGGTCACCGCCCGGCTGGCGGCGGCCTGCGCGGAGCACGGACTGCGGGTGCCCCGGCTGCTGGTCGAGCCCGGGCGGGCGGTGGTCGGGCCGGCCGGGGTGGCGGTCTACCGGGTGCTGGCGGTGAAGCACGGCACCGACGGGCGGGTCTTCGCCGCGGTGGACGGCGGGATGAGCGACAACCCGCGCCCCGCGCTCTACGGCTCCCGCTACACCGCCCGGCTGGTCGGCCGGGCCAGCACGGCGGCCCCGGTGGCGGTGGACGTGGTCGGCCGGCACTGCGAGGCCGGCGACGTGCTGATCCCCGACGCCGAGCTCCCGGCCGACCTGCGCCCCGGCGACCTGCTCGCCGTCCCGGTGGCGGGCGCCTACCAGCTGTCGATGGCCTCCGGGTACAACCTGGTCGGCCGCCCCGCCGTGCTCGCCGTGCGGGACGGCCGGGCCCGGCAGCTGATCCGCCGGGAGACCGTGGAGGACTTCCTGCGCCGCGAGGTGGGGCGCTGAGACGGCCCCTGACTGATCGTCAACTGATCTCGGAACGGCAGTTGAACGGCGGTGGACCGCGCCCGGGCGGCGCGGCCCACCGCCAGTCGGAAGCGGATCAGATGGTGACCGGGCTGACCTTGACGCCCGTCACCGGAGCCGCCGGGGTGAAGTTCTCGTTGATGGTGGCCCGGGCGGTCGGTGCGCTCGACACGGCACAGACGATCGGCTCGAGCAGGGTGCCGTTGGTGCTGCCCTCGTTGACCCAGAGGCCGACGCACTCCGGGCTGAGCCAGGCGTTGTACGGCTCGGTGATCACCACGTAGCCGGTGGCCTGCACGCTGCCGTTGCTCTGCGGACAGAGGGTGACCTGGCCGTAGCCGAGGCTCGGGTTGGAGGGGTTGTAGGTGGTGCACGCGGCGGGGGTGGCGGCCTGCGAGGCGGGGGCGGCGAGCAGGAGCAGCGAGCCGGTGACGGCGGTGGCGGCGAGGGCGTGGATGAGGCGCATGTGACGGTTCCTTCGGTTGTCTCGTGAGGATCCTGTCCGGACAGGAGATGCGGAGCGACGCCTTGGTGAGAAGAACACGTATGCGATCCAGGTGGCCAGGGACGGCCGGCTGAACACCGGGGTTGCGGCACTTTCCGGCCAAATCCGCGCGGCCCGGCACCGCCCGCCGCGAGTGGACCGCTGCACCCGGTCGGCAGTGGTCTGGAGCACTCCGGGGCCGCTTCGCAGACTTGGGGCGAGGACCGGAGGAGATCCGCTGGGCGGCAGCTGGACGGCCGGCACCGGAGAGGGAGGGCGGCCGTGACCTGGGTGGACGCCGGTGATGCGGGCGGGCGGGTGCCGGGCCCCGCGGTGCTCGTCGGATACGGGCGGGCCGGGCGGGAGTTGCACCACCGGGCGCTGCGGGCGCAGTTCGGCGACCGGCTGGAGGTGCTGGTGGTCGATCCGGCGCTGCCGCAGGCGCCGCAGGGCGTGCCGGTGCTGCCCACGGTGGCGGCCGCGGCCGCGCGGGTACCGGTGGCGCAGGCGGTGTTCCACGTCACCACCCCGCCCGCCGTGCACCTGGAGTGCGTGCGCGAGCTGGTGGCGCTGGGCGCCCGCCGGATCGTGCTGGAGAAGCCGATCGCCCCGACCGCCGCGGAGGCACGGGAGTTGGAGCGGCTGGGCGAGGTGGCCGAAATCCTGCCGGTCAGCATCTGGCCGAGCAGCCGGATCACCGCCCGGGTCCGCGAGCTGATCGCGGCCGGCGAGATCGGCGAACCGGTCTCGCTGCACATGGAGCAGAGCAAGCCCCGGTTCGCCCGTACCGCCGCGAACCGCGCCCATGACACCGCCTTCGAGGTGGAGATGCCGCACCAGGTGCTGCTGGCCCTGGAGTTGGGCGGTCCGGCCCGGCTGCTCTCGGCACTGCACTGGCCGCTGCCGCTGCCCGACCGGACGGTCCCGGCGATGGGCGGCGCGCTGCTGCGGCTGGAGCACGCCGACGGGCGGATCAGCACCCTGCTCAGCGACCTCACCGCCCAGGTGCGCCGCCGCCACCTGCGAATCACCGGCACCCGGGGCGAGCTGCTGGCCGACTACCCGGTGAGCGGCGAGGACCCGTACGGCCAGCTGCGGATCGCCGGCCGCCCCGGGCGCGAGGTGATCGAGGACGCGCCGCTGGACCAGTTCCTGGCCGCCGCCTACGCGCGTTTCGCCGACGCCTCTGCTCCGGCGCCGGGCAGCCTGGCCGAGCACCGGCGCACCATCGACCTGCTCGCCGAAGCCCGGGAGACCGCCACCGAATGGCCGCTGGAGGTGCCGGCATGATCCGGATCGCCCTGATCGAACCCCGCTCGGCCGGCTGCGCGCTGATCGACCGCGCCGCCGAACTCGGCTGGCAGCCCGTGGTGCTGACCGCCGACCGGGAGGAGCGCCGGGTGCCCGCCCGCCACCTCGGACTCGCCGCCGAGGTGCACCGGATCGACACCAACGACGATGCGGCGGTGCTCGCCCTGCTGCGCACCCTGCACGCCGACCGGGCCTTCCACGCGGTGCTGCCCGGCTTCGAGCACTACGTGCCGCTGGCCGCCGCGGCCGCCGCCGAGCTGGGCCTGCCCGGCCTGTCCGCCGGCACCGCCCGCACCCTGCGGCTCAAGCACCTGATGCGCGAGGCGGTGGCCGCCGCCGGCCTCCCGCAGCCGCGCTACGCCGTGGTCGCCGCCGAGTCCGAACTCGCCGCCGCCCTCGCCCTGGTGGGCTTCCCCTGCGTGGTCAAGCCGGTGGACCAGTCGGGCAGCCTGAACGTCCGCCGGGCCGACGACCCGGAGCAGGCGCTGGCCGCCTTCCGGGCCGTGCACGACTACGGCACCGGCTACCTGGGCCGCCGCGGGCTGCCCCTGGTGCTGGTCGAGGAGTACATCAGCGGGCCGGAGTTCAGCGTCGAGGGGTTCGTCGAGGACGGCCGGGCGCAGGTGCTGGCCGTCACCGAGAAGCTGCTCGGCCCGGAGCCCTGGTTCGTCGAGACCGGCCACCTGCTGCCGGCCCGGCTCGGCGAGGCGGACCGCCGCGAGACCGAGCAGTACGCACTCGAGGTGGTCGCCGCACTCGGCCTCCAACTCGGGCCGTTCCACCTGGAGCTGCGCCGCTCGGCGGCCGGTCCGCGACTGATGGAGCTGGGCGCCCGGCTGCCCGGCGACCGGATCCCGGATCTGCTGCGGCTGGCCGGCGGCGGCGACCTCTACGAGCTGGCGCTGCGCTGCCACGCCGGCCTGCCGGTGGCCCGCCCGGTGGCCCGGCCGACCGCGCAGGCCGGCATCCGCTACCTGCTCCGGCCCGAACTGACGAGCTATCAGAACCTGTTGGTGGAACCGGAAGTGACCGCGGACCCCCGGGTGCGCGAGGTCGGTGCGCTGATCGAGCCGGGCCGGCCGATCCCGCCGCCCGGCAGCTCGGCCGCCCGGCTCGGCTACGTGCTGGCGGCCGCGGCCGACCACCCCTCCACCGTCGAAGCCCTCGACCTGGCCGAGCGGGGCCTGCGGTTCGAACCGCGCCCCCCGGCCGCCCCCACCCGATTGGAGCCCCGCATGGGACGGCACGTCCTGGTGCTGAACCGCTGGAACAACCGGTTCGCCGAGTACCACCGCTACCTCGACCACCGGGCCGACCGGGTGAGCTACCTGACCACCGAGGCCGGCGCCGGCCCGCTGGACGCCGCGCAGGCCGAGCGGATCGTCGTGCTGCCCGACCTCGCCGACCGTGCCGCCGTGCACGCCGCGGCCGCCGAACTGGCGGCCGAGACCGGCCCGTTCACCCATGTGCTGGCGCTCTCCGAGTTCGACCTGGAGCTCGGCGGCGAGCTGCGCGAGCGCCTCGGCGTGCCCGGCAAGCGGCCGGCGGAGGTGCGGCTGGTGCGCGACAAGGTGGTGATGAAGGCCGCGGTGGCCGCCGCGGGCCTGCGGGTGCCGACCAACCGTCCGGTGGAGACCGCCGAGCAGGTCCGCGAGTTCGCCGCCACCGACGGCTACCCGTTCGTGCTCAAGCCGCGCGGCGGCGCCGACAGCCAGGGCGTCCACGTGATCGGCGAACCCGCGGACCTGGAGCGGGTGCTGGCCGCCGGCGAGGACCTGACGGGCTACCAGTGCGAGGAGTTCATCGACGGCAACCTCTACCAGGTGGACGGCGTGGTGGCCGGCGGCGAGCTGCGCACCATCCGCAGCTGGCGCTGCGTCGGCTCCTGCCTGGACTTCGCCACCGGCACCCCGTTCGGCTCGGTGGTCAACGACGACGCCGAGTTCGAGGCCCGGGTGGTGGAGTTCGCCCGCGGCGTGCTCAAGGCGCTGGACCTCACCGACGAGGTCTTCCACCTGGAGGTGTTCCGCGCCAACGGCACCGACGAGCTGGTCTTCCTGGAGATCGGCGCCCGGGCCGGCGGCGGCCAGCTGCGGTTCGTCTGGGAGGAGGTCTACGGGCTGGACCTGATCGAGGCCTCCGTGCACGTCCAGCTCGGCCTGGAGCGCGACTACCCGACGGCCGAGGTCGGCGGCGAGGTCGGCGGCTACCTGATGATGCCCGAGCCGCCGGTGCGGCCCTGCGTGGTGCACGAGGTCTCCTCGCTGCTCGCCGAGGTGCCGGAGGTCTACGCCGAGGCGCTGCCGCCGGCCGGCACCGTGCTGGACGGCAACGGCGGGGCGGTGCACACCGCCGGCGCCTACCGGTTCCGGGCCGCGAGCTCGGAGCAGATCCGGCAGGCCATCGACGTCGCCGTCAAGCTCTACCGGATCGACTGGTCGCCCGTGGCGGACGGGGATCTCGATGGCTGAGACGCAGACCCTCGCTCAGGTCGGCGCACCCGTCAAGGCCGAGACGCTCTGGGGCCACCGGGACTTCCTGCGGCTGTGGGCCGGGCAGAGCGTGGCCCTGTTCGGCGCCCAGGTCACCCTGCTGGCGCTGCCGCTGACGGCGATGCACCTGCTGAACGCGAGCCCCCGGCAGCTCGGCCTGCTCAACTCGCTGGAGTACCTGCCGGTCGCCTGCGTCACCCTGCTGGCCGGCGTGCTGGCCGACCGGGTGCGCCGCCGCCCGCTGCTGATCGCCGCCAACCTCGGCCGGTGCGCGGCGCTCGCCCTGGTGCCGATCTGCTACTGGGCCGGCCACCTGTCGATCGGGCTGCTCTACCTGGTGGCCTTCGGCACCGGCCTGTTCACCGCCCAGTTCGACGTCGCCTACCAGGCCTACCTGCCCACCCTGATCGAGCGCCGGCTGCTGGTCGAGGGCAACAGCAAGCTGCAGTCCAGCCAGTCCATCGCGCAGACCGCCGGACAGGGCCTGGGCGGCGTGCTGATCCAGCTGCTCACCGCGCCCGTCGCGGTGCTGGTCAACTCGCTGGCCTACCTGTTCTCGGTCGGCTCGCTGGTCGGCATCCGGCAGACCGAGCCGGTGCGCGAGCGCACCGGGCGCAGCATCCGGGCGGAGATCGCCGAGGGCCTGCGGGTCACCCTCTCGCACCCCGTGCTGCGGGTGGTGATGGCCGAGAGCGCCTGGTTCAACCTGCTCTGGGACGTGGTCCTGGTGGTCATGCCGCTGTACGCGATCCGCTCCCTGCACCTGGGCGACGCGGGCCTGGGCCTGGTGGTGGCGGCCGGCAGCGTGGGCGCCTTCGGCGGCTCGCTGGTGGCCAAGAAGCTCGGCCACCGGCTCGGCGCCGGGCGCTCGATGGCCTGGGGCATGGTGGTGGCCTGCGCCTTCCTGCTGCTGCTCCCGGCGGCCTCGGACGGCGGCGTGCTCGGCGTGGTGCTGCTGGTCACCGGCTACGTCGGCAACGGCTTCGGCATGACGGTGTTCAACGTGCACTCGGTGGCGCTGCGCCAGGCGCTGGTGCCGCCGGAGCTGACCGGGCGGGTCAGCGCCAGCTACCGGTTCGCGGCCTTCGCGGTGATCCCGGTCGGCGGGTTCTGCGGCGGGCTGCTGGCCGGCTGGCTCGGCCCGCGCACGGCGCTGCTGGTCACCGGGATCGGCCTGGTGCTGGGGGCGCTGGCGTTCCTCGCCTCCCGTGAGGTGCGGCGGGCGGCGGCGGAGTAGCGGGCGCGGTGGCGGCGGTGGGCGCCGCCACACCGTAGACCACGGCGGCGGTCACCAGCAGCGCCCCGAGCACCGCGCTCGGCCGCAGGCCGCCGGTGCCCAGCAGCGGCCCGAGCAGCACGGCGGTGATCGGCACCAGGCCGGCGAAGAGCCCGGCCCGGTCCACCCCCAGCCGCTCGACGGCCGCGTACCAGAGGAAGAAGGCCAGCGCCGTGACCACCAGGGTCAGGTATCCGAGCGCCAGCAGCTCGGTGGCGCTCGGCAGCCGCAGCGCGCCGGCCCCCTCGGCCGGCGCCGCGGCCAGCGCCAGCAGCGGCGCGGCCAGCAGCGCCGCCAGCCCGGCCAGCCGGCGCGGCCCCAGCGCGGGCAGCAGCGCCACCGCGAGCAGCGAGAAGCAGCACTCGCAGGCCAGCGCGCCCAGCGCCCAGAGCAGCCCGGCCGCCGAACCGCCGCCGAAGGCCTGCACCACGAAGACCCCGACCGTGCTGAGCACCGCGCAGACCGCGATCCGGGCCGACGGGCGCCGGCCGGCCCCCAGCGGCCCGGCCACCGCCAGCACCACCGGCGCCGCCCCGACCACCGCGCCCACCGTGGACGGTGAGGTGTACCGCACGGCGTGCAGCAGGCAGACGTTGAAGCCCGCCATGCCGGTGCCGGCCAGCAGCACCAGCCGGGCCCACTGCCGGCCGGCCAGCCGCGGCGGCCGCAGGGCGGGGCGCCGGCCGGCCAGCAGCAGGAGCAGCCCGGCCACCAGGTACCGCCAGGCCTGCCCGGCCAGCAGCGGATAACCCGTCAGCAGCGGGCTCACCGCGGCCGAGCTGCCGACCGAGAGCATCGCCGCGGCGCCGTACAGGCTGCCGCGCAGGGTGTTCGCCTCAACCGTCATGCACCGAACGTAGCGGGTGCCACCCGGTCCGGTGCCCGGTCCACTTCTGGTCCGGTCCACCGGACCACTTCCGTCAACACCGCCGTTCCGGCCACCGGCCGGAGCCGATCAGGGGAGTACGCAGTGTTCGTCAAGGTCTGCGGGTTGCGCACCGCCGAGGACGTGGCGGCGGCGGTAGCCGCCGGTGCCGACGCGGTCGGGTTCCTGCTCAGCGACAGTCCGCGCCGGGTGAGTGTGGAGCAGGCCCGGCGGCTGGCCGCCGAGGTGCCGCTGGAGGTGCTGACGGTGGCGGTCTACCAGGAGGAGCCGGCCGAGCAGGTGCGGGCCGAGGTGCGGGCCGCCGGGATGCGGGCGGTGCAGCTGCACGGCGCCCATCCGCCCCGGGCCTTCGCCGAGCTCGGCGACCTGGGGGTGACGCTGGTGCGGGCCACCGCCGCCGCCACGGCCGGGTCGGCCGAGTGCGGGGAGTTCGGCGAGGACCTGCTGATCCTGGACTCGCCGCGGCCGGGCTCGGGGGAGGCCTGGGACTGGTCGGCGCTGCGCGGGCGGCGGAGCGGCCGCTGGCTGCTGGCCGGCGGGCTGAACCCCGGCAATGTGGCGCAGGCGGTGGCCGGCGCGGACCCCTGGGGGGTGGATGTCTCCAGCGGGGTCGAGATCAGCCGGGGAGTGAAGGACCCGGAGCTGATCGCCGAGTTCGTCCGGCTCGCCAAGGCCGCGGGCTGACGGGTCGTCAGCCGAGCAGCACCCCGGTCCGTTCGGTGACCGGCAGTTCGCGCAGCGCCGGGCGGGCGCCCGGCGCTTGCTCGTCCAGCGCGTCCCGCACGGCGAATATCGCCGCGCTCAGCCCGGCCAGCGGCAGGCTGGAGTAGCCGACCACCAGCCCGGCCGGGCGCACCCCGGGGGCGAACTGGTAGCGCTGCGCCCCGTACACCAGCACCGAGCGCCGCAGTGCTGCCGCCACCAGCGCCGACTCGTCCACCCCGGCCGGGAGTTGGAGGAAGGCGTGGAGGCCGGCCGAGGAGCCGATCACCTTGGCCTGCGGCAGCTGCTGGGCCACCGCCTGCAACAGCACCTCGCGGCGCGAGCGGTAGCGCGACCGGACCCGGCGCAGGTGGCGGTCGAGCATGCCGGTGTTGATCAGCTCGGCGAAGGCCCGCTGGGTGATGCCGTCCGAGCCCAGGTCGTGCCGGGAGCGGATCCGGGTGAGCAGGTGGCTCAGGTGGTCGGGGATGACCAGCCAGCCCAGCCGCAGCCCGGGCACCAGGGTCTTGCTCGCCGTGCCGGCGTAGACGGTGTGGCCGGGGGCCAGGCTCTGCAGGGCGCTGGGCCGCGGGTGCGGCTCGAACCAGAACTCGCCGTCGTAGTCGTCCTCGATGATCAGGCCGTCCACCTGCTCGGCCCAATCGACCAGTTGGCGGCGGCGCTGCGGGCTCATCGTGATGCCGGTCGGGAACTGGTGCGCCGGGGTGACCAGGACGGCGCGCACGCCGCTCTCGCGCAGCCGGTCCACGTCGATGCCCTCGGCGTCCACCGGGATCGGCACGGTGTGCATGCCGCTCTGCTCGATGAACCGGCGCTGGCCGCTGTGGCCCGGATCCTCCAGGGCCAGGGTGCGGATGCCGAGCAGGGGAAGGGCCTCGCAGAGCAGTGACAGACCCTGCGCGAAACCGGCCGTCACCATCACCCGGTCAGGCGTGGTGCGGGCGTTGCGTACCCGACCGAGATAACCGGCCAGTGCCTCGCGCAGCGCGGGCAGGCCATTGACCAATGGATAATCCAGTTCGGCGGTGCCGGCCACCGCGAGTACCGACCGGTAGCACGCCAGCCATTCGACTCGGGGAAAATTCGTGACATTGGCCTTGCCGGTTCGTAAATCCCAGGCAACCGGTGCTGGTTCGACCTCACGGAGCGTATTTTCGCTGCCGGATGACATGGCCTCGCCGATATCGGCCACCCGAGTACCCGAACCCTGTGCGCAGACCAGATAGCCCTCGGCCGTGAGCTGCGCGTACGCCTCCACCGCGACGCTCCGCGAGACTCCGATGTCGCTGGCCAGCTGCCGCGAGGAGGGGAGCCGGCTGCCCGGCCGGAGAATACCCTCGGTGATCCGGTATTTGATGGCCGTCTGGATCTGTTTGGTCAGGGATTCACTGGAGTCCCTGTCGACCTCGATCGACATATGCCAAGCCATGGGTGAATGCGTCCCCCTCCACGCCGGAAACGGGTCCGCCACCCGCCCCCTCCCTCCGATCATTACATCCGGAACTCGGGCCTGTCACTAATTGAAGACTTAAGGATCTGGGTCCGATGCAACACCCCGGTCGGCCCGACCGCACGGTCGGGAACGCGGGGGCGGGCCATTCGGTCCGGCTGGTCCGTTGTTCCGGCCCCGGAGTGGTCTGGGTGGTCGCGGCGCCCAACTGGTCTGCTGGATCAGCCCCCACATCGAGCCGATTGCTGGACTGAGGGAAATCGACATGACAATGCTGTCTGGTCCTGTGCGCCCCGCCGAGACCGGTGCCACCCGCGACCTGGCCGGAGACTTCGCCCAGCGTGTCGCCGAGCGCACCCTGCGAGTCGGGATCGTCGGCCTCGGCTACACCGGCCTGCCGCTGGCCCTGGGCTTCGCCGGCGCCGGCTTCGCGGTCACCGGCTGCGACCTCGACCCCCGGAAGGTCACCGCCGTGAACCGCGGCGAGTCCTACCTCCCGGACCTCACCGACCTTGAACTCCAGGATGTGGCCGAGAAGTTGACGGCCACCACCGAGCACATCGGGCTCCGCGAGGCGGATGTGCTGATCCTCTGCGTGCCCACCCCGGTGACCGCCGACGGCGGCGCCGACCTGAGCTACGTGCACGGCGCGGTGGACAGCGTGCTGCCGCTGCTGCGCCCCGGCATGCTGCTGGTGTTGCAGTCCACCGTGCCGGTCGGCACCACCGCCGAGATCGCCCGCACCATCGCCGAGCGGACCGAACTGGTCCCGGGCGAGAGCCTGTTCGTCGCCATGGCGCCGGAGCGGGTGGACCCCGCCAACACCAACGGCTGGACCCTGGCCAACACCGCCAAGCTGGTCGGCGGGATCGGTGCCGAGAGCACCGCCCGGGCCGAGCTGCTCTTCGGCCAGGTCTGCCGCTCGGTGCACCCGGTCTCCAGCCCCGACGTCGCCGAGCTGTCCAAGGTGTACGAGAACACCTTCCGGCTGGTCAACATCGCGCTGGCGCTGGAGTTCTCCGACCTGTGCGGCAAGCTCGGGCTGCGGGCCCGCGAGGTGATCGACGCCGCCGCCACCAAGCCCTTCGGCTTCCTCGCGCACTACCCCGGCCCCGGGGTCGGCGGCGAGTGCATCCCGGTCGACCCGCTGTTCCTCATCGAGCGGGCCGAACTCGAGGGCACACCGCTGGAGTTGGTCGCCACCGCGCAGCGCCGGGTGGCCGGCCGCCCGGGCCAGGTGGTGGACCGGATCGAGGAACTGCTCGCCGAGCGCGACGCCAAGCTGGCCGGCGCCAAGGTGCTGGTGGTCGGCGTGAGTTACAAGCCCGGCGTGTCCGACCTGCGCAACGCGCCGGCGCTGGACATCATCCAGCTCCTGCGCGAGGCCGGCGCCGAGGTCGCCTACCACGACCCGATGGTGCCGCAGCTCACCGTGGACGGCCACCAGGTCGCCTCGGTGGAGTGGGCCGACGCCCGACTGGCCGACTACGACTGCGTGGTGCTGGTCACCCCGCACGGCCGGATCGCCGCCGACCCGGTCTGGGCCGAGGCCGAGCTGGTGCTGGACACCCGCGGCGACCTGGCCCCCGCCGGAAACGTCGTGGTGCTCTGATGGACCTCGCCCTGGCCATCGGCGCCGCCACCAAGCAGGCGGTCCGCGGCCTGGACCTGACGGAGGACCAGGCGCGGGCCGCGATCGGCGCCCTGCTGGACGAGCGGGCCGAACCGCTGGACGCGGCGGCGCTGCTCACCGCGCTGGCCGCCAAGGGCCCCAGCGCGCTGGAGATCGCCACCACCGTCCGGCTGATCCGGGCCGCCGCGGCCCCGATCGACTGGTCCGGACCGGCCGTGGACGTGGTCGGCAGCGGCGGCGACGGCAGCGACTCGATCAACATCTCCACCATCGCCGGCCTGCTGGCCGCCGCGGCCGGGGCCACTGTCGCCAAGGCCGGCAACCGTGCCGCCACCAGCCGCTGCGGCAGCGCGGACGTGCTGGAGCGGCTGGGCGTGCCGCTCGGCCCGGTGACCGAGGTCGCCGACCGGCTGGCCCGCAACCGGTTCGCCTTCCTGTTCAGCCCCGCCGTGCACCCGGTGGTCGGCCGGCTCTCCCCGATCCGCAAGCGGCTGGGCTTCCGGACGCTGTTCAACCTGGCCGGCCCGCTGGCCAACCCGGTGGCGCTGACCGGCCGCCTGGTCGGCGCCGCCGACCGGCGCGACCAGGAGATCCTGGCCGAGGCCGCACTGCTGCTCGGCATGGACCGCACCTGGGTGGTGCACGGCCACGGCGGGCTGGACGAGCTGACCACCACCGGACCCAACCAGGTGCTCGCCGTCTCCGCCGGCCGGGTGGAGGAATTCACCCTGGACCCGGCCGAGTTCGACCTGCTGCCGGCCGATGCCGAGCAGCTGCGCGGCGGCGGTGCCGAGCGCAACGCGGCCGCCGTGCACCAGGTGCTGGCCGGCCGGGCCGGCGAACCGGTGCAGGACACCTGCGTGCTGAACGCGGCGGCGGCCCTGCTGCTGGCCGGCGAGGCGGCCGACCTGGCCGGCGGGATCGACCTGGCCCGGGCCGCCATCGCCGACGGCAGCGGGACCGCGCTGCTGCGGGTGCTGTCCGGCCAGGCGGTCCCCACCGCCTGACCCCCAGGCCGGTCCGGCCGGGCCCGCTCCGCCGCTGGGCCCGGCCGGACCAACCACCGGCCGACGAACCGAGCTTCCCGAACCGAACCGAACCGAACGGAACGAAGGAGAGCTGCCGCCGTGCACCTCGACGAGATAGTCGCGCGCAAGCGCGAGGAGTGGAGCCGGATCACCGGCGTCCCCGAGCTGGCCGCCGCCGGGCGGACCGCCGCGCCGGTGGCCGGCCGCTTCGCCGCCGCGATCGGCGGGCCGGAGATGGCGGTGATCGCCGAGGTCAAGCCGAAGTCCCCGACCAAGGGCCAACTGCTCCCGCTGGAGCGGGCGGTGGAGACCGCCCGGGGCTACGCGGCGGAGGGCGCCTCGGCCGTCTCGGTGCTCGCCGACACCCCGTTCTTCGGCGGCTCGCCGGAGCTGGTGGCCCAGGTGGCCGGCGACCCGCAGGTCACCGTCCCGGTGATGTACAAGGACTTCCTGGTGGACGTCCGCCAGGTCGAACTGGCCCACCGCACCGGCGCCGACGCGGTGCTGCTGATCGTCCGCGCGGTCGGCGACCCGCTGCTGGCCGACCTGGTCCAGGCCGCCCGCGAGCTCGAACTCGACGCCGTGGTCGAGACCTTCACCGCCGAGGAGATCGACCGGGCGCTGACCGCCGGCGCCTCGATCATCGGCATCAACAACCGCGACCTGCAGACCTTCGCGGTCGACCTGGAGAACTCGGCCCGGCTGCGCGAGCGCATCCCGGCCGGCGTGCTGACGGTCAGCGAGAGCGGCATCTCCGGCCGCGAGGACCTGCGCCGGATCGCCGACCACGGCTTCGACGCCTGCCTGGTGGGCGAGAACCTGCTCACCGCCGCGGACCGCGGCAAGGCGCTCGGCGAGCTGCTGGGCCTGCCGGTGGGCGAGGTGCGGCGATGAGCGGCAACGGCCGGTTCGGCCCGTACGGCGGGCAGTTCGTCTCCGAGACCCTGGTCGGCCCGCTCGACGAGGTCTGGGACACCTATCTGAAGGCCCGTCAGGACCCGATGTTCGAGGCCGAGCTGGCGGACCTGCTGGCCACCTTCGTGGGCCGGCCGACCCCGCTGACCCGGCTGCGCCGGCTCGGCATCGAGCCGCACGGCGTGACCATCTGGCTCAAGCGCGAGGACCTGACCCACACCGGCGCGCACAAGATCAACAACGCCATCGGCCAGGCCCTGCTGGCCCGCCGGCTGGGCAAGCAGCGGATCATCGCCGAGACCGGCGCCGGCCAGCACGGCGTGGCCGTGGCCGCCGCCTGCGCCCACCTCGGCCTGGACGCCACCATCTACATGGGCCGGGTGGACGCCGAGCGCCAACAGCCCAACCTGCAGCGGATGGAGCTGCTGGGCGCCGAGGTGCGGCTGGTCGACCTGGGCACCGCGACCCTCAAGGACGCGGTCAACGAGGCGATCCGGGACTGGCTGGCGAACCCCGACACCTCCCACTACCTGCTCGGCTCGGCGGTCGGCCCGCACCCGTTCCCGACCATGGTGCGCGACTTCCAGACCGTGATCGGCAAGGAGGCCCGCGAGCAGTTCCTGGCCGCCGCCGGCCAGCTGCCCGACCTGGTGGTCGCCTGCGTCGGCGGCGGCTCCAACTCGATCGGCGTCTTCAGCGGGTTCCTGGACGATCCGGTGCGGCTGGTCGGGATCCAGGCCGCCGGCGACGGCAGCGGCCAACTCGGCCACCACGCGGCCCCGCTGCTCTACGGCGACCTGGGCGTGCTGCAGGGCATGCGGACCTACCTGCTGCAGGACGACGACGGCCAGGTGATGCTCACCCACAGCATCGCCCCCGGCCTGGACTACCCCGGCGCCGGCCCCGAGCACAGCCACCTCAAGGACACCGGCCGGGTCGAGTACCGCACGGCCTCGGACGACGAGGCGCTGGACGCCTTCCAGCTGCTCTCCCGGGCCGAGGGCATCGTGCCGGCCCTGGAGTCCGCGCACGCCGTCGCCGGCGCGCTCAAGCTGGCGGCCGAACTCGGCCGCGGCAGCCAGATCCTGGTCAACCTCTCCGGTCGTGGCGACAAGGACCTCACCAGTGCCATGGCCGCGATCGCCCAGCGCAAGGAGCAGGCCGATGGAACGGCTTGAGAAGACCTTCGCCCGCGCCGCCGAGCGCGACGAGTCCGTGCTGGTCGCCTACCTGACCGGCGGCTACCCCAGCCTCCCCGAGACGGCCGCACTGCTGGAGACGGTCTGCGCCGCCGGCGCCGACATCATCGAGCTCGGCGTGCCGTTCTCCGACCCGCTCGGCGACGGCTCGGTGATCCAGGCCACCACCCAGCACGCGCTGGCCAACGGCGCCACCGCGGCCGCCGTGCTGGACCTGGTGGCCGGGGTGCGCGAGGCCGGAGTGCAGGTGCCGATCATGCTGATGGGCTACTGCAACCCGTTCCTGCGCTACGGCCTGGGCCAGCTCTACGCGGACGCCGCCGACGCGGGCGCGGACGGCTTCATCGTCCCCGACCTGCCGCCGCACGAGGCCGACGAGTGGGTGGCCGAGGCGGAGGCCCGCGAGCTGGGCCAGGTGTTCTTCTCCGCCCCCGGCAGCGGCCCCGAGCGGCTGGCCGCCGGCGCGGCCCGCTCCCGCGGCTTCCTCTACGCGCTGGCCGCCAACGGCGTCACCGGCGTGCGCGACCAGCTCGACCCGGGCATCGAGGACTACCTGGAGCGGGTGCGCACCGCGGCCGGCCCGCTGCCGGTCTGCGTCGGCTTCGGCATCTCCCGGCCCGAGCACGTGCGGTCGCTGCGCGGCAAGGCGGCCGGCGTGATCGTCGGCAGCGCGCTGCTCAAGGCGATCGGCGGGGCCGACAGCCCGTCCGCCCGGGTCCGCGCGGCCGGCGAGCTGATCCGCGAGCTGAAGGGAGCCTGCCGATGAGCGCCGCCGACCAGGTGCCGTTCTTCACCGGCGCCGGCTCGATCCGCCGCGACTGGGACCGGCTGGAGCCGCGGCTGCGCGCCGTCGGCGAGTCCGGCCGGTTCACCTTCGGACCGCTCGGCCGCGAGCTGGAGGCCGCGATCGCCGCCTACACCGGCGCCAAGCACGCCATCGCGGTGGGCAACGGCACCGACGCGCTGGTGATCCTGCTGCGCGCCGCCGGGATCGGCCCCGGCGACGAGGTGATCGTCCCGGCCTACACCTTCTTCGCCTCCGCCTCCGCGGTGCTGCACGTGGGCGCCGAGCCGGTGCTGGTGGACATCCTGCCCGGCTCCTACGCGATGGACCCGGCCGCCGCCGAGGCCGTGATCGGCGAGCGCACCAAGGCGATCATGCCGGTCCACCTGTTCACCCAGATGGCCGACATGCGCCCGCTGCGCGACCTCGCCGACCGGCATGGCCTGCTGCTGCTGGAGGACAGCGCCGAGGGCATCGGCATGCGGGCCGGCGGTGTGCACGCCGGCCTGTGGGGCGCCGGGGGAGTGCTCTCCTTCTTCCCGACCAAGACCCTCGGCTCGCTCGGCGACGCCGGCATGGTGCTGACCGACGACGACGCGATCGCCGAGCGGGTCCGCCGGCTGCGCTGCCACGGCCAGGAGGCCGACGGCGCCTACGAGTACCTGGAGGTCGGCTACAACAGCCGGATGGACGAGGTGCACTCGGCCGTGCTGCTGACCCGCCTGGAGGTGCTGGCCGAGGACATCGCCCGCCGGGCCGAGCTGGCCGCCCGCTACGACGAGCAGCTCGCCGGCCTGGCACCGGCGCTGACCATCCCCTGGTTCGCCCCGCAGGTCGAGCCCGGCAACCCGGTCTACTACGTCTATCTGATCGAGACCGACCACCGGGACGAGCTGGTCGAGTACCTGACCGCGCACGGCGTGGGCACCGAGGTCTACTACCCGCGCCCGCTCACCGCCCAGCCCGCGCTCGCGCCGCTGCCGGGCGCCCAGCACCCGGTGCCGGTCGCCGAGGCGGCCAGCCGGCGCGCCGTCGGCCTGCCGATGTACCCGGACCTGACGGACGCCCAGGTCGACCGAGTGTGCGAGCTGCTGATCCGGTTCCACAAGGAGCACGCGTGACCACGAGCCTTCCCGCCGCCCAGGGCGTGCCCTACTTCGACTGGGACAACCGCTACCGGGACTGGACCGAGCAGCTGCTCGAGGTGGTCCAGGAGGTCGCCGACAGCGACGAGTTCATCCTCAAGTCGCGGGCCGCCGCGCTGGAGGAGCAGGTCCGCGAGCTGACCGGGGCCGGCCACGCCATCGCGGTGGCCAGCGCCACCGGCGCGCTCACCGTGGTGCTCACCGCGCTCGGCCTCGGCCCGGGCGACGAGGTGGTCACCCCCGCCTTCTCGTTCATCTCCACCGCCAGCACCGTGGCGCTGCGCGGCGCCCGCCCGGTCTTCGCCGACGTCGAGTACGACACGGCCTGCCTGGACCCGGCCGCCGCCGAGACCGCGGTCACCGACCGCACCCGGGCGCTGCTGCCGGCCTACCTCTTCACCAACCAGCCCGACCTGGCCGCGCTCGGCGGGCTGGCCGAGCGGCGCGGCCTGGCCCTGGTGGAGGACAGCGCGATCGCGCTCGGCTCCACCGCGGCGGGCCGCCCGGCCGGCCGGCACGGCATCGCCGGCGTCTTCTCCTTCTTCCCCGGCAAGCCCTCGGGCGGGGTCGGCGACGCCGGCATGATCGTCACCGACGACGCCGAACTGGCCCGCGAGATGCGGATGCTGCGCAACCACGGCCAGGACCTCGCGGTGCGCTTCCTGCACCACAAGGTCGGCTTCAACTGCCGGATGGACGAGATCACCGCCGGCTTCCTGCTGCGCCGGCTGCCGCACCTGGACGCGTACCTGACGAAGCGCCGGCAGCTGGCCGAGGAGTACCGGGAGCGGCTGGCCGACCTCGCGCCCGACCTGCTCACCCCGCCCGGCGACTTCACCGGCCGGGCCGTCTACAGCTACGTGGTGCGCGCCCAGCAGCGCGACCGGCTGCGCGAGCACCTGGCCGCCGAGGGCATCGAGACCGTGGTCTACTACCCGAAGCCGCTGCACCTGCAGCCCGCCTTCGCCGAACTGGGCCACCGCGCCGGGGAGTTCCCGGTCGCCGAGCGGCTGGCCGAGGAGTGCGTGGCGCTGCCGCTGCACCCCGAGATGCGCCCCGGCGACCTGGAGCGGGTGACGGAGAGCATCCGCCGCTTCTACCGGGGTGGCCGGTGAACTGGACCGACCGCTCCTGCGGCATCGGTGACGAGGCCGCTGCCGGGCTGACCGAGCAGCTCGCCATCCACCGTGAACTCGGGCTCGGGGCGATCGAGTTGCGCACCGTCGACGGCCGCGGTCTGCACCAGCTGGCGGCCGCCGAGCTGGCCGAGGTGGCCGCCGAGGTGGCCGCCTCCGGGCTGGCGGTGCCCGCCGTCGACACCCCGATCGGCAACTGGGGCACCACCATCGCCACCGACCTGGACGGGGAGCTGGCCGTGCTGGCCGGCTCGGCCGCCGCGGCGCACGCCTTCGGCACCCGCTGGCTGCGGGTGATGTCCTACCCCAACGACGGCCGCCCCGAGCCGCAGTGGGCCGCCGCCGTGCTGGACCGGATGGCCGTGCTGACCCGGGAGGCCGAACGCCTCGACGTGGTGCTGCTGCACGAGAACTGCCAGGGCTGGGCGGGCCAGGGCCCGGCGCAGACCCTGCGGATGCTGGAGCACGTGGCCAGCCCGGCGCTGCGGCTGATCTTCGACGTCGGCAACGGCCTGGCCTACGGCTACCAGCCGGAGGAGTTCCTGGCCGAGGTGCTGCCCTTCGTGGACCACGTCCACATCAAGGACGGCCACCGCACCGCCGACGGCGCCGTCTTCACCGAGCCCGGCACCGGCGAACTCGACCTGGCCGCCTGCCTGCGGCTGCTGGAGGACGCCGGCTACCGGGGGCGGTACAGCATGGAGCCGCACGTCGCCCACATCCCGCACCTGGCCCGCACCGCCGACGCGGCGGAGCTGGCGGCCGGCTACCGGGCCTGCACCACCGCCTTCCAGCGGCTCTGGGAGAAGGAGCAGTGCGATGGCTGAGCCGTTCGGCAAGGCCGAACTGGCCTGGCTGCTCGCGCTGATGGAGCTGGACACGGTCTCGCCGTTCGAGGGCGGCGAACCCGCCGCCCTCGGCCGGGCGCAGCGCACCTTCCTCGAGGGCGCGGCCGAACTCGGTTTCCGCCAGCTCCGGTTGGACAGCCCGGCGGCCGAGTTCGCGGACCGGGCGGACGTCCCCGCCCCGGTCCGCGAGGCGGTCGCCGCCGATCCGGACTTCCTGGCCGGCCAGCCCAGCGCCGTGGTCGGCCTCGGCCGGGACCGCGGCCCGGACCGCCGGCTGATCGTCAACTTCCACCTGGACACCGTCGGCCCGCACCTCGCCCCGCGGCTGGTCGACGGCGTGCTGCACGGGCGCGGCGCGGTGGACGACAAGGGCCCCGGGGTGGCCGCCGCGGCCGGCATCGCCGCGGCCTTCGCCGCCGAGCCCTGGCTCGCCGAGACCATCGAGGTGCAGCTCGCCTCGGTGCCCGGCGAGGAGGGCGGCGCGATGGGCAGCTACGGCACCCGCCACCTGGTGGAGACCGGCTCGGTCGGCCGGCTGATGCTCTTCGCCGAGCCCACCGAGGGCCGGGTGATGGACGCCTGCACCGCCGCGATGACCCCCCGGCTGCGGATCACCGGCGCCGACAGCACCGACGACCACCCGGCCGGCGGCCACAACGCCACCGTGGCGCTCGGCTTCCTGGCCGACTTCCTCTCCCGGCGGCTCGGCCCGCTCGCCCACCGCAGCGGCGCCAAGCTCTGCGTGGCGGGCCTGCACACCGGCACCTCGCACAACCGGGTCTACGGCAGCGGCGAGCTTAAGCTGAACATCGCCTACCAGGACGCCGAGCAGGCAGCCGGGTTGGAGCGCGCGCTGACCGGCCTGCTGCCGCGGGCCAAGGAGGAGTTCGCCGCCGCGCACGCCGACAACCCGTTCACCGCCAAGCTGGTCGCCGACTGGGACCGGGTGCTGCACTTCGACTGGCTCAAGCGTGGCCTGCCCGCGCTGAACAACCGGGACGCGGTGATGGAGCGGCTGCTCGCCGACTGCGGACTGCCCCGGCACGACGGCCTGGCCGACGGCAGCGCCTTCACCTGCGACGCCATCTGGGCCGCCGCGCCCGGCCGCTACGTGGCCGTCTGCGGCCCCGGCGGCCTGGACCGCAACGGTGCGCACACCCCGGACGAGCACCTGGCGGTGGCCGAACTCGCCGCCTACGCCCAGCAGATCAAGAAACTCGTGGTGCGCTTCGGCACCCACATCGCACAGGACACCGCACAGGAGGAGACCCGATGACCGTCCGAATCCCGGTGCAGCGGCTGCGCAGCTTCGCGACCGAGGCGCTGCAGTGCGCCGGCCTGACCGAGCAGGACGCCGCGGCCGGCGCCGAGGTCGTGGTCTACGCGGACGTGCACGGCTTCACCACGCACGGCAGCAACGCGCTGGCCGGCATCTACGTGCCGCGCCTGCGGGACGGCCGGATCAACCCCGGCCCGCAGCTGCGCACCGTCTCCGACACCGCCTCCGGCGCGGTGCTGGACGGCGACCGGGGCCTCGGCCTGGTCAGCACGGTGCGCGCCACCGACCTGGCGATCGGCAAGGCCCGGCAGACCGGCATCGCGCTGGTCGCGGTCCGCAACAGCAGCCACTTCGGCAGCGCCGGCTACTACGCCCACCGCGCCACCGAGGCCGGCCTGATCGCGATCGCGATGACCAACTGCGGTGCCCAGGGCGTCGCCCCGGGCCTCGGCGGCACCACCCGGATGCTCGGCACCAACCCGCTGGCAGCCGGCGCCCCGGCCCCCGGCGGCGCGCCGTTCGTGCTGGACATGAGCGCCACCACGGTGGCCACCGGCAAGATCCGGGCCGCCCAGCGCGAGGGCCGCGAGGTCCCGGTGGGCTGGCTGACCGGCCTGGACGGCATGCCGGTCACCGACCCGAACGCCTACTTCGACGGCAAGGCCGACGTCACCTGGCTGGGCGGCTCGGCGGCCACCGGCGGCGCCAAGGGCTACGGCCTGGCGATCCTGGTCGACCTGCTCTGCGGCCCGCTGGCGGGCGCCTCCTGGGGGCCCACCCCGGACCTGCTGGAGAACGGCGAGGAGCGCCCCGACACCGACATCGGCCATGTGGTGATCGCCATCGATCCGGCCGCCTTCGGAGCGGGCAGCACCTTCGGCGCCGGCGCCCGCCAACTGCTGGACACCCTGAGCGCCGACCTGCCGGTGGACCCGGCCCGCCCGGTCACCTACCCCGGCGCCCCCGAGGCCCGCACCGCGGCCGCCTCGCTCGCCGACGGGGTCGCGCTGCCGGACCACGTCGCCCGCCAACTCCTCTCGATGGCCGCCGACCTGGAGATCAAGGCGCCCACCGAGCTGGCGGCGGTGGCGGAATGAGGATCGGCATCATCGGCCTGGGCGTGATCGCGCCCTACTTCCTGCGCGCGATCGAGCAGGACGAGCAGCTGGAGCTCACCGCCGCCTGCGACCTCGACCTCGCCAAGTTCGCCGAACTCCCGGAGGGCACCGCCACCTTCACCGACTACCAGGACCTGCTGGCGAGTGGCCTGGTGGACGGCGTGGTGGTCACCCTGCCGAACGACCTGCACGCCGCGGTGGTCGCCGAGGCGCTGGAGGCGGGCGTCCACGTCTGCTGTGAGAAGCCGCTCACCGTGCACACCGCCGACGCCCGGATGCTGGCCGAGGTCTCGGCCCGGACCGGCAGCACGCTCTTCACCGCCTTCCACCGCCGCTACAACTCGCACGTGCTCCGGCTCGCCGAGGAGTTGCCGGACCGGGCGCAGATCGCCAAGGTGACCGCCCGCTACCACGAGCGGATCGAGGAGCACACCGGCAGCGACCGCTGGTACCTGGACGTGCGGCGCTGCGGCGGCGGCTGCGTGATCGACAACGGCCCCAACGCGCTGGACGCGCTGCGCCAGGTGGCGGGCGAGCTGACCCTGGTGGACGCCACCATCGGCGACGTCCGCGGCGGCGTGGAGTTCTACGCCGAGCTGTCGCTGCGCACCGAGGACGGCATCCCGGTGCAGGTCGAGCTGGACTGGGCGCTGCCCACCGGCGAGGTCAAGGACATCACCGTGCACCTCAAGGACGGCAGTACCCGCAGCGCCGACATGCTGGCCGGCTACCACGGCTTCAAGTCCTCGCTGGACCACGAGTACCAGGGCATCATGGCCGACTTCCGGGCGGCGGTCGCGGCCGGCCCGGAGCGGCGCGACGACGGCCCGGTGGTGGTCGACCTGGTGGAGCAGGCCTACCTGGTGGCCCGGGCCAAGGAGCAGCGGCTGCGGATGCCGGCCAAGGAGCCGGCCGAGGCGACCGTGGTGAAGCGGCTCTTCCACCGCCGCACCGACCGCGGCATGGTGCTCTCGCCCTGGGCCAGCCGCTGCGTGCGGGCGGGCGAGGTGCACGAGCTGGTCACCACCACCGACCGGCCCGGCAGCACGGGCGACCGGGTGGACGCGGTGGGCTTCCTCGGCTTCGCCGAGTTCCGCACCGCCACCGTGGTGGAGCGCGGCGACCAGGTGTGGGCGGACGGCCGGCTGCTCGGGGTGGTCGCGGGCTTCGACGAGTGCCACTATCCCAACCACTACAACATCCTGATCGACACCGACCGGCTGCTCACGGGCGAGGACGTGGATCTGCGCGCGGGGCACACGGTCGTCTTCAAGGAGCACGCATGACCCTGTCAGCACAGCCGATCCCGGTCGACGCGGCCGCCGCCGAGGCCTTCCCCGGTGTGCGGGTGCTGGCCCGGCCGGCCGAGGTCGCCCCGGCCGGCGCCGCCGAGGCGGCCGACCGGCTCTGGCTGGCCCAGCACAGGCTCTGGCACGAGAAGACCCGGGGCGAGATCCGCAACCACCCGCGGGTGGCCGCCTATCGGGAGCTGGCCAAGCTGATCGGCACCGACCCGGACAAGCAGCCGCCGTCGATCCAGGCGCTGATCGACCGGGGCCTGCGGGGCAAGGAGCCGGGCCGCTGGCCGCGGATCAACCCGGCGGTGGACGCCGTCAACGCGGTGGCGGTGGCCCACCTGTCCGCGCTCGGCCTGTTCGACGCGGACAAGCTCACCGGTGACGTCCGGATGACGGTCAGTCAGGGCGGCGAGGAGTTCTTCGCGCTCGGCGCCGACCACAGCGCCGAGCTGGACCCGGGCCGGCTGGTACTGGCCGACGAGTCCCGGGTGCTCTCGCTCTTCGCCTACCGGGACGGCCGGCACCAGGCGGTGGGCGAGCGGACCGAGCGGGTGCTGCTGCTGGGCTGCGTGGTCCCGGGCATCGACGAGGAGTCGGTGGCCGCCGCTCTGGACCACGCCGCGCTGCTGCTGGGCGGCCAGGCCTGACCCCGAGCCGTCCCGAAACCTGACGGCACGTCACCAAGGCGTGCCGTCAGTGCTTTGTACGGGCGAAATCCATGAAATCCGCCAAAGCGGACAGGGGTCTCCTGGGGGCAATCCGCTGGGCATCCGCCTGGCCGCCCCCGGTATCCAACAGAACCAGTCATGATCTATCAACCTGAATGTTGGATATCGATTGCTTGCGTCAACTCTTGTCGGCCTTTCGACAGTGCAATATCGTATGGCACTGCCGCCGGGGTCCCGGTGGCCGCGTAGTACCCCCACGCAGTGCCTCGTCCCGACGGCGCCACTCGCACAGTGCTGCCCTCGTGTCCCCCCACCGCATTCCCTTCGCCCCGAACGGACCCTCACGTCCGGCCGCGGGTGAGTGAGCGACCCCAGAAGGAATGTGACACGTGCTCAAGAACAGAGCCCGTCTGCTGCTGCGCAGCAGGCGACACCTCATGGTCGGCCTGACGGCCGCCATGGCCGCGGCCGGGCTGGCCACCAGCCCGCTGGCCGCGAGCGCCGCCCCGCACCCCGCGACCCACTGGACCTCGCAGGCCGACGCGAAGCCGGGCACCCCGGCGGCCGGCAGCACCACCAAGACCCCGGCCGCCGCCGCGGGTCCGCACAAGGCGCACGTCGCCAAGGCCGCCCCGGCCACCGCGGGCAGCGGCGCCAAGACCGGCGGCACCGCCGGCAAGGTCACCCCGCAGCTCGCTGACGGCGCGGACCCCGGCACCGGCGGCAAGGACGGCGACGGCTCCGTCGCCAACGAGTACGACCTGCCGATGACCTACAAGGGCGGCGAGGACTCGGCGGGCATCGTCACCGGCGCGCCCAAGGTCTACCTGGTGCTCTGGGGATCGCAGTGGGGGACCCCGTCCACCACCTCGACCGGTGACATCACCACCAGCAACGACCCGACCGGTGCCGCCGCGTACCAGCAGGACTTCTTCAAGGGCCTGGGCTCCGCCGGCGACGGCTGGAGCGCGGTGCTCACCCAGTACTGCGAAGGCATCCAGGCCGGCTCGATGAAGTGCCCGGCCAACGCCGCGCACATCCAGTACCCGACCCCGGGCAGCGTGCTGGCCGGCGTCTGGGTCGACAACGCGGCCCCGTCCCCCGACGCGGCCACCGAGCCCCAGCTGGGCGCCGAGGCGCTCGCGGCTGCGCAGCACTTCGGCAACACCACCGAGGCGCAGAACCGCAACGTGCAGTACATCATCGACTCGCCGCAGGGTGCCAACCCGGACAAGTGGAAGGACCTGGGCTACTGCGCCTGGCACGACTTCCAGCGCACCTCGTTCGGGTCGATCGCCTACACCAACATGCCCTACCTGCCCGACGTGGCCGGCTGCGGCGCCAACTGGTTCGGTGAGAACACCACCCGCGCGAAGAACGACGGCTACGGCATCATCGGCGGCCACGAGTACGCCGAGACCCTGACCGACCCGAACACCCCGGGCGGCTGGACCGACGCCACCGGCCAGGAGATCGCCGACAAGTGCGCCTGGATCCCGATGGGCTCCAACGGCGGCCTCTTCACCGAGAACCTGTCGACCGGCTCCTTCCCGCTGCAGACCCTGTGGTCCAACACCGACCACCTCTGCCAGTCCTCGGACCCGATCGTCACCGGCCCGGCGCTGACCACCAGCGTCATGTGCGACCGCACCGACCCGGCCAACTCGCCCGTCAACATCGGTGTGACCGCCGCCGACTCGGCCGGATCGGCCGTCAGCTACAGCGCGACCGGTCTGCCGAACGGCCTGACCATCAATGCCAAGAGCGGTGTCATCTCCGGCACCAACTCCGGCACCAACGGCTGGCAGCGGATCACCGTCACGGCCACCGACGCGGGCGGCCGCACCGCCAGCAGCGGCTGGTGGGAGAGCATCGGCGGCGGCGCCGCCGGCTGCACCAGCGGCCCGGAGCAGCTGATCGACACCGGCTTCGAGAACGGCTCCGCCGACGTCGACCACACCGTGATGACCGACGCCTGGAGCCCCTCCGGCTACAACGTCATCACCCCGTCCAGCACCTACACGGCGCACACCGGCCAGTGGTACGCCTGGCTCGGCCAGGACGGCAGCGCCTCGGACGACTCGATCAGCGCCGGCCTGAACACCTACCCGGGCTACCACAGCGCCAACTTCTCCTTCTGGCTGGACACCGAGTCCACCAACACCTCGGGTGGCAGCCCGGACACCCTGCAGCTGGTCGCGTACTCCCAGTACGACGGCCACGAGCTCGGTGTGGTGAAGAGCTGGAGCAGCGCGGGCGCCCAGGCCGGCTGGCAGCAGCAGTCGGTGGACGTCACCCCCTTCATCCAGCAGGTGGGCTGGGGCACCACGATCGAGCTGAAGCTGGTCTCGCACGAGTCCTCCACCAACCCCGGCACGGCGTTCCTGATCGACGACGCGTCGGCGCACGAGAACTGATCGCCCCCGTCGTACCCAGTAGTCGAAACACCTGGGCACCACCCCGGCCGGGTTCGCACAGCGGGCCCGGCCGGGTCAACTCCCCACATAACTCCACACTGGAGCCCCCATGCGTGTTTCCGCGAACCGCATCGCCGCAGCCGTGGCCACCCTCGCCCTGGTCGCCTCCGGACTCGGCACCCTCGCCATCGGCGCCGCCACCCCCGCCCTGGCCCTGGACAACGGGGTCGCGCTGACCCCGCCGATGGGCTGGAACTCCTGGAACTCGCTCGGCACCGACGTGACCGAGCAGCAGGTCAAGCAGACCATCGACTTCATGTCGGCCAACGGGCTGGTCCAGGCGGGCTACAACACCGTCACCATCGACGACGGCTGGTCCAAGCTCTACCGCTCGGACCAGAAGGCCTGGTTCGCCCGCAACGCCGACGGCGGGATGCAGCTCTACGACAGCGCCGGCCACCCGGTCTCCGGCAGCGACGGCACCGGGATCGACCCCACCTCCGGCCACCTGTCGCCCAACCCGAACTTCCCCGGGCAGACCGTCAACGGCCGGAAGATGAACGGGATCCAGTACCTGGCCCAGTACGCGCACAGCAAGGGCATGAAGTTCGGCGTCTATGCCACCGACACCTACGAGACCTGCCAGGACCACCCCGGCAGCCTCGGCCACGAGTCCACCGACGCGGCCGACCTCGTCTCCTGGGGCGTGGACTTCGTCAAGTACGACGACTGCCCCTACGGCCCGGCGATCACCGGCCCGGACGGTCACAACTACGGCACCCAGGGCGAGGGCAGGGAGCTCACCCAGTCCATCTACGCCCGGGTGCAGACCTTCCAGAAGGCGCTGGACGCCGCCTCCGCCGCCCAGGGCAAGCCCCGGGTGGTGCTCAGCGTCTCCGCCCAGCCGCCGCACACCGGCCTGCCCTACCTGCTGAACGCCAACGACCCGGCCCGCACCGACCCGGTGATCCTGGCCGCCGGCACCCCGCAGTACCAGGCGCCCGGCTACGCGCCCACCGGGGTCTGGTGCGGCCAGGTCGCCAACCTCTGCCGGATCGGCGGCGACCGCAACAGCGACCTCAACGGCGTGCTCTACCAGGGCCAGTTGGCGACGGCGCTGCAGTACCCGGGCAATGTCCGCCCGGGCAGCTGGAACGACCTGGACATGTCCTTCGCCGGCTGGAACGACCCGTACGGCGACTACGGCGTGACCGACACCTGCACCTGCCACAAGCCGTTCACCGACGACGAGTCGCGCACCGAGCTGTCCATCCTCTCGATGCTGGCCGCACCGCTGATCTCCGGCGCCGACCTGCGCAACGCTGCCGATTCGCAGCACAGCTCCCAGGGCTACACCTGGTCCACCGGGATCAGCGCGGCCTCGCTGGCGATGCTGAAGAACGCCGATCTGATCGCCGTCGACCAGGACGCCAAGGCCCAGCCGGGCACCCTGGTCGCAAGCCCGCCCAACTCGCCCACCGCGCCGGTGATCCTCAAGCGCACCCTGGCCAACGGGGACACCGCCGTCGCCCTGGTCAACCAGGACCCGGCCAACCCGGCGAGCCCGAGCACCACGCTCAGCGCGCTCGGCCTGAGCGGCGGCGGCTACTCCTACAAGGAGCTGTGGACCGGCGCCACCGGCACCACCACCGGCACGGTCGGCGGCGGCACGCTGCCCCCGCACGGCACCGCGCTCTACCGGATCAGCGCCGTCGGCGGCACCCCGCCCTCGGGCATCGTCGGCGACGGCAGGTACCACGCCATCGCGGCCGGGGGCAGCGGCGGTCAGGTGCTGGAGGCGCAGGGCGGCTGCGGTGCTGCCGTGGGCAGCAACACCGACATCAACGCCTACGACAGCAGTAGCCCCGCCCAGCAGTGGCTCTTCACCCCGAACGCCGACGGCACCGTGCAGATCACCGACAACTGCAACACCCCGGGCGCCCAGGTGCACACCGTACTGTCGGGTGGCAACGGCGTCGGCACCGCCTACCTGCTGAACTCCTACCCGGGCAACCCGTGGCAGAAGTGGAAGGTCGCCCAGAGCGGTAGCGGCGCCCTGACCGTCACCAATGTCGGCAACGGACTGACCCTGGATGTCGCGGGCACCACCCCTGGCTCGTACGTGCTGACCAATCCGGCCAACACGGCTGCGCCCGGACAGAGTTGGACCACCACCTGGTAGCCGTCAGCCGATCAGCGGCCGGACCCCTCACGCAGGGTCCGGCCGCCCTCCCGGATCCGGTAGAGCTGCGGCGCCATCGCGGTGTGGTGGCCCGGCAGTGCGGCCAGCACCGCGCGGTGCGCCTCCTGCGGGGTGAGCGGTTCGCCCGGCGGCTGCTCCAGCACCGCGGTCAGCGGGCCGCCCTCGGCCAGCTCGATCTCACAGGAGGTGGCCAGCGCCTCGGTCACCAGCTCGTGCACGGCAGCCAGTTCGACCCAGCTGCCGGCCACCCGTCGCCAGCCCGGCCGCTCCCGGCGCCCAGGGCGCAGCCCGGACAGTTCCGCGATCCCTGCCAACTCACCTATGGCCACCGGGCGTTCGGCCGTCAGATGGAGCATCTTCAGCAGCGTGGCGGCGAACTGCTCGGTGGCCGCGGGCGGGAAGAGCACCGGATCGGCGTGCAGGCTCAGCTCCAGCACCCCGGAGACCCGCCAGATGTTCAGCATCATCCGGGTCGGGATGGTCTCGGCCGGCAGCCAGTGGAACTCCGGCTCGGCCACCGGATCCGGGCGGGACCGCGCCGCCGACTCCGGGATGGTGGCGCTCAGGTCGTTGAGCACCATGTGCCGCTCGTAGCGCGCGCCGCGCTCGGCTGCCGCGTCCTCGATCAGCTGCCAGACCGCCTCCGCGTCGAAGCTGCTGTGCCAGTAGCCGGCCAGCGCCGCGGCCTGCGTGCGACGGCCCAACTCGTCCAGATCCATAGCTGGTTGGTCCAGCGGAACGGTCAGCGAGATCAGTGCGTCCTGGGCCAGGGTGCCGATGTGGTCGGCCAGCGTCCGGCGGTGCCGGTTGGCCGACAGGGCCGCGATCACCAGTGAGGACTGGTCGGCCAGCACTGCCACCAGCGCCGCGTAGGCGGTCAGCAGCAGGGTGGAGGGGCTGCTCCCGGTGCGCTCCGCCGCCCGGATCAGGTCCTTCGCCCCCGCGGCGGACCGCACCACCAGGGTGGGGAGTCGGGCGTCCGAACGGGTCACGCCGTCGTGCGAGAAGACGGTCGCCGGCTCCTCGCGCAGGATGCGCTCCCAGTGCCGCAGCGCGGCCGCGCCCCGGCGCCGGCCGACCGCCGAGCCCTCCTGCGCCGCCAGCTCGCGCGGGCTGACCGCGGTGGACGGCGGCAGCTGCTCGCCGACCACCAGCCGCTGCCACTCCTGGAAGAGCAGCGCGGTGGCCGCACCGTCCAACTGGGCGTGGCAGACCACCACCAGCAGCAGCACCGGCCGCCCGTCCACCGTCAGCACCGTGCACCGCAGCGGGAAGTCGGTCGCCAGGTCGAACGCCGCACGGCGCTCCTCCCAGCCCAACTCCTCACCGAACAGACCCGGTTCGGTGCCCTCCGGGACCTCCCGGACGGCCACCGCGAACTCGCCCTCGACCCGCTCGCGCTGGCACGTGAAGTGGTCGCCCGGGAAGACCGTGCGCAGCGCGGCGTGCCGCTCGGCCAGCGTGCGCAACGCCGCCAGCACGGCCGGCACCCCGGCGCCGGGCGGCACCGGCCAGAGTGCCTGCTTGTTCATGTGCGCCGGCTCGTCGCGCAACACACAGCGCACCATGTTGTCCTGACCGAGCGTCAGCGGCGCTTCGCCGCCGGGACCGGCGGCCCGGTAGCGGACCACCTGCCGCTCGGCGCTCACCGGTCCAGGCCCAGCTGGGCGCGGAGCCCGTCCGGCCACTCGCCGGTGCGCGGACCGTGCGCGTGCAGCAGCGCCAGCGTGATCCGCTCCAGGCCGAAGGCGGTGCAGGCGGTCTGCCCGGGCTCGCCCCCGGCGGTGAAGCCGAAGACCTCGCCGAAGTGCTCCTTGTGGATGTTGGCCGAGGCCACCGCCTGCACCAGGCCCTCGCCCAGCTCCACCCGCAGCTCGAACTTCAGCTGCTGCATCCGCTGCGCCGCCTGGTAGAGCCGGGCGCCGCGGCCGAAGAACGGGTCGTCGGCGACCTCGACCGAGGGCTTCAGCTCCAGGCCGGCCAGCCAGTCGGTGACCCGCTCGAGCCAGCGCTCGCGCCAGGCCAGGCAGTGCTCCTCGGTGCCCGCGGTGACCAGCTCGGCCATCCGGAAACTGCGCATCCGGCCGGTCTCGCTGGTCAGCTCCTGCCGGAAGCAGCTCGCCTCCACCGCGAAGCGGACCGGCTCGGCCAGCTCCCGGCCGGCCAGCGAGGCGTGCACCGGGTAGCAGGCGGCGGGCAGCAGCACCAGGTCGCCGATCCGCTGCTCGCGGTGCCAGTCGCCGCCGGTGGCGGCCAGCGGGGCCAGCTCGGCCCACTGGGCCGGGGTGCCCGGGTAGCTGTGCACGGTGCCGAGCAGCTGCGGGAAGGAGGCCACGTAGCCGGCCCGCTCCAGGGTGGCGCGGGAGATCACCGGCGGCACGGCCAGCCGCTGGAACGGCTCGTCGGCGGCCATCGCGGCGATGCCGGCGCGCAGACCGGCCACCACCTGCTCGAAGGCGGCGGGGTAGAGGTACACGCCGGAGGCGCCGGTGGGCAGCGGGCGGGCGTCGTCGTTCATCGTTCCACCAAGGGCTGGGGCTGACGGGGAGTCGGTCGGGGGAGGGGCGCAGGCCAGAGGTCGGCGGTCACCCCTGCGCGGCCATCTGCGGGACGAACGGTCGTGCGGTTTCCGGCTCAGGGGTCCAGGCAGCCAGGCTGAGGTAGCCCAGCACCGGGTCGTGGTCGGCCAGCAGCACGCTGCGCCCGGCCGCCCGCCACTCCTCCCGGTGGTGCGCCAGCTCGGCCCAGAGCCCGGTGAACGGGCTGCCGGTCCGGGCCCGCACGGTGGGCACGCCGGGCGGCGCGGGCAGCGCGGCCAGGCCCGGGCCGAGCAGCAGCACCGGGTCGGCCAGCCCCGCGAGCGCGGCCGGCAGCTCCCGGGCGGCCAGCTCCGCCAGCCCCTCGGCCGCCACCCCGCGGTGGTCGGCCACCAGCTCCAACTCGCCCGGCCCGTCCGTCTCCCAGAGCAGCCCGACGCCCGCGTGCCGGTCCGGCCAGGGGGCCGGGCGCAGCGGCGGATACGGCAGGTGGGCCTGCTCCAGCACCAGCACCAGGGCCCGCCGCACCACGCCGCAGGCCGCGTAGGCCCGGACGATCCGCAGCGCGCCGAACACCCCGGCCGCGCCCTGGTCGCAGAGCGCGAAGGCCAGCGGTCGGCCCGGGCAGACGGTGCTCAGGTGCACCGCCGTGGTCCGCACCGGCTGCACGTCGGGCGAGCCGAAGACCACCACCAGCAGGTCCACCGGCCGGTCCGGGGCCACGAGTTCGGCGACCAGGCGTTCGCCCAGCTCACCGTAGGCGTGGCCGAGCCCGCCGGTCAGGACGGCCTCGTCCAGTGGCAGGCCGTACGGGCGGACCAGGTCCGCGGTGTACTCCCGCAGGTCGGGGTTGTCGGCGGTCGGCGAGTGCCCGGCGAACTCCCGGGCCAGCGCCGAGCCGAGGCGCAGCCGTCCGGGGCGGTCGGCCGCGACCGCTCCGCTGCTGAACATCGCCTCACTCCTCGGGGACGGTGTGGCCGGCCACGAAGTCGGCCAGCGAGGAGATCGAGCGCAGCGCGTCCTGGTCGATCTGCTCCACGTCGATCTGGATCTCCAGCGACTCCTCGAGCTCCAGGATCAGCTCCAGGGTGCTCGCCGAGGTGAGCCCGAGGTCGTCGAAGAGGCAGGCGTCTGCCGGGAGTTCGGGCAGCTCGCGGCCGAGCACCCGGGGCAGCAGGTCCTCGATGCCGGTCAGCACCCGCAGGCGCAGCACGGGGTCGACCGGGTCCGCCGCGGGGGTGGGCGAGGGCAGGGCGAGGGCAGAGTCCGTCACGGTCCGTCCAGGGGAGGCGGTCGTGCGGCGGTGCAGAGCCGCACGGCGTCGGAAAGGAGGGACGGCGGGCCGCCGGCCGGTCAGTGCTCCAGGACCATGGCCGAGAAGGTCGCGCCGAGGCCGGCCGCCGCGATCAGGTACCGGTCGCCCGACCGGAGCAGACCACGCGCGGTGGCGGTGCGGTGGTTGATGAACGCATCCGCAGCGAAACTGTGCCCCACCTCGGGCACATTGTCCAGCACCACCCGGTCCAGCGGGAACCCGGTGAGCCGGCAGAGGCGCTTCCAGGAGACCAGGTTGACGTTGTGCGGGAGCAGCAGCCTGACGGTCTGCCAGCTCTCGCCGGCCTGCGCCAGTGCGGCCTCCATCACCTCGACCATGGCCAGCGGGTAGCCGCGCTGGTAGGCGGCCTGCAGCTCCTTGTCGATGTCCAGCCGCCCGTCGAACTCGCCGAGCTGGCTGCTGGCGTAGCTCAGCACCCGGTCGCGCGGCCCGTCGGCGGCGACCAGGCAGGCCGCCGCGCCCTCGCCGAAGACCGAGGTCTCCGGCACGAGCCGGGCGTGCTTGGTGAAAGTCTTCTCGCCGGCGACCACCAGCGCGAGCGCGTCCGGGTCGCCGTCGACCGCCAGCAGCCGGCCGGCCAGGTCGATGGCCAGCAGCGAGGCGGCGCAGGCGTGGTGGGTGACGGTGAAGGCCGCCGTCGGGCGCAGGCCGAAGCGGTCGACCAGCTCGTGCAGCGGATTGCGCGGGTAGGGTGCCACGACCGGCATGCTCCGGGCGTGGATCACGTAGCGGATGTCCGACTCCCGGCCGCGCAGCTCCGCGAGCCCGGCGACCGCGGGGACCAGCAGGTCCAGCAGGTCGTCACCGGGATCCAGACGGACCCGGTCCAGGCCGTGGAAGCGGCGCAGCATGGTGGTCTGACGTGTACTCAACCCGAGTCGTTCGCCGAGAAGTTCGACCGGCACGGACTCGGGGGGCAAGTGGACGGCGACTGCCGCCAGTGCGGTCACCCGGGCTAGTATTCCCGCGCCCCGCGGGCCGCACAAGATCCCCACCGGTCCGCCAGGACTTCTTCGCCTCCCGGAGGCCCCGATGACCAATCCCCGCTCCGGACCGCTGCGCGTGCTGCTGGTGGTCCCGCCGCTGGCCGGCCACGTCCACCCCGCGATCGCGCTGGCCGACGAACTCGCCGCCCGCGGCCACCAGGTGGCCTGGGCCGGCGACGGGCCGGTGCTGCGCGGCCTGCTCGGCCCCGCTGACCAGGTGATCTCCACCGGCAGCCGGCTGTTCCGGCCGCAGGGCGGCAGCGGCACGGCCGCGATCCGCACACTCTGGGAGGGCTTCGTGCTGCCCAACGCCAAGTTCACCCGGCGCGGCCTGGAGCGGGCGATCGCCGACTGGCGGCCCGACCTGCTGCTGGTGGACCAGCACACCCCGATGGGCGCGCTGCTCGCGCAGCGGCACGGCCTGCCCTGGATCAGCCTGGCCCCCTCGGCGATGGAGCTGGGCGAGCCGCTGGAGCGGGATCCGGAGCTGGCCGGCTGGCTGCCCGGCCTGCTGCGCGAGCTGTCCGCGCAGGTCGGCATCCCGGCCGCCGCGTACCAGGACCCGCGGTTCTCGCCCCGGCTGGTGCTGGCGTTCACCGGGCGGGAGTTGGCCGGTCCGGCCGGGCTGCCGCCGCAGGTGGCGCTGGTCGGACCGCTGCTCGGGCGCCGGCCGGCCGCGCCGGACTTCCCCTGGGAGCGGCTGGATCCGGATCGGGTGCCGGTGCTGGTCACCCTGGGCACGCTCGCCGCCGAGGTGGCGGGGGACTTCCACCGGCGGGCCGCCGAGGCGCTGCGGCCGCTGGCCGGGCGGGTGCAGGGCATCGTCGCGGCGCCGCCCCAAGTGCTGGCCGGGCTGCCGGAGTTCCTGATCGGCGTGGAGCGGTTCCCGCTGCTGGACCTGTTGGCGCGGACACGACCGGGAGCGGTGCTCTGCCACGCTGGAATGAACACGGTCATGGAATCGCTCGCGCACGGAGTGCCGTTGGTGCTGGCCCCGATCCGGCACGACCAGCCGATCGCCGCCGACCAGGTGGAACGGGCCGGTGCGGGCCTGGTGGTGGACTTCACCGGCGCCGATCCGGCCGAGCTGCGGCGGGCGCTGACCGCGGTGCTGGACCAGCCGGGCTACCGGGCGGCCGCCGAGCGGATCTCCCGGAGCTTTCCGGCGGAAGGCGGTGCACGCACGGCAGTTGACGCCATTGAGGAAACCGTCGTTCACCTCAGCTGATGGACCACATCTTGGTCCAGACCATTGTTCCGGGCCGGTGGAACCCCCTATCGTGATCGACGCCACCCGGCCGCGCGCCGCCGAGCGCCGTGCCGCGGCGTGCGGCCGACGACCGGTTCCCATCGAGCCACGGGAGTCTCGGTTGATCGTGACCAAGGGGCTGCGGAAGACCTTCCAGTCGCGCCAGGGCCGCCGCACCACCACCGTCGAGGCCGTCCGCGGCCTGGACCTGAGGGTGGATCAGGGCGAGATCTACGGCTTGCTCGGACCCAACGGGGCCGGCAAGACCACCACCATGCGGATGCTCGCCACGCTGATCCGCCCGGACGACGGCGAGGCCACCCTGGCCGGCGCCGACCTGCGCGGCGAGCCCGCCGAGGTGCGCCGCCGGATCGGATACGTCTCCCAGGGCGGCGGCACCACCGACCACGCCAGCGCCCGCGAGGAGCTGGTGATGCAGGCCAGGATGTACGGCATCGCCAAGGCGGAGGCCGTCAGGCGCGCCGAACAGCTCCTCACCGCGTTCGAGTTGACCGAGTTCGCGGACCGGATCTGCCGCACCTACTCGGGCGGCCAGCGCCGCCGGGTGGACCTGGCGCTCGGCGTGATCCACCGCCCGCGACTGCTCTTCCTGGACGAACCCACGGTCGGCCTCGACCCGCAGAGCCGGGCCGGTGTCTGGACCGAGGTGCGCCGGCTGCGGGACGAGGGCATGACCGTGGTGCTCACCACCCACTACCTGGACGAGGCCGACGCGCTCTGCGACCGGATCGGCATCGTGGACCACGGCGAACTGGTCACCGAGGGCAGCCCCGACCAGCTCAAGCGGGAGATCTCCGGGGACGTGGTCAGCATCGAACTACCCGAGGACGAGCGGGAACCGGCCGTCGGCGTGCTCGCCGGGCTGAGCTGCCTGCACCGGCTGGAGCCCACCGAGGAGGGCGAGCTGCGGCTCTACGTGGACGACGGCGGCGCCGCCGTCCCGCAGGTGCTGCGCGAACTCTCGGAGGCCGGGCTGGAACCCCGGCAGATCCGGCTGCACCGGCCCAGCCTGGACGACGTCTTCCTGGCCCGCACCGGCCGCTCCCTGGCCTGACGCACCGCCACCGACCCGCAACCCCGCCCTGACGTACTGCCAGCAACGAACTTCGGAGCCGAAGTTGAAACTCGCCCGGGACACCTGGCTGGTCTTCCAGCGGCAGCTGCTGCTGATGGCCCGCACCCCGGTCTGGATCGCCGTCGGCGTGGTCCAACCGCTCTTCTACCTGCTGCTCTTCGCCCCGCTGCTGAAATCGGTGCTGGCCCCGGGCGGGAGCTATGCGGACGCCTACCGGATCTACGTGCCCGGCCTGCTCACCGCCCTGGTGATCATGGGCGGGCTGTTCACCGGATTCACCCTGCTCGGCGAGCTGCGGGCCGGCATCATCGAGCGCTCCCGGGTCACCCCGGTCAGCCGGGTGGCGCTGCTGCTCGGCCGGGCGCTGCGGGAGACCGTGGCGCTGCTGGTGCAGGCGGTGATCATCACGCTGCTGGCGCTGCCGTTCGGCCTCTCGGTGCCGATCGGCCAGCTGCTGCTCGCCTACCTGCTGCTCGGCCTGATGGCCCTGATGGCCTCCTCGGTCTCCTACGCCATCGCGCTGGTGGTGCCGAACGATGCTGCGCTGGCGCCGGTGGTGAACACCATCGCCCAGCCGATCGCGCTGCTCTCCGGCGTGCTGCTGCCGCTCTCGCTGGCCCCTGGCTGGCTGCGCGCGGTGGCGGACTGGAACCCGTTCTACTGGGCGGTGCAGGGGATGCGGGCGCTCTTCTCCGGCCACCCCGGGGACCCGGTGGTCTGGCGCAGCCTGCTGCTGGTCGCGGTGCTCACCGTGCTGATGGTGGGCTGGGCCGCCCGGCTCTTCGCCGGCCGGGTGCGCTGAGGCCGCGAGGGCCCCGGACCGCCGAGCGGTCCGGGGCCCTTCGGGCACCGCCCGGCCGGCGGCTCAGGCCACGGCCTCCAGGTAGATCGTCTCGTCACTGCGGAAGGTGGTGTCCAGCGCGGCCAGGTCGGCCCGCGCGCCCTGCTGGTAGCCGGCCCGGTGAATGTTCCGGTCGGCGAATCCGGCGCTGGTCAGCGCGTGCCGCAATTCGGCCTCGTCGTAAATCCAGCGGTGCCCGTAGTGGTAGAAGATCTGATTCAGCATGAATGCCTTGCGCTCCGGCATCGGCGGTCCCACGCGCATCAGCTTCAGCCGCCGCCGGTGCCTTTTGAAGAATCCGTCGCGGCTGTCCTGGTAACCCTCGATGTATTGGGCCAGGTCCGGCGTGGTGAGCCGCAGCGTGCCGCCCGGGCGCAGAATGCGGCGCACCTCGCGCAGCCAGCCCACGGCGACCGGCAGCGGAATGTGCTCGATCAGGTGCTCCGCATACACCCAGTCCACGCTCCGGTCCGCGAACGGCAGCGGCCGGCCCACGTCGAGCCGGGCGAAGAGGCTGCCGCCGTCCACCCGGTAGAGCCGGCCGAACTCGCTGACCAGTTGCGGGGAGCGCAGTTCGGCCAGGTCGGAGGCGAGGCCGCCCGGGTGCCTGGTGCTGAAGGCGGCGAACTCCACCCCGGTCAGGCCGAGCGCGGCGAAGTCCGCGGCGGTGTGCGGCAGCCGGTCCGCGACCTGCTCCAGCGCCTCGCAGGTGGCCAGCTCCCCGGAGAATTCGGCCATCCGGATTGCCAGCGAATCGGGATCCTCCCAGTCCCATTCTGGCGTGTGCACGGTAATTTCCATCCGGGAACTCCCTCCGCGGTGGACCGCCCGGCCCACTCCGCGGGCAGCGTAGGGGCCGGTCGCCGGATAGGTACAGACCTTGACCCGGTGAATTTCCTGTGCGAAAGTCGGAGTGGCCCGGGAACAATTGCTCCGTTGTCCCGGCCGCCCGCCGGAATTCCCCGGCAATCCCCGGCTGCGGATTTCCCGCGGTGTTCGCCCGCACCGCCCGAGTCCCGGCCCCGACCCGATGGGGGAGAGCGCTGATGCAGGCTCAGGCCCGTGCCGCCCCGTGATCGATAACCGGTGGTCCGGGAGCCCCCGGACTGTTTGGATGCGGCCATGAGCACCCACCTGCCCGACGGCTACCTGATCTCCACCGACCCGGCCCGGCTGGACCACGAGGCGGTCCACCGCTGGCTCGCCGAGGACAGTTACTGGGCCCTCGGCCGGGCTCCGGAGAAGCACCGCCGGGCCGTCGACAGCTCGCTCAACTTCGGTGTCTACGAAGAGGGTTCTGGCCGCCAGGTGGCCTACGCCCGGATCGTCACCGACTACGCCACCTTCGCCTGGCTGTGCGACGTCTTCGTCGACCGCCCGGCCCGGGGCCTGGGCGTCGGCACCGCGCTGGCCGCCGAGATCCGCGACCACCTGGCCGGCTACGGCCTGCGCCGGATCATGCTGGCCACCCGGGACGCGCACGGCGTCTACGCCAAGGCCGGCTTCGCGCCGCTGGCGAAGCCGGCCTCCTTCATGGTGCACGGCGAGAACTGAGCCGGCTCCTAGAACCAGTGCAGGCAGTGCGGTGCGCGCTCGGCCCGGAAGAGCGTGTCCGCCAGGCCGGCCGCCCCCGCCCGGTGCTCCCGGACGTGGCCGGCCCGCACCAGCGTGCTGACCGCCGTCCCGCCGAGGTAGACCGACCCCAGGTCGCTGATGTCCAGCGACAGGTCGGGCTCCCGGTCGGTCGGGACGCAGCGCGCCTTGCCGTCCGCCACGGACAGCAGGTAGCGGTCGTGCTCGCCGAGGAAGGGGTCCGTGACGTCGAGCACCAGCTCGCCCTCGGTGAACCAGCTGCGTGCGGTGAGTGCCGCCGGGACGTCCAGCGGGCGCACCCAGAGCCAGTCGGTCTCGGCGCCCAGATGCCCGGCGTTGAAGTCGGCGAGCTGCCAGCGCAGCGGGTGGTCGGCCGTCACGTGCTTGATCACCACCTCGCTGACCAGGTCGTGCCCGAGCAGGAAGCGGGCCAGCGCGGTGACCGCGGCGTCATCGGTGGCGATCAGCTCGTCGGCCGTCAGCACGCTGTCCGAGTCGCCGAGCGCGTAGCTGGCGTACCCGTCGGGCACGCCGTCCGCGTTCCGGTGCACGGCCACGTAGCGCGGCGCGGGGGAGACCGGGGGCATGCCCGCGCCCCGGGCCCACCAGGTCGCCGGGCGGGAGAGCGCGCCGGGCTGGGCGCGGCGGTAGCGGTCGTAGACCCCCGCCAGCAGCTCCGTGCAGTCGGCCCGGCGCAGGATCTCGACCGAACCGGCCCCGACCGAACCGGCCCCGACCGCGCCCGCCCGGGGAGCGGCGAGCACCGCCTTGTGCCGGGCCACCGTCAGCCGCCGGGTGTACGTCGCCGGGCCGTAGCCGAACCGGCGGTAGATCAGCGCCTCCGCGGCCAGCAGCACGCAGACCGCCTCGCCGCGTGCCCGCAGGTCGGCGAGCTGACGCCGCATCAGCTCCGTCAGCACCCCCTGCCGCCGGTGCGTGGGCACCACCCCGACCGAGGAGACCCCCGAGACCGGCAGCAGCGCCCCGCCCGGCAGGGTCAGCTCGAAGGAGAACGCCCCCGCGGTCCCGACCGGCCGCCCGCCGGGGGCCACCGCCAGCAGGTTGCGCTCCATCTCCAGCGCCGACCACCACACACCGGTCCCGTCCTCGGTCCGGTCCGGGAAGCGGCCGAAGGCGGTGTGCACCGTGTCGACGAAGACGTCCCGGTCCTGCTCGGTGGTGGCGCGGATCTCCAAGGGTTCCTCCCCTATGCGGCCGGTCATGTGCGCGCCACAGTGGACCGCCGGGTCCGCGCCCGGGTCAAGGGGATTTCCCGGCGGGCCGGCTCACTCCCCGGCCGCCGCGAGCAGGCGCCGCACCTCCTGGTCGCTGGTCTGGTCGAAGTCGCGGTAGTACTGCCCCACCGCCATGAAGGCGGGCGGCGCCGCCAGGCAGACCAGGTCGTCGGCGAGCGGGCCGAGCACCCGCAGGGCCTCCGGGGCGGTCACCGGGACCGCGAGCAGCAGCTGCGCCACCGCGCGCCGGCGCAGTACGGCCAGGGCGGCGCGGACGGTGGCGCCGGTGGCGACGCCGTCGTCCACCACGACCACCGCGCGCCCGGCCGGGTCCAGCGCGGCCCGGTCGCCGCGCAGCAGGCCGGTGCGCTCGGCGACCTCCGCGGCCGTGCGGTCGGCCAGCTGCTCCAGCTGCCCGGCGCCGATGCCCAGGGCGGTGATGATGTCGTGGTTGTAGAGCCGGATGCCGCCCTCGCCGACCGCGCCCAGCGCCAGCTCCGGCTGGCCGGGCGCGCCGATCTTGCGCACCACCAGGATGTCCAGCGGCGCGCCCAGCGCCCGGGCCACCTCGAAGGCCACCGGCACCCCGCCGCGCGGCAGGCCGACCACGATCGGGGAGTCGGCCGCCCAGCCGGCCACCCGCTTGCCCAGCAGCCGGCCGGCCTCGGCACGGTCGCGGAAGCTCGGCTGGTGGTGGCCCTGGGCCTGGAACACGGTCATCGTCCTCACCCCACCGTCCAGCCTGCCACCAACCGCCGGAGCCCCGCCCACCGAGCGGGTGGACGGGGCTCCGGAACGGGCGCGGCTCGGCTCAGCCGGTCTCGGCCGGCCGGGTGCCGCGCTTCTCCAGCGAGGCCAGGTAGGCGTTGTAGGCGGTCAGCTCGGCGTCGCCGTCGCGCTCGGCGGCCCGGTCCTTGCGGGCGGCCTGGCGCTGCTCCGACTTGGACCACTGGAAGACCAGCGCGATCAGCACCACCGCGGTCGGGATCTCGCCGAACGCCCAGGTGATCCCGCCCGCCATCTTCTGGTCGGCCATCAGGTCGGTGCCGGGCGGCGCGCCCGCCGTGCCGAAGGTGGTCACCAGCCGGCTGGTGGCCATCATCACCGCCACGCCGAAGAAGGCGTGGAACGGCATCCCCATGAACAGCTCCAGGATCCGGATCACCGGACCGGGCCGGTGCGGCCCCGGGTCCACGCCCATGATCGGCCAGAAGAAGAGCAGGCCGACGCCGAGGAAGTGCACCATCATCGCCAGGTGGCCGATCCGGGAGCCCATCAGGCTGTCGAAGATCGGCGTGAAGTACAGGCCGTAGAGGCTGGCGATGAAGAGCGGGATGGTGAAGGCGGGGTGCGAGACCACCTTGACGTACCGGCTGTGCAGCAGGGCCACCAGCAGCTCGCGCGGCCCGCGCGGGCGGCCCTTGCCGGCCGGCCGCAGCGCCCGCAGCGCCAGGGTGATCGGCGCGCCGAGCAGCAGCAGGATCGGCGACAGCATGCTGAGCACCATGTGCTGCATCATGTGCGCGCTGAACAGTGCCATGCCGTAGTCGTTCAGCCCCGAGCAGGTGACCGCCAGCACGGTGAGCACGCCGAGCAGCCAGGCCACCAGCCGACCGATCGGCCAGCCGTCACCGCGCCGGCGCAGCCGCAGCACGCCGGCGGTGTAGAGGCCGGCCGCCAGCAGGCTGCCGATCAGGAACGGCCAGTCCGGGGACCAGGTCAGCACCGAGTGGAGCGAGAACGGACCGAGCATCCCGCCACCGTGGTGGTGCATCCCCGACATTCCGTCCATCCGCGGTCCTGCTTTCCTTCGTGCTGCCCGGGGAGTGGCTGCTCCGCCCCCGGGGACGGCCGGCGCTGGTCCGGTTCGTCCGTTTTTCCTCCGCACCACCCTACGGGCGCCTTACCCGCGCCCGGCCTCCGGGGGTGGCGCGGGCCGGCCCGCGATCACCACGGCCACGTCGTCGCCGCTGCCGCCGCCGTAGGCCCGCAGGTCGGTGCGGAGCAGGTCGAGCAGCCTGCGGGACGGCTGGTCGGTCCACTCGCCGACCCGCTCCGGCAGCGGATAGAACTCGCCCTCGGCGTTGCGGGTCTCGCTGACCCCGTCGGTGTAGAGCAGCAGGCGGTCGCCCGGGCCGAACGGCACGGTGTCGATCGGGTGCTCGTCGTCCAGCAGCGGCGAGAGGTTGAGCGGCAGGGCCGGCGCGGACGGCTCCAGCAGCCGCACCCCGCCCCCGGCGGTCAGCAGCAGCGGCGGCGGGTGGCCGCAGTTCAGCAGCCGGGCCACCGGCTGCTCGGCCGGCAGCTCCAGCAGCACGGCGGTGGCGAACCGCTCGGCGGCGTCCGACCCCGGCACCTGCTCGCCGTAGCGGATCATGCTGATCTCCAGCCGGCCGACCAGCACCCCCAGGTCGGGGGCGTCGTAGGCGGCCTCGCGGAAGGAGCCGAGCAGCACCGAGGCGGCCTCCACCGCCGACAGCCCCTTGCCCTGCACATCGCCGACGATCACCCGGACCCCGTGCGCGGTGCGCAGCGCCTCGTAGAAGTCGCCGCCGATCCGGGCCTGGGCCGCCGCCCCCGCGTAGAGCAGGTCGAGGTCCACCCCGGAGAGCCGCGGCGCCAGCGGCCGCAGCAGCACCTGCTGGGCGGTGTCGGCGACGGCGTGGATCTCGGCCAGCTCGCGCTCCCGGGTGAGCCGGACGCGGCTGACGAAGCAGGCGGCGACGGTCACCGCCGTGATCACCAGCATCGAGGTGAGTAAGGAGGCCGGGTGGACCTCGTTGCTCCGGGTGAACGAGAGCAGCACCTCGAAGGCCGCGGCCAGCACGCCGAAGGCGGCGGTGGCGGGCACGTTCCAGGTGGCGGCGGCCAGCGCCGGCACCGCCGACAGCACCCGGTCGAAGCGCTGCGAGCCCGGGGTGGCCAGGTCGACGATGACCGAGAGGGCGATCAGCAGGAACGGCGACCAGCGGGTGATCTCGTTGACCGACCCCGCCCGGCGGTGGCCGTCCGGGCCCTGCCGGGATGGTGTACGCACCGCGTCAGGCTACCCGCCGTGACCGCCCCGGCCGCGGAGCACGCGGGCACGGCACGGCAGGTGACACACCATCGGTCGATCGGACGGCCGGCGGGCCGACCACCCGATCGAACCGGGGCCGGGCGTTCGAGCGGGGCCGGCGGAGGGTCAGCTCTCCAGCCAGTTGTGCTGGCGGGCCAGCACCAGCAGCGCCCGGCGGGCGGCCAGGATCTGACCGCCGGTCATCGACGGCGCCGCCTCCAGCAGCGCCTCGGTCAGCTCCTGCTGGTACTCGGCGATGGAGAGCACGTCGCACAGCCCGTCGTTGGGCTCGTCCCGGATGGTCCACGGCGGCACGATCGGGGCCGGGACGCGCTGCGCGCCGACGCCCTCGCGCGGCGGACCGTCCAGCAGCCGCACGCGGGAGGCCTTCATGCCCCGGTCGCCGTGCTCCGCCTCGAAGGTCACCGCCAGGCCGGCCCGGAACTGGTGCTTCTCGCCCAGCAGGTCGTTGGCGTGCATGAACAGGTCCTCGCCGCCGCCGTCCGGCGCGATGAAGCCGTACCCGCGAACCTCGTCGAACCGCAGAATGTGCCCAGTGGACGCCACAGTTACCCCAATTGCCTCTGGTGGAACCACACCTCGTCAGCCGTCGGCGCGCGAACCGGCACCGACGCGCGGCTACTGTACCGTGGCGCGTGCCGTCGGGGCAGGCGATCGGCGGGGGCCCGTGCCGGGCGGCGCAGCCCCTGCGGCGGCCGCTGGACGGCGACTTGGCGGCACACCGGCGCGACCGGAGCGACCGGCGCACGGGGGCGCGGCCCGGACCGGCCGCGCCCCGCCATCGTCCGCCGGCTCAGCCGACGGTGACCAGCACCTTGCCGACGTGCCGGTTGGCGTCCAGGTGGGCGTGCGCCTCGACGATCCGCTCCAGCGGGAAGGTGCGGTCCACGGCCGGCTTCAGCCAGCCGTCCCGCAGGCCGGCCAGCACGAACTCCACGCCCTTGGCGTGCCGCACCGGGTGGGCGGTGATCTCGAAGACCACGTAGCCGCGCAGCGCGATGCCCCGGCCGACCGCGGCGCGCGGGAACGGGGTGGGCTGGCCGCTCAGGCTGCCGTAGACGAAGAGCGTGCCGCCGCGCGCGGTCAGCAGCGCCAGCTCGTTGATGCCCGGGCCGGCCACCGGGTCGAAGACCACGGTCGCGCCCTTGCCGTCGGTCAGCCGCAGCACCTCGGTCACCAGGTCCTGCTCGTCGGTGGCCACCACGGCCGCCGCGCCGGCCTGCTCCAGGGCCGCCTTCTTCGCGGCGGTCCGGGTGGTGGCGATCGGCACCGCGCCCAGCTGGTTGGCGATCTGGATCGCCGCCAGGCCGACGCTGCTGGAGGCGGCCGGGATCAGCACGGTGTCGCCCTTGCCGAGGCCGGCGATGTCCACCAGGGCGCCGTAGGCGGTCAGGTAGGCCATCCAGACGGCGGCGCCGGTCTCGAAGTCCACCTCCTCGTCCAGCTTGACCAGCGCCGCGGCGGGCACCACGGCCTGCTCGGCGTAGACGGTGTAGTCGTTCATCGAGAAGGTCGGCAGGATCGACACCCGGTCGCCGACCGCGAACCCGGTCACCCCGTCGCCCAGCTCCTCGACCACCCCGGCCGCCTCGTAACCCAGGCTGGACGGCAGCTCCTTGGCCTGCTCGATGTACCGGCCGAGGCGGAAGTTGGCCTCCGCACGGTTCAGCCCGATCACCGCGATCCGCACCCGCACCTCACCGGACCCCGGCAGGCCCGGCTCCGCCTCCTCCAGCCGCAGCACCTCGGGCCCGCCCAACTCGTGGAACCGAACGACGCGCATCTACCGCTCCTCCAGATCTGACCATCAGACGACTGCGCGGGTATTCAACGCGGCCAAGGTGAACAGTCGTCACCGGAGTGCGTGGTTCCGAAGGATGTTGACTGTGCGCCAGGTGTGCCCGCTCCGCGCCGGACCGTCGCCCGGTCGGTGCTATGGCCTCGGCGCTCCGAATGTTATGTCACGGACCGTTGATAGGGCGATACGTAGCGTGAGACCGTCCTGGCACGCCTCCACGATTCGCATCGAGGCGCACTCCACGACCCCCACAGAGGGAGTGACGATGCGTCAGCCGTTCCGCCTGCCCAGAACCCTGGCCCTGCTGGCCGCCGCGAGCACAGCCCTGGGCGGCTTCGCCGCCGCACCCGCCCTCGCCGCCCCCACGGCGAAGGCGGGGCAGGTCGTCCACGCACCCGCGCCCGGTCGCCCCAGCGGTCTCGCGCCCACCGGAACCGCGTTCGGCGCCGGCACCGGCGCCGCGACCCAGGCTGGCCGGCTCGCCCCCGGCCAACTCCCGCCAAGCGCACCGCAGTCCGCCGCCCCCAAAGCCCCCTCGTCCAAGCCCGCCAAGGTCGCCGCCACCTCCTGCACCCCGGCCGACTTCAGTAGCCGGACCGGAGCGGCGCTGGTGAGCTACCTCGAAGGCTCCACCACCGACTGCATCAGCTCGCTCTTCGGCCTCACCGGCGCCACCGCCGACGGGGTGTTCAAGGAGAGCCAGATGACCGCCGTCGCCAACGGCCTGCGCGGCAGCGCCGGTTCCTACACCGGCGACAACTCCACCGGCATCTTCCAGCTGGGCTACTTCCTCCAGGCCGGCTACTACGTGCAGTACTACGACTCCGCCGACGTGCCCGCCTACTCCGCCGCGCTGACCAGCGCCGTGCAGGCCGCCCTGGACAGCTTCACGGCCAGTCCGCACCTCCTGGACGTCAGCGACGCCAACGGCATGGTCGCCGGGCAGGAGATGATCCTCAGCGACAGCGCCAACCTGCAGGCGCACTACCTGGCCACCTACCAGCGGGTGCTGAACGCGTACACCAGCTCCTGGGACGCCTCCTGGTACATGGTGAACTTCGCCAACAGCGTCTACACGCCGATCTTCCGCGGCCACCAGAACGCCGACTACGTCGCCGCGGTGACCGCCGACCCGAGCATCATCAACACGCTCGACACCTTCGCGCTGAACCACACCGCCCTGCTCAGCGGCAGCAACTGGTTCCTGGACTCCAACGCCGGTCTGGAGACCTCGCGCTACATCGAGCACCCGGCGCTGCTGCCCACCGTCAAGCCGCTCGCCAAGGGCCTGATGAACGCCTCGCAGATCACCGACCCGACCGCCCCGCTCTGGGTCGGCGTGGCCGAGATGGTCACCTACTACGACAACGCCGACTGCGCCTACTTCGGCACCTGCAACCTCGCCGCACAACTCAAGGCCGCGGCCCTGCCGATCAGTTACAGCTGCGATGCCGCGCACAGCATCCTGGCGCAGAGCATGGCCTCCGCCGACCTCGCCGCGGTCTGCGCCAGCCTCCAGGGCCAGGACCCCTACGTCCACAGCCTGGTCAAGGACAACGGCCCGATCCCCGGCCAGTACGAGAACACCCTGCAGATGGTGGTCTTCGCCTCCCCGCGCGACTACCAGACCTACGCCGGCGGGATCTACGGCATCAACACCAACAACGGCGGCATGACGCTGATCGGCACCCCGACCGACCCCGGCAACCAGCCGATCTCCATCACCTACCAGAACGGCAACGACGGCTTCACGGCCGGCGTGTGGAACCTCAACCACGAGTACACCCACGCGCTGGACGGCCGCCTGGACATGAAGGGCGACTTCACCGCGCAGACCTCGGTGCCCGATGTCTGGTGGATCGAGGGCGTCGCGGAGTACGTCTCCTACAGCTACCGCAACCTCACCGACACCGGAGCGGTGAACGTCGCGCCGCTGCACACCTACGCGCTCAGCACGCTCTTCCAGAACACGTACAACAACAGCGACACCACCCGCACCTACCCCTGGGGTTACCTCGCCGTCCGGTACATGGTCGAGAAGCACCCGGATGTGATCGCCAGCATGCTGGGCCACTTCCGGACCGGTGACTACACCGGCGGCTACGCGGTCTACCACTCCATCGGCACCGCCTACGACGCCGACTTCACCACCTGGCTGGACGCCTGCGCGGCCGGAGCCTGCGTGGTGGGCGGCGCCCCGACCGCCGCCTTCGCCGCCACACCCGCCAACCTGGCGGTGCAGTTCACCGACCAGTCCACCCAGACGGGCAGCGGCCACATCACCGGCTGGTCCTGGAACTTCGGCGACGGCGCCACCGCCACCACTCAGAACCCCTCGCACACCTACGCCACGGCGGGCAGCTACACCGTCGGCCTCACCGTGACCGACAGCAACGGCAAGACGGCCACCGCCACCCGGTCCGTCACCGTCAGCGCGGGCTCCACCACCGTGACCGCCTGCACCGCCGCCGACACCCGCGCGATGGACCGCAACTGCTACCGCGCCAACCAGTCCGAGACGGTCCAGAACACCGACTACTTCTACCTCTACCTGCCGGCCGGCAGCACCACCCTGAACATCACCAGCACCGGCGGAACCGGCACCGCCTACCTCTACTACAACCCCGACACCTGGGCCCTGCCCACCGCCTACACCGCGGCGTCGACCAACAACGGCACCACGCAGAGCCTGACCGTCACCAACTCCACGGCGGGCTACCGGTACATCAGCCTCTATGCCGTGACCGATTTCAGCGGCGTCACGCTCACCACGCAGTACTGAGCCCCCGTCACCCGCCGAGCCGCCCGGAGCCGCCAGGGCTCCGGGCAGTTCCGGCCCACCGCACACGGCCGGTGCTCCGCTCGATAGCCTCGCCGCATGGGGTGGTTCGAGGAACTGAACGAGCTGGAGCGACGAGCAGCGGCCGAGGGCCGGACGCGGCGCCAGGCGACGAGCGCGCTGGACCTGCCGAAGCAGACCGTCCACGGCTGGTTCAACCAGCACATCGCCCCCGAGTTCGACAGCGTCTGGAAGCTGATCGCCTACTACCTCGGGCCCGAGTCCGCCGCCCCCGGGACGCAGAAGTACTGGGCGGACCTGCACGAGACCGCCCGCGGCTCCCGGCGGAGAGCCGCACCGGCGGACGGCGGCTGGCCGGACCTGGTCCGCGCGCACCCGCTGTGGGAGTGCGTCCCCGACCCCGCCGCACTGCGCGAACCGGCCGCCCGGCTGGCGGGGGAGTGGGGCATCGGGTGGTCCGCCACCACCGGCGACCCGTGGCACGACCCGGCCCTGCCCGGTCGCTGGCTGGACCGGGTCGCCACCCTCGCCCTGTGGGCCGGGCTGAGTGAACTCTCCGCGGCCGAAGCCTCGTTGCTGACCCTGCTGCCACTGCTCCAGCTGGCCCACCAGGCCCGCGCGGGCGCGGTGCTCGGCCCACTGGTCCACCCGGACAGCCTGGCCGCCGACGCCCCGGCCGGGCCCGAGCGAAACTCCTTCCGCGGCTACCTGCTCGGACACCCCTGGCTGGTCCGGCGCGCCGAGGCGCGCGACCTGCCCGGCCGCCGGCCCGCCGCCCACGAGATCGGGCAGTGGCTGCTGCGCCGCTGGACCCTGGAGAAGCGCCCGGTGGATCCGGAGCTCGTCGCGGGCCTGTCCGAGCCGGCCGAGCCCGCGCTGCGGGTGCTCCTCGGCCGGGGCCGGGCCACCGCCCTCCTGCGGGTCCTGCGCTTCGGCCCGGCCCGGCTCGCCGAGGACGACGCGGGCGGGCTCGCCTCCGGCGAGCACCTCGACCTCCCGGGCCTGTACCAGGACCAGTCCGTCCGCCTGCGACTGCTCGGGCTGCTGCTCGCCTGCACCCGCCCGCTCGCGCTGGACGCCGCCGACCTGCCGGCCGTCCTGGTCGAGCACCTCGGAATCCCCGATGCCGTGGACCTCGCCCAGGTGCGCACCAGGCTGGAGCAGGCCCGGTGGTACCGGGAGGGGCCGGCGGGCGCGCCGCGCGACTGCGTCCTGGAGGCCGTCTGCGACCACCCCGCCACCCTGCTGGCGCTGCGGGAGCACACCGAGGCCGTCGACCACACCCTGCGCGCCGTGCACCGGGCCGCCGCCCGGCACGACTCCCTCGCGCCGCTGCGCCGGCTGCCCACCGCGGCGCTGGGGCGGCTGGACCCGGCCGCCGCCTTCAGCACCCGCACCGCCCGCTTCACCGTCGACGAACGCCGGCTGCGCGAACTGCTGATGGGCGACCAGCTGTACGGCGACCCGGCGCTCGCCCTGCGCGAGCTGTACCAGAACGCGCTCGACGCCTGCCGCTACCGCCGGGCCCGACTGGAGTACCGGTTCCGCGGCCCGGACCTGGCCGTCCCGCCCGACCTCTACCGCGGCGAGATCAGCTTCCTCCAGGACGTCGACGAGGACGGCCGCGCGTACGTCGAGTGCCGCGACAACGGCGTCGGCATGGGGGAGGAGGAGATCACCGGCGTCTTCTCCCAGGCCGGCGTCAGCTTCACCGGCACCGAGGAGTTCGCGGAGGAACGGGCCGAGTGGGAGCAGCACGGCATCCGGCTCTTCCCCAACAGCCGGTTCGGCATCGGGGTGCTCAGCTACTTCATGCTCGCCGACGAGATCCGCGTGACCACCTGCCGGACGCACCGCCGGCCCGACCGCGAACTCGGCCCCGTGCTGCGCGCCACCATCGCCGGACCCGGCCACCTCTTCCGGATCGAGTACCCCGAGGAGCCCGCGACCCCGCACACCGCGGTCCGCCTCTACCTGCGCGAGGGCGTGCTGACCCGGTCCTGCGTCGACGTGCTGCAGGACCTGGTCGCCGTCTCGGAGTTCGTCCTCACCGCCGAGGACCGGACCGAGGACCGGCCCCGGCGGCACGAGTGGACCCCGTGGGAGTACACCCGGGCGGCGCCGGAGCGGCGCTGGGACGACCGGCCGCAGGCTGCCCCGGTCCACGCCGCGCGGCAGCCGGACGGCCAGGTGATCTGGTCGGCCGGGGCGGACGAGATCCTGGTGGACGGCATCAGGACCGAACGCCCGCCGAAGCGCGCCGGCCTCGGAATCTCCGAGCCCGTCCTGGGCGCGGTGGTGAACCTGTTCGGACCACAGCAGGTCGCGCTCTCGGTGGACCGGAAACGGATCATGGAGGATGTCTCCGCCCGCGTCACGGACCTCCTCCGGCGCGGTGTCGGCGAGTTGGTCGGCTCCACCTCCGGCGTGTTCAGCCTGGACTGGGTCGCCCGCCTGCGGCCCGAGATCGCCGATCTGGTGACCAGGGAGGCGGTCGACCAGCGGAGGACGGAGCGGGTCGGCCGCCGCGTGCTCGACCTCGGGGCGACCGGGATCTTCGGCCCCGACCAGTCGCTGGCCGGCGTCGACCGCGGCGGGTCCGCGTACCGGGCCGCGGCAGGGACCCAGCTCAACGAGTCGAGCCACCCGGTTCTCGGCCTTCCCGACCAGATCTTCCTCTGGCGGTTGCTCGCGCTGGGCATGCTCGACGAGTACCCCCAGCTGGCGAGCGCCGTCGACCCGCGGACGGTGGGCCCGGTCGCACCGGCGTTCCCGTCGGACGTCACCCTGCTGGCGGGCAAGGAGGGGTGGCTGTCCGAGGCCGACTTCCGGGGCCCGTGGCGGATCCTGAGCGCTGCCAGGGACGTGGGGTGGCCGCTGCACCGCACGGCCCGTCGACTGGCCGAGCTGGGTCTGCTCACGGGGCGGTCGACGGTGCTCGCCGAGCCCCGGGAGCTCGACGGCACCGACCTGGAAATGCTGAACGCACGGGTATGGAGCGGAAGCAGGGAGCCCTGGTGCTGTGACGTGGCAGGCCTGCTGACGCTCGCCCGGAGGTTCCAGCGCGGGCTGCACGAGCTCGCCGACCGCCTCACCTGGCTCGGCTACCGAGTGGAGCTCCCCGAGTCCGCGCCGGACGAACCGGACCGACTCGACCTTCTGATCCTCAGTAGCGATCTGAGCGGCGACTACCTGTGGCTTCCGGCGGATCGACCGGTCGCGCTGGGCCACCTGGTGGCGGTGAGCGAGCGGACCGGACTGGCCTTCGAGGAGATCGCGAACCGGCTGGCCCGGTACGGGTACGCGTGCCCGTCCCTCTCCTTGCCGGGCGGGCGGACGGCTGCCGAGGAGGGCGACACCGTGCTGTTCAGCGCGGCCTCGGACCGGTTGGTGGTGTGGCTCGACCCGGCGGAACCGGTCCACCCGGTCCACGTCGTGCTGGCTGCCGACCACCTCGGCGTCGAGACGTCCGAGGTGGTCGAGCGGATGGCGGCGTACGGGTTCAGGACCAGGGACCTCCACCGGGTGCGATCCGCCGAGCCGATCGACCCGGGCGTGGTCGCCACCGGCAGGGACGGTGGTCCCCCGTGGCTCGACCTGCGCCGACCGGTCTCCGGGCGCCATGTCGTGGCGGCCTCCTACAGCGCGGACCTGCCGATCGGCGAAGTCGTCGGCGAGCTCGAGCGGTTCGGCTACCGCCTGCCCCGGCGACTGCGTGAGCTCAGCGAGGGCGACGAAGCGCTCCTGCTCGAGCTGCACCACCACGAGGAGGAGGAGGCGACCCCGTACGAGGACAGCACCGACATCGCCGCCTTCCAGCACGTGGTCCGCCGGTTCGGCCTGTCGCCCGAGACGGTGCTCGAACGGCTGGCCGGGCTCGGCGTCACGGTGCTCCACGGCAAGGCCCTGACCCGCGACGCCCCCCACGTCGACCTCAACCTGCTCAGCCGGAACCTGGACCAGAAGGCACCCTGGTACCACCCTGGCGACCGAGTGCCCTACGCCCGGGTGGTCCTCTGCGCCCTGACGCTCGACCTGCCGGTCGAGCAGGTTGCCGCCCGGATGCGCGGCTACGGACTCGACGCCCGCGTCCCGGGTGATGACCACCCGGACCGCTCCGACCTGGTGCTGATCAGCGCGAACCTCGACGGGCGTGAGCCCTGGCTGCCGGTCGACACGCGGTACGGGCTCGGCCGGCTGGCCACCGCGGCGCGGGCGCTGAACCGGCCGCTGGCCGGGACCGCCGCCCGGCTGCGGCGGCTCGGCTTCGAGGTCGGGGACCCGGCGGCGATGGTCGACGCGGCCTTGGCCCGGGTGCCCTGGCAGCGCGAGGAGCCTTCGTGACACCCCGTCATGCGCGGGTGCCGGCCAGGGCCGTGCGCAGCCAGGCGGTCTGCGTGGCGAGGAGCCGGGCCGCGCGGTCCACCCCGTCGGGGAGGAAGGGGAGGACCAGGTAGGCGGGGACGGTGGCGACGGCGATCACCAGCAGCGGGACGAGCGCGAGGGCGAGCAGGAGGACCCGCTGGGAGGCGGCGAGTTGGTTGAGGAACGGCAGCACGTGGCTACTCCTTCGACGGTCGGTCCGGTCGGTGCGGAGCCAGCGTGCGACGGCTGCCGGGTGAGCAGGGGCGATCTCGTACTCAGGACTGTCCGAGTCGGTCCTTCGGCACCAGCGTGTTCTCGTTGCGCCGTCCCGCCGCGAAGTCCTCGATGTTGCGGGCGGTGGCGTCGATGATCTGGCCGACGGCGGTGTGGGTGAAGTAGGCCTGGTGGCTGGTGACCAGGACCTGGGGGAAGGTCACCAGGCGGGCGAGGGTGTCGTCGGTGATGCCCTGGATGGAGCGGTCGGTGAAGAAGACGCCGGTCTCCTCCTCGTAGACGTCGAGGCCGACGCCGGAGAGGCGGCCGGCGCGCAGGGCCTCGACCAGGGCGGCGCTGTCGATCAGGCCGCCGCGGCTGGAGTTGACCAGGATGGCGTCCTCCTTCATGCGGGCCAGGGCGGCGCTGTCGATGAGGTGGTGGGTGGCGGGCAGCAGCGGGACGTGCAGGCTGACCAGGTCGGCGCGGGAGAGGAGTTCGGGCAGTTCGGTGTAGGCCATGCCGAGTTCCAGGCAGGCGGGGTTGCGGGCGATGTCCCAGCCGAGCAGGTGGGTGCCGAAGCCGGCGGCGATCCGGGCGAAGCACTCGCCGATCTTGCCGGTGCCGATGACGCCGACGGTCATGCCGTGGATGTCGCGGCCGAGCAGGCCGTCGAGGCGGAAGTCGAACTCGCGTGAGCGGCTCGCGGCGCGGGTGAGGCGGCGGTTGACGGCCAGGGCGAGGGTCCAGGCGTGTTCGGCCACGGCGTAGGGGCTGTAGTAGGAGACCCGGGCGATGGTGAGGCCGAGGTCGGCGGCCGCATTGAGGTCGATGTTGTTGAAGCCGGTGGAGCGCTGGGCGATCAGCTTGGTGCCGCCGGCCGCCAGCAGGGCCAGGGTCTCGGCGTCCAGCACCGCGTTGACGCTGCTGGAGACCACCGGGAACCCGGCGGCCAGCGGTGCGGTGTCCCGGTTGAGGAAGACGGACAGGCTGCGCAGCGCGTGGCGCCCGGCGAAGGCGCGCTCCAGCAGGGGGCTCTCGTCGGTCTGCACGCCGAAGGCGATGATCTCCATGCCCGCACGGTAGCCGGAGCCCGCCCGGATCGCCCGGCACGGCTCGCTGACGGCTGCTCACCGGCCTGGACTGCCTGCTGGCCCGGCCGGTGGCACCTGACGCGGCGTCAGATCTGTACGACCACCTTGCCCCGGGCGTGCCCCGAGGCCACCTCGGTGACCGCCTCACCCGCCCGCTCCAGCGGCAGCACCAGCGAGAGGTGCGGCCGCAGTTCGCCCTTCTCGGCGAGCGCGCCGAGCGCGGCGAGGTCCCCGGCGTCGGGCCGGAAGTAGAGCTCGGTCAGCGCGATGCCCAGCGCCCCTGCGCGCTCCGCCAGTTCGGTGCGGTCCACGCCGGTGCCGCGGACATCGACCAGCCGGCCGCCGGGCCGCAGCAGCGCCAGCGAGCGCAGCGCGTTCTCGCCGCTGAACGGGTCGAGGACGACGTCGAACGGCCCGAGCGCGCCGAAGACGTCCGTGCCGCGGTAGTCGACGGCCTCGTCCGCGCCCAGTTCGCCCAGCAGCGCCTGGTTGGCGGGGCCCGCCGTCGCGGTGACGCGGGCGCCGCGCGCCTTGGCGATCTGCACCGCGAAGTGCCCGACGCCGCCCGCCCCGGCGTGCACCAGCACCCGCTCGCCCGCCGCCAGTTGCGCCGCGCCGACCAAGGCCTGCCAGGCCGTCAGGCCGGCGACCGGCAGGGCGGCCGCGGTGAGGTCGTCCAGCCCGTCGGGCGTGCGGGCCAGCGCCGCCTCCGGGACGGTGACGTACTCGGCGAAGGAGCCCTGCGGCGGCAGCACCACCCCGAACACCCGGTCGCCGGGCCGGAACCGGTCGGCGCCCGGGCCGACCGCGGCCACCGCGCCGGCCAGGTCCAGCCCCAGCCCGAGCGGCGGCTCGCCGAGGCGGCGCACCTCACCGGCCCGGATCCTCCAGTCGGCCGGGTTCACCCCCGCCGCGGCCACCCGCACCAGCACCTCGCCGGGCCCGGCCTGCGGGACCGGAAGCTCGGCCAGTTCGACGACCTCGGGGCCGCCGAAGGAACGGATCAGAACAGTGCGCATGACGCCCTCCCGGCAATCGGATCAACGCGTCCATCCTGTTCGTCCGCGGTACCTGTTGTGAAGAAGGAACCTGTTTGATATTCAGGTACCTCATGGATACCGCCACGCGCCGCGCCCTCGCCGACGAGTTCGCCGCCTACCGCCGCGACTGCCCCTCCCGCACGGTCGTCGAGGTCCTCGCCAACAAGTGGTCGCTCTACGTGCTCGCCGCGCTCGGCCGCTCGGACCGCCCGCTGCGGTTCAACGAACTGCGCCGGATCCTGGACGGCATCACCCAGAAGATGCTCACCCAGACCCTGCGCGCGCTGGAGCGCGACGGCCTGGTCGCCCGCGCGGTCTACCCGACCGTCCCGCCCCGGGTCCAGTACTCGCTCACCGAGGAGGGCCGCGCGGCCGGGCAGTTGACCACCGCGATCGCCGACTGGGCGGTCGACCACGCGCACGCCATCCACGCCGCCCGGGCGCGGTTCGACGCCCGCGCGGCGCAGCCGCCGGTCCCCCTGCCCGAGTGACGGCCGCAGGGCTCCGGCCGGCAGCAGCTTGACCAGCGAGGCCCCCGCCATCACCAGCGTGGTCGCGGCGACCACGGTGGCCAGCGCCTGGAACCCGGACTCCGGCCGGACCAGGCTCTTCACCGAGAGCACCGACGCGCCGCCCGCGCCCAGCGCCCCGGCCGGTGGCAATCCTCCGTACACGCGATCCCCTCGTCAGGATGGTTCAGGTGGCGCGCCACTGCTCCTCGCCGCGCCGCAGCATGTCCCACAGCGCCCGCAGGTAGACGGCGTGCTGGAACCCGTCGTAGGCCAGCTCCACGGCGAGGGTGCCCGCCAGCAGCTGCGACCGCCGGCCGGCGCCGCGCGCGGTGACCACCTTCTCCGCGACGAAGACGAGCCCGACGGCCAGCCAGAACCGGGAGAACCGCGGTCGTCCCCGGGCCAGCATCCAGCCGGTGAAGACCAGGTAGAGCGCCAGGAAGAGGACGGACAGCCCCATGAACACCTGCCGGCGGATGTACGGCGCGGTGACCGGCGTCCAGCCGTAGTCGCGCAGGTTCTCCAGCGCGCCGCGCTGCCAGCGCAACCGCTGGTGCCAGAGCGCGGGCAGACTGGTCATCACCTCGGTGACCACGCCGCAGCCCGGCGGGGAGACGGTGCGGTAGCCCAGGGTCCGCACCGCCTTGGTGATCTCGTCGTCCTCGGTGAGCGAGGCCAGCGAGTAGTAGGAGTCGCCGCCGCCGATCAGCCCGTCCAGCCGGGCCTGCCGGACCTCGCGCAGGGTGCCCGCGCGGAACAGCGTCGCCGTGCCGGTCAGCACGTCGGCGCGGTAGTCCCGGCGGGCGATCTCCCGGGCATAGCGGTGGTACTCGATCCGCTGGAGCAGGCCGAGCAGGCCGCCGCCCGGCTCGCCGTAGAAGATGCCGCCGACCGCGCCGACCGTCTCGTCCATCGCGGCGACGGCGCTGGCCAGGAAGCCCGGCCAGAGCGTGGTGTCGGCGTCCTGGACCAGCACCAGGTCGTCCGGGGCCAGCTCGGCCAGCAGCGGGCCGAGCGCCTGGTTGAGCGCGCCGGCCTTGCGGTGCCGGTTGTCCCGGGACTCGACCACGCCGGCGCCGGCCGCCCGGGCGGTCTCGGCGGTCCGGTCGGTGCAGTTGTCGGCCACCACCACGATCCGGTCCGGCGGCCGCAGCTGGTGCTGCAGGGCGGCGATCGCGGCGGCGATCCGGTCGGCCTCGTCGTGCGCGGGGATCAGCGCGACGACCCGGCCGGCCGGGCTGCCGGCGCGGTGCTGGGGGCGGGGGACGGCACGGGGCCGGCGCATCCGGGTGGCTCCTCCTCGTTGCTGGGGGCGGCCGGGCAGGAGGCCCGCTCGGCCGCCCGGGGGGTCAGGCGCCGGGCAGGATGTCGAAGGCGTCCGGAGTCCCGGCGAAGGGCGGCTCGCCCAGCTGGATGGTGACCACGGCCTGTCCGGTCGGCGCGGAGGCCTCGACCTCCAGAGCCGGGTAGATCGACACCCAGGGGTCGGTGCCGTTCCCGCGGGAGAGCAGGTCCAGCTGCACGGCCGAGCAGGTCAGGGTCCGGTTGTCGGCCGACCGCACGCCGTCGGCGTGCGCCTCGTGCTGCTCGTCCGTGGAGCGGGTGAAGGCCACCCGGTCCTCGGAGAAGAGCAGCCCCTCCGTCGCGGTGAAGACGACCCGGACGGTGCCGATGGTGCGGCTGCCGGTGTTGCGGATGACGAACGCCGGGTAGATCCAGCGCTCCTGGCCCGCCGTCACGGGCGGCTTCGGCGGCACCGCCTTGATGTTCGCGCGCAGCGTGCTGTCGGCGACCTGGCCGGAGAGCGGGACCGGCGCATGCCGGCCGATGCGCGCCGAACCGTTGCCGTGGTTGCCGGGCCGGGCGTCCGCACGGGCCTGCACCGGGATCGTGTAGACCAGCGAACCGGTGTCGGCGCCGTTGGTGTTGAGGTGCGGGTTGGCGGTGATCAGCAGGGTCCGCCCGGCGTCCTGGATCTCGTGGTCGAGCGCGCCGTGGAGCACGCCGTGGACGGTGTCGTAGTAGGCGTAGGCCGGCTGCTCGATGAAGAGGAATCCGTCCGGGGCGGCGTAGTGCTGGGCGATCACCCCGGGGTTGACCGGCTGGCCGGTGGCGCAGGTGAACTTGACGGTGATGACGTTCTGCTGGCCCGGTGCGGCGAGCGGCACGGTGTCCTGGACGATGGTCAGCGCCGTCTCGTCCTCGACCGGTTCCGGGACCACGACCGTGACGGGCAGCAGCAGCGCGCTGTCCTTGAGGTCGATCTCACCGCTGTACTGGATCTCCAGTGTGGCGACGTAGTGGCCGGGCGGCGTCTCGGCGGTGGTGGCGACCCGGAACACGCCGTCCAGGGACCCCTGAAGGGGAAGCAGCCGCTGGCCCGCGAAGCTGCGGCTGAGCCGCTGCCCGTCGCTGCCCGGCCCACCGACCAGACCGTCCGGCAGGGTCAGCACCACGGTGACGTACTGCCCGTCCACCGGGTTGGGCCCGCGGTTCCTGATCCGGGCGCCGAGGTCGAACTGCTGTCCGCGTTGGACGGCGGAGGGGTGGACGCTCTCGCCGTACAGGTCGGCGGCGGGCTGCGCGGGCGGGGCCATGTCGGCCACCGCGCTCACGCCGCGCACCCGGTGGTTGTAGCTGTCGGCGACGTAGAGGTCGCCGACCGCGTCCAGCGCGACCCCGGTGGGGTAGTAGAGGGAGGTGCTGATGGCGGGTCCGCCGTCGGAGCCGTAGCCCGAGGCGCCGTTGCCGGCCACGGTGGTGATGATGCCCTTGGTGTCCACCTTGCGGATCCGCTGGTTGCTCCAGTCCGCGATGTACAGGTTCCCGGCCGGGTCGACCGTCACGCCGGTGGGGTTGTAGAGGGAGGTGGCGGTGGCGGGTCCGCCGTCCGAGCCGAAGCCGGCGATGCCGTTGCCGGCCACGGTGGTGATGATGCCCCTGGTGTCGACCCTGCGGATCCGCTGGTTGCTCCAGTCCGCGATGTACAGGTTCCCGGCCGTGTCCAGCGCGATGCCGGACGGGTAGGAGATGCTGGTGGCGGTGGCGGGTCCGCCGTCCGAGCCGAAGCCGCCGTTGCCGTTGCCGGCGACGGTGGTGATGATCCCCGCGGGGTCCACCTTGCGGATCCGGTTGCCGTACCACTCGCTGAAGTACACGCTGCCGTCGGCGGCCACCAGCACGCCGTACGGGTAGTTGATCGGGGTGGCGGTGGCGGGTCCGCCGTCGGAGCCGTAGCCGGCGGTGCCGTTGCCGGCCACGGTGGTGATGATGCCCTTGGCGTCGACCTTGCGGATCCGCTGGTTGTAGTAGTCGGCGATGTAGAGGTTGCCCGCGCCGTCGACAGCCACGTCGTTCGGGCCGTAGAGGGTGGTGGCGGTGGCGGGTCCGCCGTCGGAGCCGTAGCCCGCCGTGCCGGTGCCGGCGACCGTGGTGATGATCCCGCCGGGGGTCACCTTGCGGACCCGCTGGTTGTTGTAGTCGGCGATGTAGAGGTTGCCCGCGCCGTCGACGGCCACGCCCTGGGGGCGGTTGAGGGTGGTGGCGGTGGCCGGTCCGCCGTCGGAGCCGTAGCCCGGGCTGCCGTTGCCCGCGACCGTGACGATGGTGCCCTCGGTCAGTCCGTCCGGCTGGGGGCCTCGTCCGGTGCTCGAATCGTCTGCCATCTGTGCTTCTCCCGTCCTCGGGCACGGCACACCGGGCGCGGTGTGCCGCACCGGGTGGGATGGAGTGGGTCCGGAGTACTCCGCAGCCTAACCAGCGGACGCGGCGGACGTTCCAGCCCTTTTCCGGACAGGAGGACGGCTGTCCGGATCGCCGCTCCGGCCCGCGACGGCAGGCGCGCACGGGGTGGACGGGCACCGGTGGGGACCGGTGGAACCGGAGGCCGGCGGGGAACTCGCCAGCACCGTCCGATAGTTGAGACAGCGTCAGGAGAGCGGCTGGCCGGAACCCGGCGTTCCGGCGTATGCCGGGTGCATGCGCCAGGGGCGCAGACGCCGCTGCCCCGCCGCGGGTGCGCGGCGGGGCAGCGGATCCGGGCGGGGTCAGATGACCGTCTCGGCCTCGGAGTAGCGGTCGGCGGGCACCGTCTTCAGGTCGGCGACCGCCTCGGCCAGCGGCACCAGGTTGATCTGGGTGCCCTGCAGCGCGGTGATGTGCCCGAAGGCGCCCTTGTGGGCGGCCTCCACGGCGTGCCAGCCGAACCGGGTGGCCAGCACCCGGTCGTAGGCGGTCGGGGTGCCGCCGCGCTGGGTGTGGCCGAGGATCACCGGGCGGGCCTCCTTGCCGAGGCGGTGCTCCAGCTCGCCGGAGAGCGTGGTGGCGATCCCGGCGAACCGCTCGTGGCCGTAGATGTCCTTGGTGCCCTCCTCCCAGCGCATGGTGCCGGGCTCGGGCTTGGCGCCCTCGGCGCAGACCACGATGGCGAACTTCTTGCCGCGCTCGAACCGCTCGCGGACCACCTCGGTGAGCTTGTCGATGTGGAACGGGCGCTCCGGCACGACGATGGCGTGCGCACCGGCGGCCATGCCCGCGTTGAGCGCGATCCAGCCGGTGTGCCGGCCCATCACCTCGACCACCATCACGCGCTGGTGCGACTCGGCGGTGGTCTTCAGCCGGTCCAGCGCCTCGGTGGCCACCGAGACGGCGGTGTCGAAGCCGAAGGTGACGTCGGTGCAGGCGATGTCGTTGTCGATGGTCTTCGGCACGCCGACCACCGGCAGGCCGGCGTCGCTCATCAGCTTCGCGGCCTTCAGGGTGCCCTCGCCGCCGATCGGGATCACCGCGTCGATGCCGAGGTCCGCGCAGTACTGCTTGGCGCGCTCCACCCCGTCGCGCAGGTGGCTGGGCTGGACCCGGGAGGACCCGAGGATCGTGCCGCCCTGGGCCAGGATGCCGCTGACCGAGTCCAGGGTCAGCGGGCGGTGGACGCCCTCCAGCAGGCCTCTCCAGCCGTCCTGGAAACCGATGATCTCGTCGCCGTGGTCGACCACCCCCCGGTGGACCACGGAGCGGATGACAGCGTTCAGACCGGGGCAGTCGCCGCCGCTGGTCAGCACACCAATTCGCATTGTTCTTGCAACTCCCCTGGGGGCACCGCCCCAGCCGCGGCTGGGGGAATAACCGGAAGGCCGGACTACCACCTTGGAAGGGCGGGGTCAGAATCGGACATATCACGCCGAAGCTGATCATAGCGGCCCCCACCTCCGGCCGGGCGGGAGCAGGCGCGGGGGCGGCGTCGTCGGCGCGCCCGCGCGTTGGTGCTGCCGGTTGCCGAGGAGGGTTGCATCCGACGGTGCTTATTGTCGTACTTTCGCGAACCGGACGTTCCCGGCGCCGGATGCTGGACATCCGGCGGCCGGAGAACGTTCACTTCGCCCGGGGACGGGGGTCGCCCGGTTCACACGTCCCCGACCACTGGTCGGGCGCGGATCAGGCCGGCTGGCTCGCCGCCGCGATCCGCTCCGCGCGCAGCGCGTCGTACCAGGTGGTGTCGGCCGGCGGCAGCGCGTTGACGTCCAGCGCCAGCTTGATCAGCAGGTCGGCCACCGCGGGGTTGCGGGCCATCACCGGGCCGTGCAGGTAGGTGCCGAAGACGGTGTCCCGCCAGGCGCCCTCGGTGCCGTGCCCGTCGCCGTTGCCGCCGCCCGCCGTCACCTGCGCCAGCGGCGAGACGCCCTGGCCCAGGTGGGTGACGCCTTGGTGGTTCTCGAAGCCGGTCAGGGCCGGCAGGCCCAGGCGCTGGTCCGGCTCGGCCAGCACGTCGCCGACGCTGCGGGCGCCCTCGCCCCGGGTGGACCAGACGTCCAGCAGGCCCAGGCCCGGCTCGCGCTGGCCCAGGTCGTTGATGAACTCGTGGCCGAGGATCTGGTAGCCCGCGCAGACCGAGAAGACGATCGCGCCGTTGTCCACGGCCCGCGGCAGCCCGGCGTCCGCGCGCAGCCGCTCGGCCGCCAGCCGCTGCGGCCGGTCCTCGCCGCCGCCGATCAGGTAGATGTCGCCGCTGGTCGGGATCGGCTGGTCGGAGCGGACGTCGATGCGCTGCACGTTCAGCCCGCGCTGGCGGGCCCGGCGCTCGACCACCAGGGCGTTGCCCCGGTCGCCGTAGGTGCTGAGCAGGTCCGGATAGACCCAGACCAGCCGCAGGCTGCTGTCGCTCATCCGAGAAGGCCTCCCATAGTGCTGCTGCTGTGGCTGGGCCGGCTGCTGGGGGGCGGCCGCCGGGGCCTGCGGCGGCTGCTGCTGGTAGCCGGGGTGCTGCGGGGGCGCCGCCGGGTAGCCGGGCGGCGGGCCGGCGGGCTGCTGCCCGTAGCCGGGCTGCGGGCCTGCGGGCTGCTGCTGCCCGTACCCGGGCTGCGCCGGGTGGCCGGGCTGCGGCGCGGGCTGGCCCGGCTGGCCGTAGGGCTGGGCCGGGTAGCCCTGCGGCGGCTGCTGCGGGGCGCCGTAGCCGGGCTGCTGCTGACCGCCGTATCCGGGAGGCGTGCTCATCCGGCCGCCACCGCCTTCCGCAGTTGCTGGAACGCCGTGTAGTTGGCGATGGCCTCGATCCGGCCGGCCGGGGCCAGCCGCACCGCGTCGGCCACCGAGTCGACCACCTGGAACTGCAGGCCGGCCACCTCCAGCCGGACCGCCAGGTCCAGCTTGCGCTGGCCCATCACGAAGATCGGGTGGCCGTGCAGCCGCTCGTAGTCCACGTCCCAGAGCCAGGAGGTGTCGGTGCCGTCGGCGTCCAGCGCGTTCACCGAGAGGATCACCGGCGCCGGCGGGGGGTCGATCAGGGAGAAGGTCTCCAGCCAGCCGGCCGGGTTCTTGGCCAGCAGCAGCCGCACGTCGCGGCCCTGGAAGCCGACCACGTCGTAGCGGCCGGCCACCGCGGTCACCGAGCGCATCCGCTCCAGCGCCGTCTGCGGCGGCACGCCGAAGACCGCGGCCACCGCGGCCGAGCTGGTCGCGTTGGCCAGGTTGGCCCGGCCCGGCAGCTGCAGCTGGATCGGCCAGGCGGAGCCGTTCGGGTCGATCACGTGCTGCCCCTGCAGCGCCCAGTGCGGCTGCGGGCGGCGGAAGCCGCACTCCTGGCAGAACCAGTCGTCGCCCGGACGCTGCATCACACCGCCGCAGGACGGGCAGGACCAGGCGTCCTCCTTCCAGGCCTGCCCGGCGGCCACCCAGACCACCCGGCGGCAGGAGGAGGCGGCCCAGGTCACCAGCGGGTCGTCGGCGTTGGCGATGATCACCGCCTCGGTGTGCTGCAGCCCCTCGCGCCACTTCTCGGCCAGCATCCGGGTCTCGGCGGCCCGGTCCAGCTGGTCGCGGGAGAGGTTGAGCAGCGCTATGGCCTTGGGGGCGGTGTCCCGGGCCACGCCGGCCAGGTACTTCTCGTCCACCTCGATCACGCCGAACCGGGCGTCCGAGCCGCCGGCCAGCGCCGAGGTGATGCCGGCCGGCATGTTGGCGCCCAGCGCGTTGGAGACCACCGGGCCGGCGGCGCCCAGCGCCTCGGCGATCAGCCGGGTGGTGGTGGTCTTGCCGTTGGTCGCCGAGACCAGCACCACGTCCAGGTGCTCGGCCAGCCGGGCCAGCAGGTCGGGGTCGAGCTTGAGGGCGACCTTGCCGCCGATCACCGAGCCGCTGCCGCGGCCGACCGAACGGGAGGCGGCCGCGGCCATCCGCCCCGCGGTGACGGCGAGCTTGGAGCGGGCGGGCAGTGAGGAGTCGCGCGCGCCGGTGGCTGCGGCCTCCGATCCGGTGCCTGGCATGCTCAGGGGTTCCTCCTCTGACTGACGACCCCCCGTCGGTGGCGGCCAGTCCTGACCGGGTGCCGACGGACGGCTTGGGACGGAGCCAGCCTAACGGCTCATCGGGACGGCGCCGAGCCATGGCCCCCGGTCAGCGGCACTCCGGCCCGGCAAGCCGCGGGCGGCCCGGGCCTGACGGCGGCTCGAAACGGCCGGTGGCCGCCCCCGTCGGGGCGGCCACCGGGATCGGACCCGCGGCTCAGGGCCGTCCGGGCAGGGTGGTCCACGGGCTGGGCAGCTGCTCGGCCGCCCCGGACAGGTGCGCGGTGATCACCAGGGTGCCCTCGTCCACCTGGTAGTCCAGCGGGATGTCCAGCCGCTGCATGGCGCCGATCAGCGCGGTGTTCGCGGCCTGGGTGACGGCGTAGACGGTGGCCACCCCGGCCTCGGCGGCCAGCGCCGCCATCCGGCGCAGGAGGTCCAGGCCGAGGCCGTGCCGCTGCCAGGCGTCCTCGACCAGCACGGCCAGCTCGGCGCTGTCGTCGTCCCAGAGCAGGTGGGCCAGCGCGACCAGCTCGCCGTCCCGGGTCTCCACGGCCAGGGTCTGGCCGTGCCGCGGGTCCAGCAGGTGGTCCACATAGCGCTGGGCGTCCGCCACCGGGCCGTGGTAGCGCCGGCGCAGCGTCTCGGTGGAGCAGCGCCGGTGCATCGCCAGGGCCGCCGTGCGGTCGCCGGGGTCGGCCCGGCGGACCGTCAGCTCGTCGCGCTCCGGCACCCGCAGCCGGGCCGCCACCTTGGGCACCCGCGGCCCGAGCACCGCGTCCAGCTCGACCAGCGCCTTGGCCCGGGCGAACTCGGTCGGGGTGAAGGGCAGGTGCGGGCGGGACAGCTCGATCTGCCCGCCGCCGGGCGCGGCCAGCCGCATCAGGTGGCCGTCCAGGCTGGGCACGGCCGGCTGCTCGCCGCGCCGTCCCGGAAACTGGCGCACGGTGAGCCGGCCGAACAGCTGGCGCAGCGCCACCGGCAGCTCGGCGGCGTCCAGCGCGGTGCGGGTGGCCAGGCCGAGCACGTGGGCGGGCACGTCCACCAGGTCGTGCGCGTCGGCCGGGTCGGTCCAGATCTCCCGGGCGCCGGCCGCGGCCACCGCCTCGGTCAGCGCGGCCCGGAGGAGCGTGGCGGGGGCGCGCAGCAGGAACTCGTCCACGGTGGCGTCGGGCAGCGGGTGGGTCTGCAGCGAGATGATGCTGGCCCGCACCTCGGCCAGCGCCGTGCAGATCGCGGCCAGGCTGCCGGGCGAGTCCGAGACGGTGCAGCGCACCCGCCAGAGCCTGGTCTCCACCGGGGCCTGGTCGGCCGTCGGCGGTGGCGGTGCGGCCGGCAGCGGGGGCGGTGCCCCGTGCGGGTGCCGGTGTGCCCACCAGGCCTGGAACCCCGCGGCGGCCATCAGCGCCACCGCGGAGGCGACCAGCAGCACCGGGCCGTCGTGGCCGTGCACGACCACGTTGGCGACCAGGTCGGCGGTGGCCACGGCGGTGAAGACGGCGGCCAGCTCCACGGTGGCGTGCCGCCAGCGGTCCCGGCGGGCCCGCCGGCGCTCGGCGCGCGACGGGGCAGGGGTACGGGTGGTGACGGAGGATTCACTCATGCCACCACAATGACTCACCGGTGTTTCACGATCACGAATCCGCCATGACCGCCCGGTAAATGTCTTCCGGGGACGATCAGTCCCGGAATGACTACTGCCGGGTAGTCAGGTCGGCCGCCGCGGCCCGGACTTCGGCCAGCAGCACGGCCAGGTCGGCCTCGGTGGTGGCCGGGTTGAGCAGGCAGGCGCGCACGGCCTCGCGGCCGGCCAGCACGGTGCCCGTCACGAAGGCCTCACCGCGCCGCTGCACGGCGAGCGGCAGCCGCTGGTTGAGCAGGTTGAGCTCCGGCTCGGCCAGCCCGGCCGGGCGGGCCCGGAAGGCGACGATCGAGGTGTCCACCGGCGCCATCAGCTCCAGCTCCGGATCGGCCGCCACCAGCTCGCCGAGCCGGCGGGCCAGCCGGGTGCAGTGCGCGATGTCGGCGGCGATGCCGTCCCGGCCGCGGTGCGCGATGGTGGCCCAGACCTTCAGCGAGCGGAACGGGCGGGTCTGCTCGGTGCCGTACTCGGAGAACCAGCCGAGCCCGCCGGCCTCCTCGTCGCGCAGGTAGGAGGGGACCAGGCTGAAGGTGGCGCGCAGCTGCTCGGGGTCGCGGACCAGGGCGCAGCCGCAGTCCACCGGCACGCCCAGCCACTTGTGCGGGTCCAGGGCGAGCGAGTCGGCGCGGTCCAGGCCGGCGTAGCGGTGCGCGATCTCCGGGTCCAGCACGCCGAAGGCGCCGTAGGCGCCGTCGACGTGCAGCCACAGGCCCTCCTGCTCGCAGAGGTCGGCGATCGGCTCGAAGGCGTCCACCGCGCCGGTGTTCACGGTGCCCGCCGAGGCGGCGACCAGGAACGGCAGCCGGCCGGCCGCTCGGTCGGCGGCGATCTCGGCGCGCAGCGCGACCGGGTCGAGCCGGCCCTCGGCGTCCCCGGGCACGGTCCGCAGCTGCCGGCTGCCCAGGCCCAGCAGCTCGGCGGCCTTGCGCACGCAGGAGTGGGTCTCGCCGGTGACGTAGCCGACCAGCGGCGGCATCCCGGCCAGGCCGTCGGCCCGGACGTCCCAGCCGGCCCGCTCGGCGGCCCGGGAGCGGGCGGCGGCCAGGCAGACGATGGTGGCCATCGAGGTGCCGGAGGTGAGCAGTCCGGCGCCGGGGGCGTGCGGGAAGCCGACCAGCTCGGCGATCCAGCGCACTACGGCGCGCTCCAGGTGCACGTCGGCGTGGTCGCCGCCGGCCGAGCTGGGGTTCATCGCGCTGGCCGCCAGGGTGGCCAGCACCCCGGCGGGGGCCGGCGCGGAGTTCACCCAGCCGAAGAACCGCGGGTGCCCGTTGCCCATCGGCGCGGGCATGATCCGCTCGCCGACCTCGGCCAGCAGCTCCGCCAGCCCGCGCCCGGCCCGCGGCAGCGGCGCGTCCAGCAGTGCGGCCCGCTCGGCCGGGTCCATCGGCTGCCAGACCTTGCCGGCGGGCAGCGCCGCCAGGTAGTCGGCGACCAGGTCGGCGGTGGCGTGCGCGGCACTGCGGAAGCTCGCATCGGAGGGGGCAGACATACCCGCGATCGTACGAGGTCAGTCCAGCGAGCCCGAGAGGTGGGCCGAGGAGCGGCAGTCCCGGGCGATCTCCTCGTTGGTGATCTTGCCGCAGAGCCGGCCGGCCGCGCCCGGGTCGGTGTAGTTGACCGTGTAGTAGCTGACGATGCCGTCCGTGCAGGCCTTGCGCTGCCAGCCGTCGGCCGCCGTGGCGCACTGCTGGCCCACCCAGTCCTCGCGGTCCAGGTTGTACTTCATCAGCCGCGAGCCGACGCCCCGGCTGCAGTCGTTCGCCCCACCGCCGGCCTGCGCGTTCAGGCACCACTTCAGCGCCTGGGCGTAGATCTCCGGGTGGTTCGGGTAGTCGTGCGAGGAGAGGTAGAAGGTCGGCGCGTAGAAGTAGCAGGCGGACTGGAAGAGCGCCGGCTGCTCCGGGCACGGGTAGAGCGGCTCGGCCGCCAGCTTGTCGGCCGGCACCAGCGCCTTGGCCTTCTCGTCCTCCTCGTCCGGCCCGAAGAGCTGCATGAACAGGCCCTCCGAGCAGGTGATGATCCGGCTCTGGCTGCCGAACCGGCTGCACAGGTCGCGGGCCTTGGCCACGTCCTGGTCGGAGACGAACATCGTGCCGTGCCCCACCCCGTGCACGCAGGGGCCGCTCATCTGCGGCTGGCAGAGCTTCAGCAGGTCGTTGCCCGGGTCGCTGGAGGCGACCAGCATCTCCTCCACCGCGCCGTGCAGGTAGCCGGCCGCGCAGGTGTCGTGCGGGAAGGAGAGCACCTTCTGGAAGTCGTGGTCGTAGCGCTTGACCGCGGCGTGGCCGAGCTCGTGCGCGATCGGGTGGCAGAACCGCACGGTGTACGGCTTCTCCTTGGTGATCTTGTCCAGATCGGCCAGCGCCACCCCGGGGTCGGTCGCCGTCATCTCGGCCATCAGCTTGTTCCGTAGCGTGCTGCGGGTCCAGACCGCCGGATCGCCGGTGGGGGAGGCCGAGGCGGCGGCCGCGGCCGGGCGGCCGCGGGCGGGCGCGGCCGCCGGTCCGGCCACCGAGGCGGCCGGCGGGACCCACTGGGTCACGGCGACCGCGCCGAGCCCCAGGGCGCCGAGCAGGACAGCGGTCACGATCGCGAAGAGGCGCGGCTGCATGGCTGGTCGGCTCCCCTGCCGTTCGGTTGCGTACGGTTACCGTCTCATCCTGACCGGTTACCGCCCGCCACCGGACATCGAGTGGGCCATCCGGGGTGTGTCGCCGGTGTGGCACCATGCCTGGACCACCCGCCGCCGCGTCCCAGGAGTCCAGATGGCCGCCGACCTGACCTTCCGCCCCGCCACCGCCGCGGACGTTCCCGCCCTGGCGGAGCTGGTCGAGTCGGCGTACCGCGGCGAGGCCAGCCAGGTCGGCTGGACCACCGAGGCGCACCTGCTGGACGGCCAGCGCACCGACCCCGAGACGCTGGCCGCCACCCTGGCCGCGCCCGGCACGGTGGTGCTGCTGGCCGAGCTGGACGGCCTGCTGGTCGCCTGCTGCACGGTCGAGCAGCGCACCCCGGGCGCCTACTTCGGCATGTTCTCGGTCCGGCCCACCCTCCAGGGCGGCGGCCTGGGCAAGGCGGTGCTGGCCGAGGCCGAGCGCTACGTGCGGTCCGAGTGGGCCGCCACCGAGCTGGAGATGACGGTGATCGTCCAGCGCGAGGAGCTGATCGCCTGGTACGAGCGGCGGGGCTTCCGCCGCACCGGCGAGCTCTCGCCGTTCCCGTACGGCAACGAGCGGTTCGGCATGCCCAAGCGCCCCGACCTGGCCTTCGAGAAGCTGGTCAAGGCGCTCTGATCCGCTAGGCCTGCTGCGGGACCGGCACCCCGGCGGGGGTGAACGGGCGCCCGTCCAGCGTCCAGTGCGGGTCCGGGGCGATCTCCAGCGCCGCATAGACGTGCGCCGCCACGTCGACGTGGCGCACCGGCGCCACCGGGGCGCCCGGCTCCAGGCCCGGCCCGCAGGCGGCCACCCAGGCGGTGCGCTCCAGCCCGCTGCGGCCGCCGTGGCCGCCTTGGTCGAGGTGGCCGTGGTCGGTCACCACGATCACCGTCCACTCCTCGTCGGCGTAGCCGGCCCGGGAGCGCAGCGCCGCCAGCAGCCGGCCGAGCCGGTCGTCGGCGGCCTCGATCGCGGCCCGGTACTCGGCGCCGCAGCCCAGGAAGTGCGCGGTCTCGTCCACCGCGCCCAGGTAGACGAAGCTCGCCTGCGGGTCGTCGTCGCCGGTGAGCACGGCGACCGCCTCGGCGGTGACCCGCTCGTCGCAGACCTCCCAGGCCTGCGGGGTGTCCTCCAGCGGGCCGATGTAGGCGAGCCGGCCGGGGGCGGCGAAGAGCGGGCCGCCCTGCCGGGCCAGGAAGAGCGGCTCCCAGCCGCCGGCCGCGAAGGTGCGGCGGCGGTGGGCCGTGGCCAGCCGGGTGGTGAAGTCCGGGAACACGTCCAGCCGGTTGCCGCCCAGGTGGTTGCCGTAGACCCCGTGCTTGGCCACGGTGACGCCGGTGGCGATGGTGGCCCAGCACGGGCCCGACATGGTGGGCGTGGCCTCGTCCACCTCGACCGGGGCGAGGAAGCCGGCCGCCGCCACCGCGTCCAGGTGCGGGGTGCGCAGCCCGGGGAGCAGGTCGAGCCGGACGCCGTCGATGCCGACCACCAGGACGCGGCGCGGGCCGGCGGGCCAGAGGCTGGAGGAGGACACGGGGACTCCGATCGGTGGTGCGGGCAGTTCAGCTGACGATCTGCCCGCACCCTAACCGTCCTGTTCGGCGTGGATTCACCGGCAAGTAGCCGGAGGCAAGCCCCCCTTGGCGGCGATTGCCGAGAATTCGCCCTGGGGTCACCATCGGTTCAGGTGCCGACCAGCACCACCGTGGCCAGCACCTTGTCGGCGAAGGTCTGCCGGCGGCGGTCCCAGATCGGCCAGAACCAGCCCAGGAAGCAGGGCAGGGTGTCCAGCACGTGCGCCAGGTCGCGCAGGAAGGCCCGTCGCACCCCCGTCTCGGCGCCGTCCAGCGGGCCGGCCAGCCGCAGCTCCATCAGCTGCTTGCCCCAGCTCTGCCCGGTCCGGCCGGCCCGCCACCAGCGGTTGTAGCCGAGCAGCGCCAGCGAGAGCAGGAGCAGCCCGGTCTGCAGCCCGGTGGCCCCCGGGTCCAGCACCCCGGCGATGATGTTCGGCGCGGCGCAGGCCAGGCAGTCGATCAGGAAGGCCACCACACGCACTGACCAGTGGGCGTAGCTCACCGCGACCGCACATCCCTTCGCCAGGCCTGCCCCCGCGCACCAGCCTGCCAGCAGCCGGCCGCCCCGCAAGCCGGACTGCCCCGCCCGGCTGACCGGACGTCAGCCGACCCCCGGTCAGAAGTTCGCCACCGCCCCCGCCGGCCGCCCCAGCAGATCGCGCAGGCCCACCGCCTCCGGCACGCCCAGCCGCTCGGCCAGCTCCAGCGCCCGGGCCAGGTGGGCGGTGCCCTCGGCGTGCTGCCCGGCCGCCAGCTCGTGCTGGCCCAGCCCGGCCAGCGCCCGCACCTCCTCCAGCGGGGAGCCGGCCGCCAGCGCGCCGTCCAGCGCCGCCGCGAACTCCCGGCGGGCCGCCGCGGGCCGGTCGGTGCCGGCCAGCAGCCGGCCCATGATGTTGCGCAGCTCCGCCTCGCCGGCCCGGTCGCCGCGCTCCCGGCAGAGCTCCAGCGCCTCCCGCAGGGTCCGCTCGGCGTCCTCGGCGCGGCCCAGCGCGGCCAGCGCGTCGCCCAGGTAGGCGAGCACCCGGGACTCGCCCAGCCGGTCGCCCTGCGCCCGGTAGAGCTCCAGGGCCGCCCGCAGGTTCTGCTCCGCCTCGGCCGGGCGGCCGGTGGCGAGCCGCAGCACGCCCAGGTAGGCGACGGTGTTCATCCGCCCGCGCGCCTCGTCCAGCTCGTGGTACATCGCGCTGGCCCGCAGCAGGTCCTGCTCGGCCGCCCGGTACTGGCCGATCACCAGCCGCACCGCGCCCAGCGCCATCACCGCGTTGGCCTCGCCGATCAGGTTGCCCAGGCCCCGGTAGAGCGAGCCGGCCCGGCGGTGGGTGGCCTCGGCCTCCCGGTAGCGGCCGGTCAGCTGCTGCAGCGAACCCAGGCTGGCCAGCGCGTAGGCCTCGCCCGGGCGGTCGCCGCGGGCCCGGCAGAGCTCCAGCGCCTGGCAGAGGCTCTGCTCGGCGCCGTCCAGGTCGCCGGTGAGCTGGCGGATCAGGCTGAGCTCGCTGAGCGCGGCGGTCTGGCCGGTGCGGTTGCCCAGCTCGCGGAAGAGCTCCAGGGCCCGCTCGGTGCTCTCGGTCGCCTCGGTGTACTCGCCGGTGATCCGGCCCAGGATGCCCAGCTGGCTCAGCGCGTCCGCCTCGCCGGGCCGGTCGGCGGCGTCCCGGGCCAGCGCCAGCGCGGAGATGAAGTGCATCCGGGCCCGGGAGTTGCAGCCGAAGGTGCGCTCCATCGCGCCCAGCTGGATCCGGGCCGAGGCCTGCCCGCAGGGCTCGTCCAGCTCCCGGAAGAGCTCCAGTGCGAGCCGCAGATGCTCCGCGGCCGCCTCGTGCTCGCCGGTCAGCCGCTGGAAGGTGCCCAGGTGGGTCAGCGAGGAGGCCTGGCCGAACCGGTCGCCGGTGGCCCGGGCGGTCTCCAGCGCGATCCGGTGCAGCGCCAGCGCCTGGCTCCAGTGGCCCTGCGTGCGCAGGAAGTCGTGCAGCGCGATCGGCAGCCGGATCGCGTAGTCCGGGTGCCCGTGCGCGGCGGCGTACTCCACGGCGGCGTGCAGGTTGCCCCGCTCGGCCCGCAGCCAGGCGATCGCCGCCTCCTCGGTGGGCAACTCGGTGCCGGCCGAGCGCTGGGCCGGCACCCAGCGCGGCCGCCGCGCCGCCAGCCGCTGCTCGGCCTCCACCACGGTGGCCAGGCAGCTCTCCAGCAGCCGACCGACCGCCGCGTGCCGCACCCCGGGGTCGTCCATGGTGCCCAGCGCCCGGGCGTGCTCGCGGATCAGGTCGTGCATCCGGTAGCGGCCGCGGACCGGCTCGTCCACCAGGTGGTGGTCCTCCAGCTCCTCCAGCAGTCGGCGGGCGGTGGCCAGGTCGGTGCCGTCCAGCGCGGCCGCGGCCCGGGCGTCGAAGTGGTCGCCCGGGTTGAGGCCGAGCCGGCGGAAGAGCCGGCGCTGAGCGGGCGTCAGGTCCCGGTAGGAGAGGTCGAAGGCGGCGGCCACCGAGACGTCCTCGGCGCGCAGCGCGGCCAGCCGCCCGGCCGCCGCCGCCAGGTCGGGCACCAGGTCGGCGACCGTCCAGGCCCGCCGGTGGCGCAGCCGGGCGGCGGTCAGGTGGATCGCCAGCGGCAGGTTGCCGCAGAGCCGGACCACCTCGGTGACGGCCGGCTGGTCCGGCGCCAGGTCGCGGCGCTGCGCGGTGGCGGTGAACAGCTCGGCGGCCTCGTTGGGCGGCAGCACGCCGAGCGTCATCGGCACCGCGTCGCCCAGCGCCGGCAGCCGGCGGCGGCTGGTGACCAGCACCAGGCTGCCCGCGGTGCCGGGCAGCAGCGGGCGGACCTGCTCGCTGCTGCGGGCGTCGTCGAGCAGCAGCAGCATCCGCCGGCCGGCCAGCCGGCCGCGCCACAGGTTGGCCCGGGCGTCCAGGTCCGGCGGGATCTGCTGCGGGGCCACGCCGACGGTCAGCAGCAGCGCGGCCAGCGCGTCGGCCGGCTCCACCGCCGGGGTGCCGGGAGTGTGGGCGTGCAGCGGCAGGAAGATCTGCCCGTCCGGGAAGTCGGCGGCCAGCCGGTGCGCGGCGTGCACGGCGAGCGCGCTCTTGCCCACCCCCGGCATGCCGTCCAGCGCCACGATGCCGACCGGGCCGTCCACGCCCGAGCGGCAGGCCGTCAGCAGCTGCTCCAACTCCTCGTAGCGGCCGGTGAACCCGGCCACGTCCCGGGGCAGCCCGGCGCCGGCCGCCACGGTCGGCGCGGCCTCGTCCTCCTGCCGCTCGGCCTCGGCCTGCTCGGCGCGCAGGATCTCCTGGTGCGCGGCCCGCACCCGGGGCCCGGGCTCGATGCCCAGCTCCTCGATCAGGGTGCGGCGCAGCCGCTGGTAGCCGGCCAGTGCCTCGGCCCGCTGGTCGGTGCGGTGCAGGGCGATCATCAGCTGGCGGTGGAAGGCCTCGCGCAGCGGGTGCTCGGTGGTGAGCCGGTTCAGCGCCGGGATCACCCCGTGCGGACGGCCAAGCTCCAGCTCGGCGTCGAACTGCCATTCCAGCGCCTGCAGCCGCAGCTCCTGCAACTGCTGCACGTGCGGCAGCGCCTCCTCGGCCAGCCCGGGCAGGTCGGAGAGCGGGGTGCCGCGCCAGAGCCGCAGCGCCGCCGCGCAGCGCTCGGCCACGGTGGACCACTCGGCGGTGCGCCGGGCCGCCCTGGCCTGGTCCAGCAGCTCGGTGAAGACGGCGGTGTCCAGCTCGCCCGGGCCGGCCTGGAGCAGGTAGCCGGGGGAGGCGGTGCGCAGCCGGGCCGGGCCGCCCGGGCCGAGCAGTCGGCGCAGCTGCACCACGTGGTTGTTGAGCGAGGTGGCGGCGGTGGGCGGCGGGTGCTCGCCCCAGAGCGCGCCGGTCAGCCGGTCCCGGGAGACCACCCGGCCGGGCTCCAGCAGCAGCATGGCCAGCAGCGCGCGCACCTTCGGGGAGCTGACCCGCAGTGCGGCGCCGTTCTCCCCATGGACCGTCAGCGGCCCCAGCAGACCGAAGCGCAGTGCGGGCGCCTCCGGTGCCGGGCCGGTCGGGCGGCCTGCCACAGGCCCTTGTTGATGGTCCATTATCCGGATGTTACCCGCCCGTGAGCGGCCTGCGGCAGGCTCAAGACGACCGAGCCGGACCGGGCCGGTGCCGAACAGGGGAGGGCACCGGCCGGGTCGGCCTTGGTCGAAGCACCGCACCGCAGAGGGAGGACCCGGACATGACCGCCGACCGCGACACCGCCTGGACCTGAGCCCCGCCGACCTCGCCGCCCGGCAACACGCCGACGCGGCCCGCGGGTGCCGAGTGGGACGCCGCGGGTCGGGTAAGTGTTGGGGGGAACGGCCGGGGCCACAAGGGCCTCGCGGCCCTGATGGGGTGAGGTCATGACGGACAACGCCACCGAATTCGCCATCGACTCGCTGGACCCGGAGGACCTGGAGACCGGGGCGGACGCACCGCTGCCGCCGCGCTCCGACCTCCCACTGGACGCCGCCGCCGACGTGGCCGACGCGGTCGAACAGACCCGCCAGGTCCCGGTCGACGACGACGAGTACCCGCGCTGACCGGCGCCCCACCGCCGGTCAGCGCGTAGCAAGCCCGGCACCGCCCCGGGTCCGCTCGCGCTCGGCTCCGCCACGCAGTCGCCCCCTCCCGCCGGTACGCACCGTTGCGTACGCGCACCGTGACGCTACGCGGTGCCGCCCCGGCTCCGAAAGGCGCCGCCGACGGATTGGCCGAGAACGGACAATCGCTCTCCGGGGCGCCCGCCCGCTGCCGCGGGCGTAGCGTGGAGCCCACAGCCGGGAGCACCGACCGGCCGCTCCCGCCCGGAAACCTCCGGTGGAGGCAGCGAATGAAACTGCAGGACGAACTTCCCGTGGACCACCGCCTGGCCCAGGTCTACCGCGCGGGCGCCGGCCTGATGGGCCTGCTGCTGCTGATCTGGGGCTGCTTCGGACTGGCCGGCACGCCCGGCTTCCTGAGCACCCACGGACAGAACATCGCCGGGATGTCGAGCAACGGCGCGCTGAGCGTGCTGTCGATCGTCTTCGGCGGGATCCTGGTGGTCGCCGCGGTGATCGGGGGCAACATCGCCTCCTGGACCAACATGATCGTCGGCGCGATCTTCTTCGTGGCCGGATTCGTCGGCCTGATCGCCCTCGACAGCAGCTGGAACCACCTGGCGTTCCGGATGGTCAATGTGATCTTCAGCTTCCTGTTCGGGCTGGTGGTCGCCACCTTCGGCATGTACGGCCGGGTCAGCGGCCACCTGCCGCACGACAACCCCTACTGGAAGCAGCGGCACCCGGGCGACCGGGAACCCGAGGAGGAGGTCGCCGGCCGCTGGCACGTACCGGCCTTCAAGACCGTGCTGCGCCCGACGGTGCACCACTGATGTCCACGGCACGGCGGCGCGCGGAGATCGGGGTCATCGGTGGCTCCGGTCTCTACGCGCTGCTCGACGAGGTCGCCGAGGTCCGGGTCGGCACGCCCTACGGGGCGCCCAGCGACTCGGTCTTCCTCGGCGAGATCGCCGGGCGCACGGTGGCCTTCCTGCCCCGGCACGGCCGCGACCACCGGCTGCCGCCGCACCGGATCAACTACCGGGCCAACCTGTGGGCGCTGCACTCGCTCGGGGTGCGCCAGGTGGTCGGTCCGTGTGCGGTCGGCGGGCTGCGGCCCGAGTACGGGCCCGGCACGCTGGTGGTGCCCGACCAGTTCGTGGACCGCACCTCCGGCCGGCTCCAGACCTTCTACGACGGCCTCCCGCGGCCGGACGGCGGCCTGCCCGAGGTGGTGCACGCCCCGGTCGCCGACCCCTACTGCCCGGCCGGCCGCTCCGCCGCGCTGGCCGCCGCCCGCGCCCAGGCCTGGGAGCCGGTGGACGGCGGGACGCTGGTGGTGATCGAGGGCCCGCGGTTCTCCACCCGGGCCGAGTCGCGCTGGTACACCGCCAACGGCTGGTCGGTGGTCGGCATGACCGGCCACCCGGAGGCCTTGCTCGCCCGCGAGCTGGCCGTCTGCTACACCTCGCTGGCCCTGGTCACCGACCTGGACGCCGGGGTGGAGGCCGGCGAGGGGGTCACCCACCAGGAGGTGCTGGAGGTCTTCGCGCGCAACGTCGACCGGTTGCGCGGCGTGCTCTTCAAGGCGGTCGAGGCGCTGCCCGCCACCCGCGACTGCGTCTGCTCGCACGCCCTCGACGGCGTCACCACCGGCCTGCCCGGGGTGCCGTCACCCGGATAATTTCGACCGCCGGCGCCCCGGGTGGATTGGAACACCTCCGGCCGGGGCACCAGCGGGGATACAACAGCAGCACCCAGAGGTGAGGAGGCGGGGCAATCATGGAGGGTCCGGCTCTCTCCCCGCGCGAACGGCAGCTCCTCGACGAGATCGAGGCCGACCTGCGTACCGACACGGTCCTCGACACCGAGCTGTCCACCATGCGCATCATCCACCTGCGGCGACTGCTGCACCTGTTCGCCCCCTGGCGCCACCAGCACCCCAGACCGCCGGAACCGGAGAACGGGTCCTGACCGAGCCGGGCCCCGCACGCCGCGCGTGCGGGGCCCGGCGCCGCCGGCGGCAGCTCAGGACGGGACCTCCTCCAGGCGGAAGCCCACCTTCACGGTCACCTGGTAGTGCTTGATCGCCCCGTCCGCGACGTGGCCGCGCACCTGGGTCACCTCGAACCAGTCGATGTTGCGCAGGGTCTGCGAGGCGCGGGCCAGGGCGTTGCGGATCGCGGCGTCGGTGCCCTCGTGGGAGGAGCCGACGATCTCGGTCACCCGGTAGGTGTGCTCGGACATGGTGGACCTCCGTGCTGGCGGTGCTGGTGGACGCTGTCACCTCCACCGTCGCCCAGCGGGCCCGGCGCCGCGCGGCGGGAGCGGTGCCGGGGTGAAGCCTTACGGAAGTCGAACGGTCCGCCCCGGTCCCTCCGCCGCCCCGCCCGCTGCTCCTATCCTCGGAGCCGTGACCGAACCTGCCCCGCCCGCCCGGATCCTCGTGGTGGACGACGATCCCACCGTCGCCGAGGTGGTGACCGGCTACCTGCTGCGCGCCGGCTACGCCGTGGACCGCGCCGCCGACGGCCGCGCCGCGCTGGAGCGGACTGCCGCGTTCCGGCCCGACCTGGTGGTGCTGGACCTGATGCTGCCCGAGCTGGACGGGCTGGAGGTCTGCCGGCGGCTGCGCACCGCCGCCGGCCGGGGCCCGGCCGTGCTGATGCTGACCGCCAAGGGCGAGGAGGCCGAGCGGATCGCCGGGCTGGAGCTGGGCGCCGACGACTACGTGACCAAGCCGTTCAGCCCGCGCGAGCTGGTGCTGCGGGTGGGCGCGGTGCTGCGCCGGGCCAGCGCCGTGGCGGGGCCTGAGCGGCTGGTGGCCGGCGACCTGGAGCTGGACCCGCAGGCCCGGCGGGCCGCCCGCGGCGGGCGGGAGCTGGCGCTGACCCAGCGCGAGTTCGACCTGCTGGCGCACTTCGTCCGGCACCCGGGCACCGCCTTCGGCCGCGAGGAGCTGATGAGCCGGGTCTGGGGCTGGGACTTCGGCGACCTCTCCACCGTCACCGTGCACGTGCGGCGGCTGCGGGAGAAGGTCGAGGACGACCCGGCGGCCCCGGCGCTGATCCGCACCGTCTGGGGCGTGGGCTACCGGTTCGACCCGGCGGGCGGTGCGGCCGGGTGAAGGACCTGCTGCTGATCGCCCTGATCGCCGCCCTCGGCGCGGGCGGGGTCACCCTGCTCGGCTGGCCCGCGGTGCGGCTGCTGCGCCGGCGCTCGGTGCTGCTCTCGCTCTTCGCGGTCGCCGTGGTCACCGTGCTGGCGATGACCGCGGGCACCCTGGCGGTGGCGCAGGCGATGTTCCTGTCGCACCACGACCTCGGCGTGGTGATCACGGTGACCTGCGTGGCCGCGCTCGGCTCGCTGGGCACCGCCGCGCTGCTCGGGCGCCAGGTGGTGGCGGGCAGCCGGGCGCTCACCCTGGCCGCGCGCACGGTCGGCAGCGCCGGGGGCTTCACCGCCCCGGACCGGCCGCTCGGCGCCGAACTGGCCGAGCTGAGCGCGGAGCTCGCCGCCACCAGCGCCCGGCTGGCCGAGTCCCGGGAGCGCGAGCGGGCGCTGGAGTCCTCCCGGCGGGAGCTGATCGCCTGGATCTCGCACGACCTGCGCACCCCGCTGGCCGGGCTTCGGGCGATGGCCGAGGCGCTGGAGGACGGCGTGGCGGAGGACCCGGCCCGCTACCACGCCCGGATCGGCACCGAGGTGGACCGGCTGGCCGGCATGGTGGACGACCTCTTCGAGCTCTCCCGGATCCAGGCCGGGGCGCTCGCCCTCAGCCCGGCCCGGGTCTCGGTCTACGACCTGGTGGGCGACGCGCTGGCCGGTGCCGACCCGCTGGCCCGCGAGCGCGGGGTGCGGCTGGCCGGCGGGCGGGTGGACCGGGCGCCGGTCGAGGTGGACGGCCGGGAGATCACCCGGGTGCTCGGCAACCTGCTGGTGAACGCGATCCGGGCGACCCCCGCGGACGGCGTGGTGGAGGTGGCGGCCCGGTGGGAGGCGGGCGAGGTGCTGGTCTCGGTGACCGACGGCTGCGGCGGGATCGCCGAGGACGACCTGCCGCGGGTCTTCGAGACCGGCTGGCGCGGCGGCAGCGCGCGCACCCCGCGGCAGGACGGGAGCACGGGCGGGGCCGGCGCGGACCGGCGGCACGGGGACACCGGGGCGGGGCTGGGGCTGGCGATCGTGCGCGGCATCGTGGAGGCGCACGCGGGGCGGGCGACGGTGCGCAACGTGGGCGGCGGGTGCTGCTTCGAGATCGCGCTGCCGGCGGCGCCGGCCTGAGGGGCCGCCGGAAAAGCGTTTGAGCCGCCGGGCCCGGCGGCCCGATGATCCTCGGCGTGGACGAACTGCTGAACGTGGTCGACGTCGAGGCCACCTGCTGGGACGGGCCGGTGCCGGACGGCGCCGTGAGCGAGATCATCGAGATCGGGCTGACCGTGGTGGACCTGACCCGGCGTCAGCGGGTCGGGCGGCACCGGATCCTGGTACGGCCCGAGCGCTCCGAGGTGAGCGCCTTCTGCACCGAGCTGACCGGGTTGACGGCGGCGGAGGTGGCCGGCGGGGTCGGCTTCGCCGAGGCCTGCCGACTGCTGGCGGCCGAGCACCGGGCGGGGGAGCGGCCGTGGGCCAGCTGGGGGGACTACGACCGGCTGCAGTTCACCCGGCAGTGCCGGTGCGGTGCCGTCGGCTACCCGTTCGGGGCCCGGCACACCAATGCCAAGGCCCGGTTCACCGAGGCGCACGGGCTGCGCCGGCGGCCCGGGATGGCGCAGGCGCTGGAGCTGGCCGGGCTGCCGTTGGAGGGGCGGCACCACAGCGGCGAGGACGACGCGTGGAACATCGCCGCGCTGGTGCTCCAGCTGGTCGAGCGGGGTCACTGGGCCTCGAGCTGACCAAGCGTCAGTAGGCCTTCGGAGTCCGGGCGTTTCGCCGAACGGCATGGGTTCACTCGAACTAATGAATGACGCGAAACTCCCGGGCGTGGCGCGCCGCACCCTCCCTATCTTCTTGATCACCAGCACACCGCAGGTGCCAGGGAGGGGACCATGCACGACTACACCGCAGCGGAGCGCGGACTGACCCGCCGTCGGCTGCTCACCGGGGCGGCCGCGCTCGGCGGCGCCGCCTGGCTGCTGCGCGGCACCGTCACGCCCGACCAGGCCAGGGCCGACGGCCTGCCCGAGGTCACCGTCCCGCCCGCGCTGCCCGGCGGCCTGGCCGTCTACCGGCAGGTCTACCAGAACTGGGCCGGCGAGATCCACGCCGACCAGCTCTGGACCTGCGCCCCGGCCACCCCGGCCGACGTGGTCGCGCTCGCCAACTGGGCGCACGCCCAGGGCTGGCAGCTGCGTGCCCAGGGGTACCGGCACACCTGGGCCCCGCTCACCGTGCCCGACGGCACCCCGGCCGGCAGCACCGTGCTGCTGCTCGACACCACCCGGCACCTGACCGCGATCGCCCCGGCCGGCACCCCGGCCGCCCCCGCCGTGCGCGCCCAGGCGGGCGCCGCGATGGAGCAGCTGCTCGCCCAGCTCTCCGGCCAGGGCCTGGGCATCACCCACTGCCCGGCCCCCGGCGACCTCACCCTCGGCGGCGTGCTGGCCATCGGCGGCCACGGCACCGCCGTGCCCGCCGCCGGCGAGGCGGCGCCGCCCGGCCACGGCTACGGCTCGGTCAGCAACCTGGTCACCGAGCTGACCGCCGTGGTCTGGGACGCCACCGCCGGGCAGTACGCGCTGCGCACCTTCGACCGGGCCGACCCGGACTGCGCCGCGCTGCTGGTCCACCTCGGCCGGGCCTTCGTCACCGAGGCCGTGCTGCGCGCCGGGCCGGACCAGAACCTGCGCTGCCAGAGCCGCACCGACATCCCGGCCGGCGAGCTCTTCGCCGCCCCCGGCACCCCCGGCGCCCGCACTCTCGCCGGCTTCCTGGAGCAGACCGGCCGGGTCGAGGCGATCTGGTACGCCTTCACCGACCGGCCCTGGCTGAAGAGCTGGAGCGTCACCCCGGTCCAGCCGCTCGGCTCCCGCCCGGTCGACCAGCCCTACAACTACCCGTTCTCCGACAACATCCCGACCCCGGTCGCCCAGCTGGTCGGCGAGCTGGTCAGCGGCTCCTGGGGCCTGGCGCCGACGTTCGGGCAGCTGCAGCTGCTGATCACCGAGATCGGCCTCACCGGCGACCTCACCGACGTGCTGCTCTCCGGCACCCTGCTGCGCGACCTGCTCACCCTGGACGTGGTCACCCACCTGCTCGCCGACGGGCTGCACTCCGACCTCTGGGGGCCGTCCCGCGCCCTGCTGCAGTACGTCCGGCCCACCACCCTGCGGGTCACCGCCAACGGCTACGCGGTGCTCTGCAAGCGGGCCGACGTGCAGTGGGTGGTCAGCCAGGTCACCGGCGAGTACCAGCAGCTGCTCGGCCGGTACCAGGCGCGCGGGCAGTACCCGGTCAACGGCGCCGTGGAGATCCGGGTCACCGGCCTGGAGGATCCGGCCACCTGCGGGGTGCCCGGCGCCCAGCCGCCGCTGCTCTCCGCGATCCGGCCGCGCGCCGACCACCCCGAGTGGGACTGCGCCGTCTGGTTCGACGTGCTCACCCTGCCCGGCACCCCGGGCCTGCACCAGTTCGGCCGCGACCTGGAGCAGTTCCTGATCGCCACCTTCGACGGCACCCGGGCCGGCCTGCGGGTCGAGTGGTCCAAGGGCTGGGCCTACACCGCCGACGCCACCTGGGCCGACCCCGATGTGCTCGGCCGGGTCATCCCCGACAGCCTGCGGGCCGGCGGCGGCCCCGGCTGGGACCAGGCCGTGGCCACCCTGGACCGCTACGACCCCGCCCGGGTCTTCAGCAACCCGTTCCTCGATCAGCTGCTCCGCTGAGCTGACCGACACTGGAGGGGTGATCACCACCCCGATCGACGAATCGGTGCGGGCCCGGCCGGCCGCCGCACTGCGCCCCTACGTCGCGTGGTACTCCGGCTACCGGCAGGCCGGGGTGGCCCCCGCCGTGCACCGCGGCCTGCCCTCGCCCTACCTGACGCTGATCCTGACCCTGGACGACCCGCTCACCCTGGCCGCCCACCCCGATCCGGCCCAGCCGCCCGGGGAGTACCGCACACTGCTCGGCGGGCTGCACACGACGCCCGCGCTGATCACCCATCAGGGTGCTCAGTCCGGCGTGCAGATCGCGGTCAGCCCGCTCGGCGCCCGCACGCTCTTCGGCCTGCCGGCCGGGGAGCTGGCGGGCGCCGACTACCCCGCCGAGGAGGTGCTGGGGCGGTGGGCCGCCGAGGGCCAGGAGCGGGTGCGCGGGGCGCGGGGCTGGCCGGGCCGGTTCCGCGCCCTCGACGGCTGGCTGCTGCAGCGGGCCGCCGAGGCCGCCGCGCCGCCGCCCGAAGTGGTCCGGGCCTGGCAGCTGCTGCTGGCCAGCCGCGGCCTGGCCGGCGCCGCCCGGCTGGCCGCCGAGGTCGGCTGGAGCACCCGGCACCTGGCCGCCCGCTTCCACACCGAGATCGGCCTCACCCCGAAGACCGCGGGCCGGGTGATCCGGTTCGACCGGGCCCGCCGGCTGCTCACCGCCCCCGGCGCGCCCCCGCTCGCCGCTCTGGCGGCCGGCTGCGGCTACTTCGACCAGTCCCACCTGGCCCGCGAGTTCAACGCGCTGGCCGGCTGCCCGCCCAGCCGCTACCGGGTGGAGGAACCGCAGCGGGCCGGCTGACCGGGAGGCGCGCCGGGTTCCGAAACGTCCAAGCCGGGCGGGCCGGTCCGGAGCAGGCTGGAGGGGCAAGCGAGAAGCGGGACTGCGAGCGAGGAGGCCTGTCATGGCTGACGAGGAGACCCAGGAGCGTGCTGTCCAGGACCGTGCCGTCCAGGAGCGTGCACCGATGGTGTGGCCGACCTTCCGGGCGCGGGACGCCCGGGGGATGATCCGGTTCCTGGCGGAGGCGTTCGGCTTCGAGGAGAACGTGGTCTACGGCGAAGGCGAGCTGGTGCACCACGCCGAGCTGGACTGGCCCGAGGGCGGCGGGGTGATGCTCGGCTCGGTCCGCGGGGACGACAGCGACAAGGGCCTGCACGCGCCCGGCCACTTCAGCGCCTACGTGGTCACCGACCACCCCGACGCCGTGCACGACCGGGCCAAGGCGGCCGGCGCCCGGATCACCACCGGGCTCCACGAGACCGAATACGGATCCCGCGACTTCGCCGCCACCGACCCGGAGGGCAACCACTGGTACTTCGGCACCTACCGCGGCGCGCCGCGCCGCGGCTGACACCAGCCGGAAGCCGTGCCCGACCGGAAATACCGCGCGGGGTCCGGTAGCTGCACTGGGGTGGAGGTGGAGCGATGAGTTCCCAGCAGCAGGAGTACCGCACCGAGCACGACTCGATGGGCGAGGTGCGGGTGCCCGCCGAGGCCAAGTGGCAGGCCCAGACCCAGCGCGCGGTGCAGAACTTCCCGGTCTCCGGCCAGCGCCTCGGCCGGGCGCACATCGCGGCGCTGGCCCGGATCAAGGGCGCGGCCGCCGCGGTCAACGAGCGGCTCGGCATCCTGGAGCCGCCGGTCGCCGAGGCGATCCGGCAGGCCGCCGCCGAGGTGGCCGAGGGCCGCTGGGACGCCGAGTTCCCGGTGGACGTCTTCCAGACCGGATCCGGCACCTCGTCCAACATGAACGCCAACGAGGTGATCGCCACCCTGGCCGGCGAGCGGCTGGGCCGCCCCGTGCACCCCAACGACCAGGTCAACGCCAGCCAGTCCTCCAACGACGTCTTCCCGTCCTCGATCCACGTCGCCGCCACCGCCGCCGTCACCGGGGAGCTGCTGCCCGCGCTGGCCCGCCTGGAGGCGGCGCTGGCCGGCAAGGCGGAGGAGTTCGCCACCGTGGTCAAGGCCGGCCGCACCCACCTGATGGACGCCACCCCGGTCACCCTCGGCCAGGAGTTCGGCGGCTACGCGGCCCAGGTCCGCTACGGCCAGGAGCGGCTGCGCGCCACCCTGCCCCGGGTGGCCGAGCTGCCGCTCGGCGGCACCGCCGTCGGCACCGGCATCAACACCCCGCCCGGCTTCTCCGCCGCCGTGATCGCCGAACTGGCCGAGAGCACCGGCCTGCCGCTGACCGAGGCCCGCGACCACTTCGAGGCACAGGGCGCCCGGGACGGCCTGGTGGAGCTCAGCGGCCAGCTGCGCACCATCGCGGTCGGCCTCACCAAGATCGTCAACGACCTGCGCTGGATGGCCTCGGGCCCGCGCACCGGCCTCGGCGAGATCAACCTGCCCGACCTGCAGCCCGGATCCTCGATCATGCCGGGCAAGGTCAACCCGGTGATCCCCGAGGTGGTGGCCATGGTCGCCGCCCAGGTGGTGGGCAACGACGCCACCGTGGCGATGGCCGGCGCCAGCGGCAGCTTCGAGCTCAACGTGATGCTGCCGGTGATCGCCCGCAACCTGCTGGAGTCGATCCAGCTGCTCGCCGCCGCCGCCCGGCTGCTCGCCGACCGCACGGTGGCCGGCACCACCGCCAACGCCGAGCGGGCCCGCGAGTACGCGGAGTCCTCGCCGTCGATCGTCACCCCGCTCAACCGCTACCTCGGCTACGAGGAGGCCGCCAAGGTCGCCAAGCAGTCGCTCGCCGAGTCCAAGACCATCCGCCAGGTGGTGCTGGAGCGCGGCTATGTCGCGCAGGGCCTGCTGACGGAGCAGCAACTGGACGAGGCGCTGGACGTGCTGCGGATGACCCGGCCGTAGCGAGTCTCCCGGAGGGCGCGACGCCCCGGTGCCGGGTCCGTGCGAGGCGGGGGTGCGGCGGGTACGGTCGGACCAGCCCGGGCCGGTGCGGTGGCCCGGCGGTGAGGGAGGCGGAGCGATGAGCGACCCAGCGGCGGCCGTGATGCGGGGCGCGACGGTCCGGTGCGTGCCGGCGGTGCCCAGCTGGGTGAGCCTGATGGCCGGCGACCTGGAGGGCGCCAAGGCGTTCTACGGCGAACTGCTCGGCTGGACCTTCCGCGCGGGCCCGAACCGCTGGGGCCCCTACGCGCGGGCGCTCTCCGGCGGGGTCCCGGTGGCCGGGATCAGCGGCTCCTCGGACCTGCAGCTGCCGGTCGCCTGGACCACCTTCTTCGGCACCGAGGACGCCGACGCGCTGGCCGAGCGGATCCGGGCCCGCGGCGGCACGGTGGCGATCGGCCCGCTCGGCTCCGACGCCGGCCGGATCGCGATCGCCTCCGACCGGGCGGGCGCGCCGTTCGGTGTCTGGGAGGGCGACACCGCGAACGGCGCGGTGATGTGCTCGCTGCCCGGAGCACCGGCCTGGATCGAGCTGCGCACCAAGGACGCCTTCGACTCGGCGCTCTTCTACGGCGAGGTCTTCGGCTGGGACAACCGGGAGAAGGACGAGTTCGAGGTGCGCTGGGAGCACGACCGGGTGGTGCTGCGCTCGGAGGGCCAGAGCGTGGCGGCGCTGGTCGGTGCCACGGATCCGGAGGCCCGGCCGAGCTGGAACGTGTACTTCTCGGTCGCCGACGCGGACGAGTCGGTGGCGCTGGCCGAGCGGCTGGGCGCCGATGTGCTCGGCGAGGTGCGGGACGGGCCGTACGGGCGGTGGGCCGACCTGCGCGATCCGCAGGGCGGGCGGTTCTCGCTGCTCGGGCCGCGCGACCGGGGCTGAGCCGGCGCGCCGGAGGTCAGGCGCGGTCCACCAGCGCGCTGCAGCGCCAGCAGACCGCCGGCGGGCGGGCCTCGGCCAGTGCGCCGCACTCCTCGCAGACCAGCGGCAGCAGGCAGGCGCTCTCGCCGCCGGCGGGCTCGCGGGGCTCCGGCTCATGCGGCTGCGGCTCGTACGGCTCCGCCTCGCGGGGCCGGGCGGAGGGCCGGCCGGTGCTGTCGTCCGTCACGCTCCGAGCCTATCCGTGGCTGCCCGCGCGCCGGGGCGCCCCCGGTGCAGGTCGCCCGCCACACCCGGTACCCGGGGTTGACGCCCGTCCGCCGTTCGGGCGAACCGGGCGCCGGATCGGTTCGGCCACGGAGGACCGGGGTACCGCTGGCCCCAAGATCATCAGGACTGCAGCCGAGGAGGCAGCGAGAGATGGAGCGCGAAGCGAACACCCAGGGCGAGCCCGGTCCGCACCCGGAGCAGGTGCAGCGGCACACGGTGGAGGAGGAGGCGGTCGAGTCCTTCGAGCACGGCGACGCCGAGTGGTACGCCGTGCTCGGCGAGGACTGACCCCCTTCCGTCCCACCGCCCGTCAGGAGATCCAGACCGTGGTCACGTTGCAGAACTCGCGAATACCGTGCCCGGACAGCTCCCGCCCGTAGCCCGAGCGGCGCACCCCGCCGAACGGCAGCGCCGGGTGCGAAGCGGTCATGCCGTTGAAGAAGACCCCGCCGGCCTGGACGTCGCGGATGAACCGGTCCTGCTCCTCCGGGTCGGTGGTCCAGACGTTCGAGCTCAGCCCGAACGGCGTGTCGTTGGCCAGCGCCACGGCGTGGTCCAGGTCCTCGGCCCGGTAGAGCGTGGCGACCGGGCCGAAGGCCTCCTCGTGGTGGATCCGCATCTGCGGGGTGATGCCGCTGAGCACCGTCGGCGGGTGGTACCAGCCCGCGCCCAGCCCCTCGGGCACCTCCGCCTCGCACTCGACGGTGGCACCCAGCGCCAGCGCGTCCGCCACCAGCTCGGCCAGCTCCTCCCGTCCCTGCGCCGTGGCCAGCGGGCCCACCTCGGTCTCCTCCCGCAGCGGATCACCGACCCGCAGCGCCCGCATCCGCGCCGTGAAGGCCTCCAGGAACTCCCCGTACACCTGCTGGTGCACGATGAACCGCTTGGCCGCGATGCAGGACTGCCCGTTGTTCTGCACGCGTGCCGTGACGGCGGTGCGCGCCGCCGCCGCCACGTCGGCCGAGGGCAGCACCACGAACGGGTCGCTGCCGCCCAGCTCCAGCACCGTCTTCTTGACCTCGTCGCCCGCCACCGAGGCCACCGAGCGGCCCGCGCCCTCACTGCCCGTCAGGGTCGCCGCGGCCACCCGGCGATCGCGCAGCACCGCTTCGACCCGGGAGGACTCGATCAGCAGGGTCTGGAAGCAGCCGTCCGGGAAACCCGCGCCGCGGAACAGGTCCTCCAGGTAGAGCGCGGTCTGCGGCACGTTGGAGGCGTGCTTCAGCAGCCCGACGTTGCCCGCCATCAGGGCCGGCGCGGCGAACCTGACGACCTGCCAGAGCGGGAAGTTCCAGGGCATCACCGCGAGCACCACGCCCAGCGGCCGGTAGCGCACCAGCGCCCGGCTGGCGCCCGCGTCCGCCACGTCCTCCGCCGAGGGGTGCTCGTCGGCGAGCAGCGCGGGCGCCCGGTCGGCGTACCAGCGCATCGCCTTGGCGCACTTGGCCGCCTCGGCGCGGGCCGCCGTCAGCGGCTTGCCCATCTCGGTGGTCATCAGCCGGGCGATGGTCTCCTGGTCGGCGTCCAGCAGCTCCGCCGCCCGGTGCATCAGCTGCGCCCGGCGCCCGAAGTCGGTCAGCCGGTACTGCGCGAAGGTCTGTTCCGCCCGGGCCAGCCGCTGCTCGACGGCGGCCTCCGAGTACGGCTCGAAGGTCCGCAGGGTCTGCCCGGTCGCCGGGTTCACGGTCGCGATGGCCATCGGTGGTCTCCTCGACAGGTGCGTGGGGTGGGGGCGCTCCCTGCCGAGCCTAGGCATGTCAGGGGGCAGGTGCATGCTTGGGACATGCCCGAGGGTGACACCGTTTTCCACGTCGCCGACCAGTTGCACCGCGCGCTGGCCGGCCGAGAGCTGACCGCGGCCGACCTGCGGGTGCCCGCGCACGCCACCGCGCGGTTGACGGGGCGCCAGGTCCTGGAGGTGCGCCCGCGCGGCAAGCACCTGCTGACCAGGCTGGAGGGCGGCCTGACGCTCCACACCCACCTGCGGATGGACGGCCGCTGGCAGGTCTACCGCACGGGGGAGCGCTGGACCGGCGGCCCCGCGCACCAGATCCGCGCCGTGCTGGGCAACGCGGAGCAGACCGCCGTCGGCTACCGCCTCCCGGTGGTCGAGCTGTTCCCCACCGCCACCGAGGCCGTGGTCCTCGGCCACCTGGGCCCCGACCTGCTCGGCCCCGACTGGTCGGTCGAGGAGGCGCTGCGCCGGCTGGCCGCCGCGCCCGGCCGGCAGGTGGCCGCCGCGCTGCTGGACCAGCGCAACCTGGCCGGCATCGGCAACGTCTACGCCAACGAGCTCTGCTTCCTGGCCGGCGTCACCCCCTGGGCGGCCGTGCGCGAGCTGCCCGACCCGGCCCGGCTGCTCGCCAAGGCCCAGCACCTGCTGCACGCCAACCGCCACCGCCCCGGCCACCCCACCACCGGCGACCCGCGCCGGGACCGCAGCCACTACGTCTACGGCCGCGCCGGGCGCCCCTGCCTGCGCTGCGGCACCCCGATCCGCACGGGCGCGGCGGGCGAGCCGCCGTACGAGCGGGTGGCGTACTGGTGCCCGCGCTGCCAGCGGGGGCCGGTGGCGGGTTAGGGGGCTGTCTACACCCGGAAGTCGGGGGGAAATCCGGTCCAGCGCAGGTCGTCGGTCAGGTGCCGCACGTCGTTGTGGACCAGCAGCGAGGCCGGTCGACCGGGCGCGTAGCGGATGACGGTCAGCGCGGCGTTGCCCTGGTTGAGGCCGAGCCAGCGCCAGGACGGGGCGTCCAGGGCATGCCGCACCAGCCAGCCGACGAGGAAGTTGTGCGTGACCACCAGTTCGTGGCGCTCCGTGTCACCCGCGACCGGGCCGGTGAACAGCGCCAGAGCCTGCCGTGCCAGCGCCGGACCGCGTTCGCGGTCCCCGGCGGGGGCCCCGGCGACGAAGCGCAGCAGGAAGTCGGCGGAGTCGGAGGGCAGTTCGTCCCGTTCCGGGACGTACGGGACGTAGTCCCCGGCGGCCTCCGAGACCTGCAGTGCGGCGCCGTCCAGGTGCTCGCCGATCAGCTGAGCGGTCTGCGCGGCGCGGGGGAGCGGGCCGTGGTGCACCACCGCGATGGGACGCTCCGCCAGCCGGCGGCCGAGCAGGGTGGCCTGCCGGCGTCCGTTCTCCGACAGCCCGCTCTCGTCCGGCAGCGCCTCGCCGTGCCGGACCAGGTAGAGGTAGCGGGTGGCCATCGCCCCGGTCTCCATTCCGTTCCTCACCATCCTGGTTCCGCCACGACGAGCGCCGCAGTCCCCTCATGCTCCACCCGGCGAAGGCCGCGGCCACCCGGGCGGCGTCCGCGCTCACCGGGGTGCGAGTAGAGCAGGGCGACGACGGTCACGGCAAGCATCGGCTTCGGCCAGGTGCACCTGATGTCCGACGGGCCGAGCGCATCCCCCACCTGCTCCGCTCGGCCCTGACGCCCCGTCAGGTCGCCGATCCGGCCGCCGCGCCCGTGGGACGGTCGGCGCCCCAGCGGGTGATGGCGGCTTGGAGGTCGAGGGCGCCGGGGCGGACGTCGGTGGAGGTGGGCCAGTCCTCGCGGGGGACGCGCCACATGACCTCGAACTCGTTGCCGTCCGGGTCCTGGGCGTAGAAGGACTTGGAGACGCCGTGGTCGGAGGCGCCGACCAGGGCGCCGCGGTCGCGGAGGGACTGGCCGATCTCGGCGAGCTCGGCGAGGGTGCCGACCTCCCAGGCGAGGTGGTAGAGGCCGACCCGGCCGGGCTGGGGGCCGGGGGCGCCGGCACCGATGGCGAAGAGGCCGAGGTCGTGGTCGTTGAGGGAGGCGTCGGCGCTGAGGAAGGCGGCGCGGCCGGGGATCTCGGCGGACACCTTGAAGCCGAGCGCGTCCGTGTAGAAGGCGACCGAGGTGGCGACGTCGCGGATGTAGAGGACGGCGTGGTTGAGGCGGCGGACGGGCATGTGGATCGATCCTTCGGTCAGGCCAGGCGGCCGCGGAGCAGGTCGTGCGCGGGGGCGACGGCGGTGCCGTTCACCTTGGCGCGCAGGTAGCGCAGGTTGCTGGGGGAGGCGTGCACGCCGGTGGGGGTGCGGTCGGCGACGGTGATGCCGTGGGCGGCGAGCTGGGCGGCCTTGTCGGGGTTGTTGCTCAGCAGGTCGATCCGGGCGGCGTCCAGAGCGTGCAGCATCTGGGCGGCGGCGGTGTAGTCGCGGGCGTCCTCGGGGAGGCCGAGGGCCGCGTTGGCCGCGTAGGTGTCCAGGCCGGCGTCCTGTAGGCGGTAGGCGTCGAGCTTGTTGTAGAGGCCGATGCCGCGGCCCTCCTGGCGCAGGTAGAGCAGGTAGCCGCCGTGCTCGGCGATCCGCTGCACGGCCTCGCGCAGCTGGGGGCCGCAGTCGCAGCGGGCGGAGCCGAAGACGTCGCCGGTCAGGCACTCGGAGTGCAGCCGGACCAGCGGGACCGCGGCGGCGGACGGGTCGCCCAGGCCGAGCGCCAGGTGCTCGGCGCCGTCGGCGAGGTCGTGGAAGGTGATGAACTCGGCGTCCACCGCGTAGCCGTCGCCGAACCGCAGCGGCACGGTGACCCGGGTGCGGATCCGGGCGGGGGCGGGCTGCTGGTGCGGGACGGTGCTGAGCTGGTGGGTCACGGGGGCCTCCGTCGGGTGACTGGAGTGGCAGGAGCGGTGGGACGGGATGTGAGTAGTTCAAATTTGAATGCGGCTCCGGTGACAGTACACCGCGCTTCAAATTTGAACAACCGCGTTAGACTGGCGGCATGGCAGAGGTGGAGCCCCGGTGGCTGGACGAGCAGGAGATGGCGGCCTGGCGCGGCTTCCTCGCGGCGAGCAACCTGGTGGGCCGCCGCCTGGAGCAGCAGCTGAAGGACGACGCCGGCCTCTCGCACATGCAGTACGAGATCCTGGTGCACCTCTCCGCCGCCCCCGGCCGCGCGCTGCGGATGGCCGAGCTGGCCGACCGGCTGGTGACCTCCAAGAGCGGGCTGACCTACCAGGTCGCCCAGCTGGAGAAGGCGGGGCTGGTCGGACGGCGGTCCTGTCCCAGTGATGTGCGCGGGGTCTTCGCCTACCTCACCGACCAGGGCATGGACGCGCTGCGCGAGGCGGCGCCGGGGCACGTGGCGGCGGTCCGGGAGGCGCTGATCGACGTGCTGGACCGCGAGCAGCTGGCGGTGGTCGCGCAGGCGCTGGGCGAGGTGGCGCGCCGACTGCGCTGATGCGCCGTCAGGCTGTCCGGCGGCGGGCCCACCGGTTGTGCGGATTCACCGGCGATCGGTCAACGCGCGTAGCGGCCCGGTGAACGAGGGGTGGCCCGGTCTGGTCTACGCGGGTCCTGGTGGGGGTTTTCTGCCGCGAGCGGCCCCAACCGTCTAGCGGCGCACCGGGGTTGGCCGCTACGCTCCACGGGCGCGGTCATGCCAATGATTGGAATCCATCGGCAGCTCCCAGCCGACGACGTGCCGCGCGCTCTCCCTGCACTCGCACATGTGGTACTCATCCCTGCCAGGCCACAAGGAGCGACCATGTTCCGCACTCCCCGGCTCTCCCGCCTCGGCGCCCTCGGCGCCACCGCCTTCTCCGCCCTGCTGCTCGCGGCCACCGCCGCCGCGCCGGCCCAGGCCGCCGCCGACAGCCACGGCTTCGTGCCCAGCCACCCGGACCAGGACTTCGCCGGCTCGACCGTCGTCGCGCACGAGGGCCGCCCGGCCGGCGGGCTGGCCCCGCTGGTCACCCAGACCCGTGGCATGGACGTCTCCAGCTACCAGGGCAACGTCGCCTGGTCGACGGCCAAGGCCAACGGCAGCGCCTTCGCCTACGTCAAGGCGACCGAGGGCACCGGCTACACCAACCCGTACTTCGCCCAGCAGTACAACGGCTCCTACAACTCCGGGATGATCCGCGGCGCCTACCACTTCGCGCTGCCGAACGCCTCCAGCGGGGCCACCCAGGCGACCTACTTCGTCAACCACGGCGGCGGCTGGTCCGCCGACGGCAAGACCCTGCCGCCGGCCCTGGACATCGAGTACAACCCCTACGGCGCCACCTGCTACGGCCTGAGCCAGAGCGCGATGGTCAGCTGGATCGCCAGCTTCAGCAACACCGTGCACAGCCTGACCGGCCGCTACCCGACCATCTACACCACCACCGACTGGTGGACCACCTGCACCGGCAACAACGGCGGCTTCGGCGCCACCAACCCGCTGTGGATCGCCCGGTACAGCAGCTCGGTCGGCACCCTGCCCAACGGCTGGTCCTACCAGACCTTCTGGCAGTACGCGGACTCCGGCACCTTCCCCGGCGACCAGGACTACTTCAACGGCGCCCTGGACCGGCTGCAGGCCCTGGCCGGCTGACGGTCCGGGCTCCAGGTCCTGGCCGGCTGACGGTCTGACGGACTGATGACGGGCGGGGTGCGGGCGCCGGCCCGCACCCCGCCCTCCTCATCAACTCGGCAGCGTCCACTTCTGGTTGGCGGCGCCGGTGCAGTCCCAGAGCTGCAGCCTGGTGCCGTTGGCCGAGCTCGGGCCGGTGGCGTCCAGGCAGCGGCCGGACTGCGGATTGACCAACTGGCCGCCGCTCGCCGTCCATTGCTGGGCCGCGGTGCCGTTGCAGTCGTAGAGCTGGGTCTGCGAGCCGTTGGCGGTGTCCCCGTTGGCCACGTCCAGGCACTTGCCGAGGGCGCGCAGGGTGCCGTCGCCCGGCACCGTCCACTGCTGGGCGGCGGTGCCGTTGCAGTCGTAGAGCTGGACCGCCGTGCCGTTGGCGGAGCTGGCGCCCGCCACGTCCGCGCACTTGCCGCCGTAGCCGGTGATCGCGCCGGTGGGCGTCGAGGACTGGGTGCCGCCCCAGGTGAAGGTGGCCGTGGTGTGCGCGGGCAGCTGGTAGGAGAAGCTCTGCGAGCCCCAGTTGACCCGCAGGTTCTGCGAGCTGCCGCTGTCGTTGTACGCCACCAGCGCCTTGGAGCCGTCCGGGTTGAGCCAGGCAACGTTCGGCACAGCGGTGTTGGCGGTGGAGTCGATCCGGTAGGCGCCCGGCTTCACGAACTTGGTGAGCTGCCCGAGGTCGTAGTACTCCACGGTGTAGTCCACCTGGCCGCTGCGCGAGTCGCCGTTGTGCACCGTCACCAGGCCGGTGCAGGTGCCGCAACCGCCGTTGTGCGGGCCCATGTTCTGGTCCACCGCGAGCGACCACTTGACCACCGACTTACCCCAGTTGCGGGTGTAGTCGATGATGTTCAGCATGTCCTCGCGCTGCTGGTCGGCGATCCAGGTGCCGCCGGAGTGCTCGGTGTCGAAGGCGTCCAGGCCCGGGTACTGGTTGTGCACCGTGGTCTGCTCGGAGACGTCGCCGCCGTAGCCGTGCCAGGCCATGCCGCCGAACAGCGGGTCGTTGCGGATCGCCGCGTCGTCCACCGTGGGCTGGGCGTAGCCGGCGTACTGGTCCCAGTTCCAGTCCAGCGCAAGGACCTTGGTGGAGAGCCCGGCCGCGTGCAGCGCGGGTAGCAGGTCGGTGCCGATGAAGTAGTGCAGGCCGGAGCCGTTCCACTGCATCGACGGGTAGCCCGCGCAGCAGGTGGGCTCGTTCTGCGCGGTCACGTAGTTCACCGGCACGCCGTTGGCCTGGTAGGCCTGGAGGTACTTGACGAAGTACTGGGCGTAGGCGGCGTAGTACTGCGACTGCAGCCAGCCCTGGCTGTAGGCGCCGCTGTCCTTCATCCACGGCGGTGCGGTCCACGGGGTGGCCATCACGCTGAGCTGCGGGTTGAGTTGGCGGGCCTGCCTGGTCAACGGCAGGACGTCGACCAGGTCGTGGGCGATGGAGAAGCTGTTGAGCGAGGGGTCGGTCTGGCCGGCCGGCAGGTCGTCGAAGGTGTAGTTGGAGCGGGCCAGGTCGGAGGCGCCCATCGGGTTGCGCAGGAAGTCCAGCCCGATGCCGTTGACCGGGTCGAAGAGGTTGCGCATCACCTGGTCGCGAGTGGTGCTGCTGAGCGCGCCGCTGGAGTTCAGCAGGTAGGCGGCGGTGTCGGTGAAGGAGGCGCCCGCGCCGGTGAACTGCTGGTAGCGGGTGTTCTCGTTCACCGTGATGGTCTGACCTCCGGTGCCCGTACCGGAGTTGAGCGGGATCGCGGCTTGCTGGGCCAGGCCCTGGACGACGTTGCGGCCGCCCGAGTCGTTGGTGCTGGTCAGCCAGACGGCGACCTGTCCGGTGGCGGCCGAGGCGGCCGGCGCCGGTGCGCCGAGGAGTGCGGTCGCGGCCAGGGCGGCGGTCCCGAGGACGGCGCCCAGGCGGGTGGCCGGGGCGGATCTGATGCGCATGGGGTGCTGCCTCTCGCATGGGGGAAGGGCGTTGAGGGGCAGGGCAGGGAGGGGACCCGGAGAGCGGGCGGTGCCCGTTTCTTTTCGACGCGATTAAACTGAGGATGCGAACACCCCGTCAAGGGTGCGCGCACCCCGGCCGGTCCGGCAGACTGGCGCCCACCGAATCGCTCGGTCCTGATCGACAACCCCGGAAGGAGGCTGCGCCCGATGGCTGTGCAGCCGCCGCAGACCGTCCGCGACCTGCGTCGCGCCAACCGCGGCGTGCTGCTGCGCAGGCTCTGGTTCCACGGACCGCTGGCCCGGCAGGACCTGATCAACGAGACCCGGCTGAGCCCCGGCGCCGTCAGCACGGTGACCGGTGAACTCATCGAGGACGGTCTGCTGGTCGAGGCCGGCACCCTCGGCTCCGAGGGCGGCCGCCCCCGGGTGCTGCTGCGGGTGGACCCGGGCGCCCGGCAGGTGGTCGGCGTGGACATCGGCGAAACCCGGGTCCGGGTCGAGCTGTTCGACCTCGACCTCACCGAACGGGCCCGGGTGGAGGTGCCCCTGACGCCGGGTCAGCACGACCCGGCCGCCACCCTGGCCGCGCTCGCCGAGGGCCTGGCGGTGGTCAGCGCCCAGGCCACCGCGCCGCTGCTCGGCCTCGGCATCGGCGTGCCCGGGGTGGTCGAGCACGGCGCCGAGACCCTGGTGCACGGCCAGACCACCGGCTGGCGCGCGGTGCCGCTGGTCCGGCTGATCGGGGAGTTCACCGAGCTGCCGGTGCTGATCGACAACGGTGCCACCACCATGGGCCAGGCCGAACTCTGGTTCGGCGCCGGCCGGGGCGCCCGGACCGCCGTGATCGCGCTGCTCGGCTCCGGCGTCGGCGCCGCGCTGGTGCTGGACGGCGCGCCCTACCGGGGCGTCGGCGGCAGCGCCGGCGAGTGGGGCCACACCACCGTGCAGGCCGGCGGGCGGGCCTGCCGCTGCGGCTCCTCCGGCTGCCTGGAGGCCTACGTCGGGGCCGGCGCGCTGGTCGACCGCTACCGCGAACTCGGCGGCCTGGAACCGGCGGTGGGCGAGGAGGCGGCACTGGCCGCGATGCTCGACGACCCCGCGGCGCCGGCGGCCCGCAAGACCCTGGACGAGGCGGCCGAGTACCTGGGGATCGGCCTGGGCAACCTGATCAACCTGGTCAACCCCGAGCTGATCGTGCTCGGCGGCTGGGCCGGGCTGCTGCTCGGCGCCGAGATGCTGCCCCGGATCCGGGAGGCGGCCGCCCGGCACGCGCTGCGGCACCCGTTCTCGCAGGCGCGGATCGTGCTGGGCGAGCTGGGCTCGGACGCGGTGGCGCGCGGCGCGGCGACGCTCTGGGTGGAGCGGTTCCTCAGCGGCGGCGGCGTCGGGTAGCGAGCCGGGCCGCTCGGCCGGCTACCAGCCGGCCAGGTGGGCGATCAGGAAGACCGCGGCCGCGGCCATCGCCACGCCGAGGGCGCCCGCGCCGGCCGCGCTGACCGCCGAGCGGACCCGGGCCGGCCAGAGCACCCGCCGCAGCCGGGCGCCGAGCGGCGGCGCCCCCGCGTCGACGCCGAGCACCAGCAGCTGTGCCGCGCCCGAGAGCATCGCCACCGCGAAGGCGAGCGCGATGCACCAGCCCGCGATCGGCGCCACGCCGGTCTCGTGCAGATCGGCGCCCTCGGCCTGCATCCGCACCCGCCGGCCGGGGTGCAGGCTGCCGTCCTGCACCGGGTCGGCCGGCAGCACCCGGCCGTCGTCGGCCCGGAAGGTGCCGGTGCAACTGGTCGTCCGGTGCTTGCCCGTCCCGGTGGTCACGCAGTGCTCGACGGTGAAGACACCGGGGGTGCCGGTCAGCCGGGCCGCGTAGCCGAGGTTGGCGCCGCCCCACCAGGCGGTGGCGACCGCGCCGCCGGTGAGCAGCAGGGCGGTGAGCAGCAGGAAGGCGGCGAACCCGGGGGAGCGGTGGGCGCCGGCGCTGTGCCGCCGGGCGCGCTCCGGGTGTGCGTCGGCAGGCCTCATGGTCGCGTCCCCCGTCCGGTGCTGCGCTGCTGCGCCCGCATCATGCCAGGCGGGGGCGGCGGCGCACAGGGGCGGGGTGCATGCGGGGCGGCAAAGCGGGAAGCTGGGGAGCATGACTGTTGAATCCGCTCGGCGTGCGGTGCGCTACCAGGGCGTGCCGCAGCGGCCGGTGCGTGCGCGGGGACTGGCGAAGGTCGAGCAGGTGGTCCGGCTCGACCCCGGCGATCTGCTGCAGGTCTGCTGGGACACCGCCGACCTGCGGCTGCTCGCCCACGGCGGCGCGCTGCAGCACCGCGCCGACTCCGCCCGCGGCTGGCTGCTCACCCTGCCCGACGGCACCGAGCACCGGGCGCCCGACGCCGGCGCGGTGCCGGCGGAGCTCGGCGAGCTGGTCCGCGCCTACACCGGTGGACGCCCCCTGCACCCCGTGCTGCGGATCGGCGGGCACCGCCACCGCACCGTGCTGCTCGACCGGCGGCGCCGGCCGCTGGCCCGGCTCGACCGGACCGAGGCCACGGCCCAGCTCCTCGGCACCGGGCAGGTGAGCGGGTGGGACCGGACGGAGCTCCGGCTGCTGCGCGGAAAGCGGCGGCTGCTCAGGGAACTCGACGGCCGGCTGCGCGCCCAGGGCCTGGCGCCGGGCACGGGCGATCCGGTGCCCGGCTTCCGCCCGCCCGAGCCGCCCGCCCCGCGCCCCGGCTCGGCCGGCGCCGCGCTGACCGCCTACCTGCGCGCCCAGTGCGCCCAACTCCTGGCGCTGGACGGCGCGGTGCGGCGGGACGAGGCCGACTCGGTGCACCGGATGCGGGTCTGCGCCCGGCGCCTGCGCAGTGCCCTCGCGGCGGGGCGGCGCTGGCTGCGGCGGGATGACGGGGTGTCGGAGGAACTGCGCTGGCTCGGGCGGGTGTTGGGGGTGGCGCGGGATGCCGAGACCACCGGGGAGCGGCTGGTGGCGGCGGCGGGTGACGGGCCGTCGGCCGGCCTGCTGGCGGAGGCGTTCCGCGAGCGGTACGCGCGCGCCGCCGCAGAGGTGCGCGAAGTGCAGCAGAGCGAGCGGTACTTCGCCCTGCTCGCCGCCGTCGAGCGGCTGGCCGCCGAGCCACCGCTGCGCCGCCGGGCGGAGCGCGGGGGCCGGCACGGGCGGGCCGAGCTGGAGCGGCTGCTCCGCCGCGAACAGCGGCGCACCGGTCGGCGGTTGGACGCCGCGCTCGCCCTGCCGCCCGGGCCGGAGCGGGACGAGGCCCTGCACGCGGCCCGCAAGGCCGCCAAGCGGGGCAGGTACGCGGCGGAGTTGGCGGGCGCCGACCGGCTGGCCAGCCGGTTGCACGGCTTGCAGCAGACGCTCGGCGCCTACCAGGACGCGGTGGTCGCCGAGCGGCTGCTGCCGGAGCTGGCCGCCGCGCCGGGGCTCCCGGCGCGGGCGGCCTTCGACTACGGGCGGCTGTACGCGGCCCAACGTCCCCTGGCCGAGGCGGCGTTGGCGGACACGCCGGAGGCCTGGCGGCGGGCCCGGAAGCACAAGCTGTGCGTACCGGGTGCCGGTTAGCAGCCGACCGGCTTGCCCCAGAGGTCCACGCCGCGGCCGGCCGCCGCCTGCACCAGGGCCTCGGTCAGCTCCTGCGGGGTGGAGAGCATCGGGTAGTGGCCGGTGTTCAGTTCGGCGTAGGTGACGCCCGGTTCGGCGAGCTTGGCGAACCGCGGGGCGCCGGTGGCGTGCAGGGAGCGGGCCAGCTCCAGGTTGAGGCCGTTGGCGAGGCAGAAGATGCCCGTGGTGGGCAGGGCGCGCCAGGCGCCGGTCAGCTCGATCGGCTCGGTGACGGTCCGGAACGGCTGCGGGGCGGCCAGGCGGCGGTACCGCGCCAACTCCTCCTCCGGCACGCCGTGGACGGCGTCGATGCCGGCCGGGACCGCCAGCACGTCACCCTCGGCGAGGCCCAGCAGGTGCGGCATGGTGGTGGTCACCGCCTCGCCGGACTCGGGGAAGCCGGTGTCCACGAAGACCACCCGCTCGACCTTGTCGATCAGGCGCTCGGCGGCGGCGATGGCCGGAAAGCTGCCGTAGCTGTGCGCCACCAGCACCACGCTCCCCTGCTCGGCGGCGAGCGCCGCGGCGACGGCCTCGATGTGCTCGGTGAGGCCGATCGCCGCGGCGCCCCCGGTGTCGCGGGGCTGCCGGGCGTCCTCGGCGTGCTCGGCCTGCGCGGCGTGCTCGGCCTGCTCGGCATCGCCGCTGTCGAGGCCCGGGAGGGTGAGCGGGACCGCCCGGTGCCCGCGCGCCTTCAGTTCGGCGGCCACGGAGCTCCAGGCCCACCCGCCCATGAAGAGTCCGGGCACCAGGAGGAAGGTCGTCATGATCGGTCCTTTCGGCTGTTCGGCGTGCTGCCGGTCAGACCGTAGGACCTCCCCCTGCGGGAGATTCCGCTCCCCGCGGACCCGGATCAGCTCCGGAACGGCTCCGGATCAGCCCCGGAAGGGCTCCGGGTGGCTGCCGTACGGTCGGGTGAGGATCTCCATCCCGTGGCCCGCCGGATCGAGGAAGTAGACGCCGCGGCCGCCGTGGTGGTGGTTGATCTCGCCCGGCTGCTTGAAGTGCGGGTCGGCGTAGTAGCTCAGGCCGGCCTCCCGGATGCGGGCGAAGGCGGCGTCGAACTCCTGGTCCGAGACCAGGAAGGCGTAGTGCTGCATGACGATGGACTCGGCCGGGATGGTCGCGAAGTCCAGGGTGACCCCGTTGGCGGTGGCGACGGGGATGAACGGGCCCCAGGCGGCGCCGACTTCGAGCCCGAGGATGCGGGCCAGGAACTCGGCGGACTCGCGGTTGTCCAGGGAGTGGACGATGGTGTGGTTCAGTTCGACGGACATGTGTGGAATGCCTCCAGGGGCAATCTCACGGGCGCCTCCATGCCTCACCCGGTCGGTGACCGACACGCGGCGCCGTGCCTCCGATCCTACCCGCGCTCGCGGGCGCCATTGGCGAGGGAAGTGGACGGCGTCCACTTCTTGCTATCCTGCTCGCATGACCCCAGAGGCGGAATCGCGGCGCCGGCCGCGCGGGGCGGTGCGCGACGGGCTGGTCGCGGCCGGGCTGGAGCTCGCCCGGGCCGGCGGCCCCGAGGCCGTGGTGCTGCGCGAGGCCACCCGGATCGTCGGCGTGGTGCCCAACGCGGCCTACCGCCACTTCGCCGACCGGGACGAACTGCTCGCCGCCGTCTGCGCCGCGGCCATCGCCCGGCTCGCCGACCGGATGGCCGAGGGCATGGCCGCCGTCCCCGGCGGGTACGGCGACCCGGCGGCGGCCGGCGCCCGCCTGCGCGCGGTCGGCACCGCCTACTTCGCCTTCGCCGAGCAGGAACCCGGCCTCTTCGCCACCGCCTTCGCCCTGCCGCAGCAGCACGCCTACGCCCGGGCCGGGGACGGCGACGACGGCACCCCGCTCGGCCGACTGCGCGCCGCCCTGGACGAGTTGGTCACCGCCGGCGTCCTCGCCCCGGCCCGCCGCCCCGGCCTCGAGTACCCCATCTGGTCGGCCGTGCACGGGACGGCGGTGCTCACCGGCCAGGGCCCGCTGCGCGAGCTGCCCGCGGCCGACCGCCGCCTGCTGGAGGAGCGCACCCTGCTGGCGGTCGGTGAACTGCTGCGCTCCTAGAGCGGCTTGCGGTAGCCCTCCAGCCGGTCGGCCGGTTCCACCGGGTGGGCGAGCATCGGGCAGTGGTCGCCCGGCATCTCGTCGGGCTCGACGCCGAGGCGGTCGGTGACGGTGCGGCGCGGGAACGCGGGCGGGAAGAAGCGGTCGTCGCGGGCCACCAGGAAGCGGGTCGGGGCCTCGGGCCAGGCGGTCGGCGGCCAGGGCTCGCCGAACGGGGCCGCGGACTGGGCGCGCTGGTGGTGGGCCGGGAACTCGGCGGCCGGCGCCGGCGGGGTGTCGTGCAGGGCGAGCGAGCGTACGTCCTCCCCGGTGCCCTCCGGGAGGCCGCGGCGGCGGTCGGCCTCGGCTCGCGCCGCGGCGTAGCCGGTGTCACCGGTGTCACCGGTCACCCTGGGACCGCCCGCTGACGGCCGCGTCAGCCGAGCACCACGCAGCCGCGCGCCTCGAGTCCGGCCACCAGGGCCGGCGCCGGGGTGAGCGGGTTCCAGCGCAGGTCCAGCTTCTCCAGGGCGGGCAGCCCGAGCAGCCAGTCGGGCAGGCTGGTGATCCGGTTGGACCGCAGGTCCAGGTGGCGCAGCCGGGGGAGGCCGGCCAGGCAGGCGGGGATGCGGGCCAGGGCGTTCTCGCGCAGCTCCAGGTGGCGCAGCTCGGTGAGCCGGGCGAGCCCGGGCGGCAGGGCCGTCAGCCGGTTGCCGCGCAGCAGGAGTTCGCGCAGCCGGGTGAGCCGGCCGATCGAGGCGGGCAACCGGGTCAGCAGGTTCTGCTGGGCGCGCAGCTCGATCAGTGCGGCGAGGCCGCCGATGGTCTCCGGCAGCGCGGTCAGCCGGTTCTCGCCCACGTTGAGGTAGCGCAGCCGGGCCAGGCCGCCGAGCGAGTCGGGCAGTTCGGCGAGCCGGTTGTCGTGCAGGTAGAGGAAGTCGCCGACGTCCGGGAGCGCGGGCAGGTCGGTCAGGGCGTTGTGCCCGAGGTCCAGGGTGCGCAGCTGCCGGAGGCCGGCGATCCGGGCGGGGAGCTCGGTCAGCTCGTTGTCGGCGAGGATCAGCACCGACACCTCGGGCTGCTCCCAGACCGCCTCGGGAACGGCCGTCAGCCCCGCGCGCCAGAGGTTCACCGTGTGATCCACTAGGCGGCCGGTCCCGGGCTCCGCCGCCGCAGTCCGATCAGCGCGGCCCGGTCCATGTCGAACTCCCCGAAGGCGCTCGCCGGGTGGCAGAGCGCCGCGGTGTAGTCGGTGTTCGCGGTCGCCAGGTCCGAGGAGACCTGGCCGAGGTGGCCGGTCACCCGGTCCAGGGCGTCCAGGTTGACGCGGTAGCCGTCGGATCCCCCGGCCATGCACTGCCCCCCGTTGTGATCATCACATCGGCCGCCTTGCGCGCGGCGGATCGACTGTAGCCGATCCGTGGTGGCATATTCCGCTTTCGGACGATCGCCGGGAGCCGCAGCGGCGCACCTGGGACGATCGTCCCGGACGGCCCCGGCTCGGCTGCCGGGGCGTCAGCACGAAGGAAGGGAAAACCCGGTGACGACCACCAGCCGCCGAACCAGGCGTACCACCGCCGCGGCCCTGCTCGCCGCGGCCACCGCACTGACCCTGCTCACCGGCTGCGGCCCGAGCGGCGGCGGCGCGAAGAACAAGGGCGCCGACGCGGCCACCCCGGCCGGCGGGCACCCGGTGATACCGGTCGGGGCCGGGCCGCAGAACGGCTACCAGGCGGCCGCGCAGCCCGCGGCGAGCAGCTGCCACTACCGGTTCACCACGGCCGGCCAGCCGCTGCCGGACCCGGCCTGCACCCCGGGAGCGACCAGCCCGGCGGTCACCCAGGACAACCTCAAGGACACCATCTGCCGCCCCGGGGGCTACACCTCCACGATCCGGCCGCCGGTCAACGTGACCAACAAGGAGAAGACCGAGAACGCCAAGTCCTACGGCTACACCGGGCCGATGGGCGACGCCGAGTACGACCACCTGATCAGCCTGCAGCTCGGCGGCGACCCGAACGACGCGCGCAACCTCTGGGTCGAGCCCGCCTCCCCGGGCCACGTGCCCGGCAAGGGGCCCAACAACCCCAAGGACTCGGTGGAGACGCACCTGCACACCGCGCTCTGCAAGAACCAGATCACCCTCGCGGCGGCCCAGCAGGCGATCGCCGCCGACTGGACCACCGCCGAGGCGAAGCTCGGTCTCAAGGACACGGCGGCGCCCGCCGATCCCGACGACTCGGAGTGAGCCGGTGCGGCGGCGCCCGGTCGGGGAACCGACCGGGCGTCAGCCGTCAGCCGTCAGCCGTCGGTCCGTCAGACCTCGCCGAGCGGCACGCTCTGGTCGGCCAGGCGGTCCAGGTCGACCGGCCGGCCGGAGCGGACCAGCTCGCGGATCGGGTCGGTGACGTCCCAGATGTTGACGTTCATGCCCGCCAGCACTCGGCCGTCCTTGGTCCAGAAGGCGATGAACTCCTTGCCGGGCACGTCGCCGCGGAACACCACGCGGTCGTAGCCGTCCGGCTCGACGTAGCCGACGTACTCCATGCCCAGCTCGAACTGGTCGGTGTAGAAGTACGGGATCCGGTCGTAGACCGCGTCCTCGCCGAGCATCGACTTGGCGGCGGTCTGCGGCTGGTTGAGCGCGTTGGCCCAGTGCTCGACGCGGATCGCCGTGCCGTACTGCGGGTGCTCGGCGCGGGCCGCGTCGCCGGCCGCGAAGACGTCGGGGTCGGCGGTGCACAGGGCCGAGTCGGTCAGGACGCCGTCCCGGACCGGGAGGCCGGCGGCCTCGGCCAGCTGGGTGTTGGGGGCGGCGCCGATGCCGACCAGCACCGCGTCGGCCGGGACCACCGTGCCGTCGGCCAGCCGGACGCCGGAGACCCGGCCGTCCGCGCCGCCCTCGAAGGACTCGATCCGGACGCCGAAACGCAGGTCCACGCCGTGCGCGCGGTGCAGGTCGGCGAAGACCTCCGCGACCTCGCGGCCCAGCACCCGCAGCAGCGGCAGCTCGGCGGCCTCCAGCACGGTCACCTCCAGGCCGGCCTCGCGGGCGGCGGCGGTGGCCTCCAGCCCGATCCAGCCGGCGCCGACCACCACCAGCCGCTTGGGCGAGGCGAACAGCTCGCGCAGCGCGTCGCTGTCCTGCACGGTGCGCAGGTAGTGGACGCCGGCCAGCTCGGCGCCGGGGACCGGCAGGCGACGGGGCGAGGCGCCGGTGGTGAGCAGCAGCTTGGCGTAGGCGATCCGGCTGCCGTCGGCCAGCTCGACCTCGTGCGCGTCGCGGTCGATCGCGGTGACGGTGGTGCCCAGGCGCAGGTCGATCTGCTGCTCGGCGTACCACTCCTCGGGGTGGACGAAGATCTTCTCGCGGCCGTCCTTGCCGGACAGGTAGCCCTTGGAGAGCGGTGGCCGCTCGTAGGGGAAGTCGGCCTCGGTGCCGATCAGGACCAGCGGCCCCCGGTAGCCCTGGTTCCGCAGGGCCTCGGCGGCCTTGGCCCCGGCGAGGCTCGCCCCGACGATCACATGGGCGGCGTTTCTGCTGGTCATGCGTGCTCCTAGCGGGGACGTCCGGATGCGCTGCGTGCCCGGAACGGGCACTCCCAGCAGTCACTCCCCATGCGGGCGCGCACTCACACGCCGCCGGGCGCAGGATGGAGTAGTCCGACCAACGCCCGGCCTAGGAGGTCGTTCGATGACGACGGTGCAGCGGAATGCGGACCGGCGGGCGGCGAAGCCGCACCCCTGGCACGACATCCTGGACGCGGTGTGGCACGTCCAGCCCCGGACGGTGCTGATCATGATCGGCGCGTCGATGGGGCTCGGCCTGGTGGGCTACCAGGTGGAGACCACCTGGGTGGTGGCCCTCTTCGCGGTCTTCTGGGGGCTGACGGTGCTGGCGATCCTGGTGATCACCGCCCGGCTGCTCACCGAGCGGCCGGAGCACCCGGCGCGCGGCGCGGGCGTGGGAACGGGAGCGGGCAGGCACCGCCGACCGGCGCACTAGCGGATCAGTGGCGGTGGCCGCCCAGGTAGAAGAGGAGCATCACGAAGAACGCGAAGAAGTGGGTACCGGCGATGTAGATGGCGGCGCGGATCAGCGCCGCCTTCCGCTTGCTCTTCTCGTCGCGGACGGTGCCGTCCACGGGGGTGGTCGTGCTCGCGGACTGCTCCACGTTCTCCTCCGGGGTGGGGGCGGTCACCGGGCGGCCCGCGGGGCGGGCTCGCGCAGCTGGGCGAGCAGGGTGCCCTGGTCGGTCAGCACCTCGGTGAGGATGCGGCGGGCGGCGCGCAGCAGTTCGGCGACGTCCGGGGTGCTGAGCGCGTAGACCACGGTGTTGCCCTCGCGGGTGGCGGTCACCAGGTTGCTGCGGCGCAGCACCGCCAGCTGCTGGGAGAGGCTGGACGGCTCGATCTCCATCCGCTCCAGCAGCTCGCGGACCGGGCGCGGCCCGTCCTGGAGCAGTTCGAGCACCCGGATCCGGGCGGGGTGGCCGAGGGTGCGGAAGAACTCCGCCTTGGCCTGGTAGAGCGGAACCGGCACCGCGACTCCTCCCGGGGTGGATCTGGTCGCGGTCATCATCCAATGAAATTGAAGAATTCTTCAAGTCGATGATCGCGAAACGGGCACCGGCCGGAGCCGGTGCCCGTGGCGGCCGGACCGGCGGTGCGTCAGATCGACTGCCAGGACGGCTTGGCCGCGTAGGTGGCGCGGAAGTAGTCGGCGAGCTTGAGGTGGGCGGCGGCCGCCTCGTCCACCACCACGGTGGCGTGCGGGTGCAGCTGCAGCGCCGAGGCGGGCACCAGGGCGGAGAGCGGGCCCTCGACGGTCTGCGCGACCGCCTCGGCCTTGGCCGCGCCGGTGGCCAGCAGCACCAGGTGGCGGGCCTCCAGGATGGTGCCGATGCCCTGGGTCAGCACGTGGTGCGGGACCTCGTCCAGGCTGTCGAAGAACCGGGCGTTGTCCACCCGGGTCTGCTCGGTCAGGGTCTTGATCCGGGTCCGCGAGGCGAGCGAGGAGCAGGGCTCGTTGAAGCCGATGTGGCCGTCGGTGCCGATGCCCAGCAGCTGCAGGTCCACGCCGCCGGCGGCGGCCAGCTGCTGGTCGTAGGCGATCGCGGCGGCGGCGATGTCCTCGGCCGAGCCGTCCGGGCCGATGAAGCGGTCGCCGGCGATGCCGAGCGGCTGCAGCACCTCGCGCAGCAGCACCTCGCGGTAGGACTCGGGGTGGCCCTCGGGCAGGCCGACGTACTCGTCCAGCTGGCAGACCCGGGCCCGCGAGACGTCGAGGGTCCCCGCCTGCACCTTGGCCTCCAGGGCCCGGTAGATCGGCAGCGGCGTGGAGCCGGTGGCCACGCCGAGCAGCGCGTCGGGCTTGCGGGTGAACAGGTCCGCGATCGCCGTGGCGATCAGCTCACCGCCCGCTGCCGCGTCGGGAACGATCACAATCTCCATCTTGACCCACCGTCCGAAAGCGTGTATGTAGAGGTCTAGACCAATCCTTCCGAGTTTACCGCGCCGGGCTGCCGCGCCGAAACCCGGATCCGGGCAGGCCGGATCCGGGGTGCGGGAGGGTGCGGGAGGGCGCCGGAGGGTCAGCCGCGCGGCGGGGCGATGACGCAGAAGGCGGCCCCGGTGTCGTCCCGGAGCACCGCCATCCGGCCGTTGGGGGAGTCGGTCGGCGGCACCGCGATCTGCCCGCCCAGCTCGGCCACCCGGGCCGCCGTCATGTCGGTGTCGGAGACGTGGAAGTAGGTGTTCCAGAACGACGGGGTGCCCTGCGGGATCATCGCCGGCTGGTCGCCGATGCCGCCGATCGGGCCGCCGTGCAGCTTGATCACCGAGTAGTCCAGGCCCGGCACCTGGTCGTACTCGTAGCCGAAGACCTGGAAGTAGAAGCTGCGGGCCGCCCGGGGGTCGGTGGAGAGGTTCTCGTTCCAGGTGAAGGCGCCCGGCTCGTTGACCAGCTCGGAGCCGCCGTGCGCCCCGGCCTGCCAGAGGCCGAAGAGCGCGCCGGCCGGGTCCTTGGCCATCGCCATCCGGCCCTGGTCCAGCACGTCCAGCGGGCCGAGCAGCACCTCGCCGCCGCCGTCCCGGATCCGGGCGGCCACCGCGTCGATGTCCTCGGCCGCCAGGTAGGTGATCCACTGCGAGCGGCTGGCGGTCGGCTCCGGCGAGAGCCCGGCCACCAGGCTGCCGCGCAGCGAGGCCAGCCGGTAGTGGCCGCCCGCCTCGCCGGTGTCGGTGTACTCCCAGTGGAACAGCGCCCGGTAGAAGGCGATCGCCCGCTCGGGTTCGGTGGTGACGAGGTCGACCCAGCACGGGACGCCCTCGCGGTAGCCGGTCATCTTGGTCATGGGAGCTCCAGGGGTGTCGGGCGGCCCCGGGCGGGCCGGCTGAGGGGTGGTCAGGGGCTGACGGCCAGGACCACGTAGGCGGCCAGCACCGAGAGGTGCACCCCGCCCTGCAGCGGGGTGGCCCGGCCGGGGATCACGGTCAGGGTGCCGATCGCGACGGTCAGCGCCAGCAGCACCAGGTGGGTCGCACCGAGGCCGAGCACCAGTGGCCCGCTCAGCCAGACCGAGGCCAGCGCGACGGCCGGGACGGTCATCCCGATGCTGGCCATCGCCGAGCCCAGCGCCAGGTTGAGGCCGATCTGCACCTTGTCGCGGCGGGCCGCGCGGACCGCCGCGATGGTCTCCGGCAGCAGCACCAGCAACGCGATCACCACGCCCATCACCGAGGAGGGCAGGCCGGCCGAGGTGAGCGCCGTCTCGATGTTCGGCGAGACGGTCTTGGCCAGTCCGACCACCGCGATCAGCGCCACCAGCAGCAGCGCCAGGCCGGCGCCGGCGGCCCGGGCGGACGGGCGTTCGGCGTGGTCGCCGTCCGCGCCGCCGCCCTCGCCGCGCGGCTCGCTCTCCAGCGGGCCGCCGCCGAGGTCGGGCGGGAGGAAGTAGTCCCGGTGGCGGACCGTCTGGGTGGCCACGAAGAGCGCGTAGAGCACCACGGCCGCCAGTGAGGCGAAGGTCAGCTGGGTGGGGGAGAAGCGCGGCCCCGGGGTGCTGGTGGTGAAGGTGGGCAGCGCCAGGCTGAGGGTGGCCAGGGTGGCGACGGTGGCCAGGGCCGCGCCGGTGCCCTCCGGGTTGAAGACGGCGACCCGGGTGCGCAGCGCGCCGACCAGCAGGCAGAGGCCGACGATGCCGTTGCAGGTGATCATCACGGCGGCGAAGACGGTGTCCCGGGCCAGGGTGGCGTTCTTGGTGCCGTTGTCGGCCATCAGGGTGACGATCAGTGCGACCTCGATCACCGTCACCGCCACCGCCAGCACCAGCGAGCCCAGCGGCTCGCCGACCCGGTGCGCCACCACCTCGGCGTGGTGCACGGCGGCCAGCACCCCGCCCACCAGGGCCAGCCCCGCCACCGCGGCCACGGCGGCGGGCAGCGAGCGGCCCCAGACCAGGGCCAGCAGCAGCACGGCCAGCGGTGGGACCAGGACGGTCCACCGGCTCAACAGGGCGGTCAGCTTGTCGGTCATCAGGACGATCCTGACAGACGGATCGTCAGAAATGGTGCATATAGGACCTGGCTGTCGATGGGGGGTACGGCTGAGGGGGCGTCATGGCACGCGGGGCGTGGAGCCTAGTGGGCGGGCATGGCGCGGTCAAGGTCTTTCATTTTTGCCAATCCTTGGGTCAACTATGTCTTCAACTTGGCATGTTGTTTTACCGGGTCTGACCGTGCATCCCACGGGCATGCCCCGGTCCAGGGAGGACGTCACCCACGTTGAAGACACCCATCAAGACCACGGCCACCGCCGTGGGGACCGCGCTGGCCACTGCCGTCGGGCTGGTCCTGCTGCCCGGCACCGCGATAGCCGCCGGCACCGCCGGCGCCCCGGCCGGCGCCCCCGCCGTGGTGGACCCCGCGGACACCGCGCAGGCCGCCCGGGTCGACCACGACCTGCCGGGCCCCTACACCGGCAAGGCCACCGCCGAGCAGCGCGCCGCCACCGAGCAGCTGCTGGCCGGCACCGCCGACGTCGAGCAGCACGGCTCCAGCCGCAGCGTGAAGCTGGGCCGCGACAAGTACGTCGAGCTCTCCCGCGAGCGGACCGACAAGATCTTCACCATCCTGGTGGACTTCGGCGACCAGGTGGACAGCACCACCAAGATGCCCGACGGCACGCCGAAGTACGGCGGCACCCCCGGCCCGGCGCACAACCAGATCGCCGCCCCCGACCGCGCCACAAACAACTCCACCGCCTGGCAGGCCGACTACTCCCGGCAGCACTACCAGGACCTGTACTTCGCCGGCGACAAGCCCTCCCTGAAGACCTACTACGAGAAGCAGTCCTCCGGCCGCTACTCGGTGGACGGCCAGGTCAGCGACTGGGTCCGGGTGCCGTGGAACGAGGCCCGCTACGGCTCCGACTACTGCGGCGCGCACATCTGCGCCAACGCCCAGGACCTGATCGCCGACGCGCTGAACGCCTGGGTCGCCGACCAGCAGGCCAAGGGCCGCTCGGACGCCGACATCAAGGCCAACCTCGCCGAGTACGACACCTGGGACCGCTACGGCTCGCACGGCGACGGCAACTTCAACCAGCCCGACGGCTACATCGACCACTTCCAGATCGTGCACGCCGGCGAGGACCAGTCGGCCGGCGGCGGCGTCCAGGGCGCCAACGCCCTGTGGGCCCACCGCTCCTACGTGCACGGCTCGGACGCCGGCGTCACCGGCCCCGAGGGCAACAAGCGCGGCGGTGTGCAGATCGGCACCAGCGGCTACTGGGTCGGCGACTACACCATGCAGCCGGAGAACGGCGGCCTGGGCGTCTTCGCCCACGAGTACGGCCACGACCTCGGCCTGCCCGACCTCTACGACACCCAGGGCCCCAACGACAACTCGGTCGGCTTCTGGTCGCTGATGAGCTCCGGCTCCTGGCTGGGCACCGGCAAGGACTCGATCGGCGACCTGCCCGACGACCTGGACGTCTGGAGCAAGCTCCAGCTCGGCTGGCTCACGTACGACAAGGCGCAGGCCGGCAAGGACTCCACCCACCGCCTCGGCCCGGTGGAGTACCACACCAAGCTCCCGCAGGGCCTGGTCGTCGACCTGCCGAAGAAGACCGTCACCACCGACATCAACACGCCCTTCGCGGGCACCGGCGAGTGGTGGAGCGGCGCGGCCGACAACCTCGACGTCACCCTCACCCGGGACGTCGACCTGACGGGCAGGCAGAGCGCCGTGCTCAAGGCCAAGGGCTGGTACGACCTGGAGCAGGACTACGACTACGGCTACGCCGAGGTCTCCGCGGACGGCGGCAGCACCTGGACCGTCCTGGACGGCACCTTCGACGGCACCGCGATCCCCCGCAACAACGGCAACAAGGCCGGCCTGACCGGCAACGCCAAGAAGTGGGGCGACCTGGCCTACCCGCTGGACGCGTACGCGGGGAAGCCGGTCAAGCTCCGCTTCCACAACACCACCGACGGCGGCCTGCACTACAGCGGCCTGGCGCTCGATGACATCAGCGTCACGGCGGACGGTGCCGCCGTCTTCACCGACGGCGCCGAGAACGGCGCCGGCGCCTGGCAGGCCAAGGGCTTCTCGATCATCAACGGGAAGTTCTCCCAGGACTACCCGCAGTACTACCTGGCCGAGAACCGCCAGCCGGTCTCCTTCGACGAGACGCTGAAGACCGGCCCGTACAACTTCGGCTCCGCGGCCCGGCCGAACTGGGTCGAGCACTACGCCTACCAGCCCGGCCTGCTGCTCTGGTACTGGGACGGCTCGCAGTCCGACAACAACGTCAGCGTCCACCCGGGCCACGGCCTGGTGCTGCCGATCGACGCCCACCCGGCCCCGCTCAAGTGGTCCGACGGCAGCCTGATGCGCCCCCGGATGCAGGGCTACGACTCCACCTTCGGCTCCCGCCGCACCTCCGGCCTGGAACTCCACAAGGCCGACCAGCTCACGGTGATCCCGCGCAGCAAGGGCGTCACCGAGTTCAACGACCACAAGCGCAGCTACTGGGACGCCACCGACCCGTACGACAGCGTGATCGTGCCGGACACCGGCACCAGCATCGAGATCCAGAACGAGAGCTCCAACTACCTGGAGACGAAGGTCCGGGTGAGGCCGGTGAAGTGACCGGAGGACGGCGGTAGTACCAGGGGTACCCGGCAGCAGCACCGGTGCTGCTGCCGGCAGCGGGCCATTGCCGTGGGGCGGTGGCCCGCTGACGCCGTCACCGTCCTGCGGCTGGGCGAGCCGGCGGCCGGCCCGGGGCGCTGACGCTCGGTGCGGCCCGGCGCGCGGCCCGGATCCGCCAGGCGCTCATCAGCACCACGTAGGCCAGCAGCAGCACCTGACCCCACGGCACCAGCCGGTAGGCGATCTGCAGCACCAGCGAGTACAGCCAGGCCGGGTGCAGCAGGTGGGCCAGGCCCGGGTCGTAGACCATGGTCAGCAGCGCGGTGTGCGCCAGCAGCACCGTGTCGAGCCAGGAGTGCGCCAGCAGCGCCACCAGCAGCCAGGCGATCGCGTCGTACCAGGGCCGCACGTAGGCCGTGCCCAGCAGGTAGGCCAGGACCACCGCCAGCGCCGGCCGCGCGGTCAGCTGGACCAGGTCCCGCTCCCCGGGCGCCGGGGCCGGGATCGCCCCGAGCAGCAGCACGGCGAGCAGTGCCACGGCCACCAGCTGAAGCACCGTCATGGCCGACTGCGCGCCCGCCGCCCCGAGCAGCGGGACCACCAGGATCCGGTCGAGCAGTTGCCACGCCGTGCCGTCCGCCGCCGCGCCGCTGCTCACGCCGCGCGCGTTGCCGATGGCCTGCGGGGTGAGGCCGTACCCGATCGCCAGCGCCACCGCACCGGCGGCCACGGCGGCGGCGAGCCGGCGCCCGTCGCGGCGCAGCCCCCAGGCGAAGGGGAGGGCGAAGACGCCCATCGTCAGCTTCACCGCGGTCGCCGCCGCGACGGCGAGCCCGGCGCCGGCGCCGGAGCGCCGCACCGCCCAGAACGCGGCGACCAGGAGGAACGCGCCGACGGTGTCGACATGCGGACCGGCGACCAGGTCCCAGAGCAGCACCGGGTTGAGCGTCCAGAGCAGCTGTGAGCGCACCTGCCGCCCACGGTCCGCCCCCGCCAGCCGGAGCAGCAGCGCGCCGGTGGCGAGGAAGGCCGCGCCGCCGAGCAGCGAGAGCAGCCAGACCGTGCGCAGCATCGAGGTGCCGCCGCCGACCGAGGCGAGCCACTGGGTCGCGGTGGCCACCGGCCCGTAGACCGAGGGCGTGTGCAGCCAGGGCTCGGCGACCGAGAGCACGCCGATCGGGTCGCCGCGGTGGGCCAGGTCGGCGGGCGTCAGCCGGTACGGGTTCAGGCCCAAGGCCGCCGCCCGGCCGTAGGCCGCGTAGTTGAGCGGGTCGGTGGTGCCCAGCGCGGGCACGCAGAGCAGCCCGCCGACCGCCGCCGCACCCGCCAGCAAGAGCCGGCCGGGGCGCGGCGCCCAGCCGCGGCGCACGGCCGCGAGCCCGGTGAGCACGGCCGCCGTGCCGAGCCAGAGGACTGCGGCCACCGCGGCCCAGACGAGCGGGTCCGCGGGGTGTGCGGAGGTGAACCAGGGCGGCAGGGCGCCGGCGGGCCCGAAGTCCGGCTCCACGGCGGACGGCCCGGCGAGCCCGAGCAGCACCGTCAGGCCCACGCAGCAGGCGACGGCCGCCAGCGCCCCCGTACCGAGCAGCGGCGCGAGGCGGGCTCCGGCGGACCGGCGGTGCCGGCCGCGGCTCGGCGCCGTACTACCCGACAACGCTCCTGCGGACACGCGGACCCCCGATGCTCGTGCGTGTGGCCGACCGTCAGCAGACGGACGGACCGCCGGAGATGATCACATATCTTCGCTGAGCATGTCACGGCGGGGTGGGCGGTGGGGGCCGTGCGTGGTCGTTCGGGCGGCCGACGGGCGGGGCTGACGGTGGGTCTGGTGGTGGGTCTGGTGGTGGTGGGGGGGCGTGTTCCCGCGCCCGGCTGCCACCGGTGCTGTCGGGTACGTCCTACGAGATGATCGCGTCATGAGTGAGATCGTTCTGATGTCGGACCCGAAGGTCGCCGCCATACCCGTCGCGGAGTGCGGTGAACGTCTGGTGGACGTCCGAGCCAGTGGTGCGCTGCTGGTCGACCCGCGCAAGCAGGACCCGGCAGATGCCTTCGCCCACATGCGGGAGGGCGTCTGGACCTGGGAACCCGGATGAACGCGGACCCCGAGGAGAGCGAAGGCGCCTGCTACACCCACGCCGCCAACATCAGCGCGGAGGCCCGCGCGAACCGGGAGGTGCTGGGTGCCGCGCTCGCGGCCGCCGGCCTGGTGAACTACCCCACCGAGTGGTGGCACTGGTCGTTCGGCGACCGGTACTGGGCGCTGATGACGGGTGAGGCGGCGGCGATGTACGGGGCGAAGGAGATCGGCTCGCCGGCCTGACCCGGAGCCCCTGGCGCCGCGGGGCGTGGGACCGGGGCGGTCACCTCGTGGGAGCCGCCGGCATCGAGGGTTCCCGGGGCGGACCGCGTTCCCTATGCTCGTCGGCATGGAAAACGGGGAGGACGCTGCGGTTCGCAGCGGGAGCCTGGGGCCTGTCGCCCACCGGGCTCGCTGGATCGCCGGCGGTTTGGCCTTGCAGTTCATAGGCCTTGGAGGGCCGCTCGCTTACGTGGCGGCGAGGGTGAAGCACGAGGACGTGGGCGGGCTGGTCACGGTCGCCACCGTGCGTCTCGCCTGGCACGAGTCCTTGCACGCCAAGGCGGGGATCGCGCTGTTGGCGGCCGGCTGCGTGCTGTTCGTGGTGGGCTCCGTGCTGTTGGCCCGGCCGTTCGTCCGGCGGAAGGTGACGCTGCTGCTGGCAGTGCCGGCCGCGGCGCTGGTCGGGGGGCTGGTGATGGGCGCCGCGGCGTTGCTCGTCGTGCTGGTGGTGCTGGCCGCGCTGTCCAACTCGTCAGGCTCTGGCGGGGGATCGAGCAGTGGTTCCGGCGGGAACCACCCAGGCGGTGGTAGCGGCTCCAACGGGCACAACTCTGGCGGCGGGGGCGGCGGTGGCTTCGACGTGTCCAGCCTGAACGGGGGTACGTCGACGGGGCCGCAGCGGGATGAGGAAGCGGCACGCGGGTTGCGGGCCGTCGACTGAACATCCGTATTGCTACGGGCCGTCAACCAGGAATCCCAGCAAGTCGAACCGGCCGGCCGGCGGCTGCGCCGCTCGGTGCAGGGCGGTGAGCATCGCGGCCACGGCCTCCGTGACCTCGGTGGTTCCGGTGTGCCGCTCGGCCCAGTGCCAGTCGCCGTCGGGGTTGAGCTCCAGGAAGACCGGCGGGCCGTCCGGTGTGAGCAGGAAGTCGAAGGCGGCGTAGCGGAGGCCGAGGGCGGCGGCGAGTGCGGTGGTGGCGGCTGCCACGGCGGGCGGTGTCGGCACCGGCCGGACGTCGAGCCGGTCGGGGGTGAGCCAGGGAGCGGCCGGGGAGGCCTTGGCGACCTCGAAGGCGTGCAGCGCGCCGGCGACGTGGTAGACGCGGAGTTCGGCGGAGTGCTCGACGTACTCCTGTACGAGGACGGGCGGACCGGGGGGTTGGCGGGCGAGGTCCGCCCGGTCGAGGACGGTCGGGAAGATGCCGTGCAGCCGGCCCGGGACCGGCTCGACGAAGTGGCGGTCAGCCGACTTGATGACGAGGCGGGGGGAGCGGAAGTGTTCGCCGGCCCGGGTGGGGGTGGTGGTCAGCAGGGTGCGGGGGACGGCCGCGCCGTGGCGGCGGGCGAGGCGCAGTTGGGTGAGCAGGTCGGGGCGGGCGGGGGTGAGGGAAGTCCGGGAGACCGCGGCGAATTGGGCGGTCGCGGCCTGCCAGGAGTCGCGGAGGAAGAGGCGCTGCGCGGGGTCCTCGGCGGTGTCGATGGCGCTGGGGGAGAAGTGCCGGAGCCAGCTGACGGTGGGGGTGAGTTGGCGGCCGTTGAGGCGGACGGTGCGGTGGTCGGGGGCGATCAGCAGGTCGGCGCCGGCGAGTTCGTCGGCGTTGAGACGCAGGAACGGGACGCCGGTGGCGGCGAGCCGGGCCTGCACGGCGTCGAGGTCGTGGTCGCAGCTGCGGCTGAGCAGCAGGACGGCGGGCACCGGGCCCGGGCGGACGTCGAACTGGTGTGTGGTGGTGTTGAGTTGGCTGACAAAGCTGAGGAAGGGGTCAGGCATCGCCGCTGTCCGCGGCCAGCAGGTCGTCGGCCATCGCGAGGAGCTTGCCGACGGTGGCGCCGACGTGGTCGGAGGCGGTCGGGAGGCGCCGGGCGACGCGCTGCAGCAGCTCCAGCTGAGGAGGCTCGGACTTCGGTGTGCGGGCGCGCAGTTGGACGAGCAGGTCGAGCACGGTGGCCATCTCGGTGGCGAGCAGCCCGAGCGAGCCCATGTCGTCGAGGTCGCAGCGCGGGCGGCTGTCGCGGTCCAGCACCTCCAGCACGCCGACGCAGTCGCCGTCGCAGATCAGCGGCGCGGCCATGATGCTGCGCGGCACGTAGCCCGTGGACTCGGCGGCGTCGCGGGCGAACTGGGCGCTGTCGGAGACGTCGTCGACGACCAGCGGCTGGCCGGTGAGCATCGCCCAGCCGGCGATGCCGGTGCCGGGCGGGAACCGGCTGCCGATCAGGTGCTGTTCGCCCTCCCCGGCGACCGCCTCGAAGACCAGGTCGCCGGTGGCCGGGTCCACCAGCAGGACCGAGGAGGCGGCGGCGCCGAAGACGCTGCGGGCGACCTCGACGATGGACTGCAGCAGCCTGCGCTGGGGGAGGTCGCCGTGGGCGGGCGGATCAGTCGTGGTCGACGGCGGATCGATCGGCATCGGAACCTCCATCGGGTCGGGTGACGTTCTGGGCCGCGAGGTAGAGCACGGACTTGAGCTGGAACGGCGTCAACGAGCGGTGCTTGCTGAGGATCAGGGCGCAGATGCCCGCGATGTGCGGGGTGGCGAAGCTGTTGCCGGTGCTGACGATCCGGCGCCCGCCGAGGCCGGCCACCGGGACCCGGACGCCGCGGGCGTAGAAGTCCACCGGGGGCGCCGGGTTGTAGTAGTAGGCCATCGGGTCCGGACTGTCGTGGCTGGCCACTGAGATGACCGAGGCGAACGGCCACGGGTAGCTGCGCACCGGCATGTTGTGGGCCGAGGCGACGATCACGCAGCGCCGGAAGTAGGCGGAGTCCGAGAGCTCGCGCAGGGCGTCGCAGAACTCCGCCTTCGCCGTCGACAGGCTCATGTTGATGACGTCGTAGCCCTGCTCGATCGCCCAGCCCAGGCCCGTCAGCAGGGCGGCGCCGCTGCCGAAGGCGCCGCTGTTCAGCACCCGCACCGAGGTGAGTGCGGCGCCCGGGGCGATGGCGCGGATCACGCTCGCGCAGGCCGTGCCGTGGCCGGCGGTGTCGGCGGGCTCGGTCGGGACCACCGCCAGCTCGCCGTCCTCGCCGCGCACCACGTCCATCGCCCGGTCGACCCCGCCGACCAGGGGGTGCTCGGCGTCGACCCCGCTGTCCAGTACGCAGACCCGCACACCCGAGCCGTCCGCGCCGCCCCAGGCCCACTGCGGGGTGACCGGGCCGAGCGGGCTGACCTCGAAGAGCTGCTGCGGCGCGAGGGCGGCCGGCATGCTCCAGGCGGGGACGCCCGGGAAGTGGTCGCGCGGCGGGCGGCGCCAGGGCGGAAGTTCGGTCATCGGCACTCTCCCAGCCAGGCGCGGACCCGGGCGGCCGGGAGTGCGGCGCCCTTGGCCTCGAAGTTCCGCAGGGCGGCCGCCCCTTCGGCCGCCGCCTCGGCGGGCAGTCCGGCCGCGCGGAGCACCACCGCCAGGTCGAAGCGGGTCTCGGCGACCAGGCACGGGTCGTCGGAGCCGGTGCTCAGCCCGGCCGCTGCCCGGGCCGCCGCCACCGCCGCGCGGTCGCCCCGGGCGGCGGCGAGCCGGGCGTGCAGCGCGGCCGCGCCGATCCTGGTCCGCAGCCCGGCGGGTTCGCCGTCCGGGCCGATCCGGGCCAGCGCGGCGGCCGCCTCGGCCACCCGCCCCTGGGCGAACAGCTCGCGGGCGATGGCCACTTCGGTGCCCCGGGTGTCGGGCTCGCCCTCGGCGGCGCGCAGCACGGCCAGGCTCTGCCGGTACCGCGCCTCGGCTGCCTCGTGCTCGCCGGCCAGCGACTCGACGAACCCGGCCGCGTCCAGTACCACCGCGTCGGCCAGGTCCAGGTGCGCCTCGCGGGAGTAGTCGAGCGCATCGGCCAGCGCCCGCCGGGCGTCGGCCAGGTCGCCGCCGAGCGCGGCCAGGTGCGCCCGGGTCACCAGCACCGGCACCAGCAGCGCCCGGTCGGCGGCGAAGCGCTGCCCGAGCAGGGCGCAGAGCTCCAGGCCCGGGCCGACGGCGGTCGGCGACCACTGCGCCAACTCGCAGCCCGCGCAGAGCAGCCGGTCCTCCTCGTAGCGGTCCTCCAGGGCCCGGGCCCGGTCCAGGGCGAGCCGCAGCGCGGCCTCGGCGCTGGCCGCGCGCTCGGCGGCGAGCTCCAGGTGGGCGCGCAGCTGGTGCAGCCGGCACCAGCTGAGGTGGTCCTCGGGGTCGGCGGCCAGTTCGGCGGCCAGCAGGTCGGCCCGCGCGGCCACCGACTCCGGTGCGGCCAGGCCGAGTCGGAGCGCCACGACGGCCCGCTGCACCGCCAGCGTGCGCAGCGCCCGGGGCGTGCCGGCCAGCGCGGCCTCGGCGGCGGCCAGCGCGCCCGCGCAGCGCTCCCGGTCCTGCAGCCAGATCCCGGCGTCGCTGATGTGCAGGGCCACGGCGGTCTGCCGGGCGTCGCCGGGCGGCAGCAGGTCGCGGCCGCGTTCCAGGAGTTGGATGGCGGCCGGGAGGTCCTTGCGGGCCAGCGCCTGCCGGCCCTGCCGGAGCAGGGCGTCCGCCGCCGGGCCGGCCAGCGGCGGCAGCGCCCGGTCACCGGGCCGCAGTTGGCGGCCGAGCAGGGCGGCGGCCTCGACGTGGTAGGCGACGGCCATCTCGTCGGCCGGCCGCTGTTCGGCCAGCCGGGCGGCCAGCAGCAGGTGCCAGTGCTCGCGGCGCGCCTTCGGGGTGAACTCGTATGCGGTGTCGCGCAGCAGGGCCTGCGCGAAGCGCAGCGTGCCGGCCGGGCCGCGCTCCAGGATGCGCCGCCGGGTCAGCCGGGCCACCGCCTCCTCCGCGGCCGCCGGGCCGGTCCCGTCCGTCCCGGCCAGGTCGGTCAGCAGGCCGCGGGTGACCTCGCGCCCGATCACCGCGGCGATCTCCAGCAAGCCCCGCTCGGTGTCGGCCAGTTGGTCCAGCCGGGCGCCGAGCATCGCCTGGATGGTGGGCGGCACCCGGGTGCCGGGGCCGGCCGCGCCGAGGACCTCCAGCAGCTGCTCGGCGAAGAGCGGATTGCCGTCGCACTGCACGGCGACCCGCTGGTAGACGTCCAGTTGCTGCGGGCAGACCTCGGCCCGGGAGGCCAGCTGGCCGACCAGCTCGAGTGACTGACCTTCCGTCAGCGGACCGAGTTCGAGGCTGGTGGCGTTCGGCTTGCCGCCGCCCCAGGACGGCCGGGTGTCCAGCAGCTCGGGCCGGGCCACGCAGAGCAGCAGCACCGGGACGTCCTGCAGCCAGGTCGCCACCTCGTCGATCAGATCCAGCAGGGTCTGCTCCGACCAGTGCAGGTCCTCCCAGACCAGCACCACCGACCGGGAGCGGCCCAGGACTTCGAGCAGGTGGCGGACCGCCCAGGCGATGTCCGCCACCCCCGCCCGCTCCTCGGGGCCGTCGCCCTGCGGCCCGGCCACCGTGCCCAGGGCGCGCACCGCCAGGCCGTGCGGCGCCGCCGCGCCGGTGCGCTGCGCGTCCTCGGCGAGCAGCCGGGTGAGCGCGGGCCAGCCGCCGGGCAGCGAGCCGAGCATCTCCGCGAGCGGCCGGTAGGTGATGCCCCGGCCGTAGGCGGAGCAGCGCCCGGTGAGCACGGTGACCTCGTCCTGCGGCAGCCCGGCCAGGAACTCCCGCACCAGCCGCGACTTCCCGATGCCGGGCGCGCCGAGCACGGTGGCCAGGCGGACCTGCCGCCGCTGCCGGGCCCGCCGGAACCCGTGCTCCAGTTCGGCGAGTTCGTCCTCCCGGCCGATGAACGGCGCGGCCGGGACCGGCTCCTCCGGCGGAGGCTCGGCCGCGGTGACCCGCCAGGCCGGCACCGCGTTGGCCTTGCCCTTGAGGACCAGCGGCGCCACCGGCTGCAGCCCGGCCCGGGAGCGGACCATCGCCGCCGTCTCCGCACAGACCAGCACCTCGCCCGGCGCGGCCGCGGTCTGCAGCCGGCTGGCGGTGTTCACCGAGTCGCCGACCACCCGGAAGTCGTCACCGGCCCGGGTGATCACCACCACGTCGCCGGTGCAGATGCCGGCCCGCGCCTGCAGGGTGACCTGGTAGCGGGCGCCCAGCTCGGCGGTCAGCCCGGCCAGTGCGGCCAGCGCGCCGGTGGCGGCGCGCACCGCACGCACCGCGTCGTCCTCGTGCGCCACGGTCGCGCCGAACGCGGCGAGGATCGCGTCGCCGATGAACTTCTCCACCACCCCGCCGTGTTCGGCGATGCAGGCCCCGCAGCTGGCGAAGTAGCGGTCCATCACCTGCCGCAGCGGCTCCGGGTCCAGGCGCTCGGCGAGCGCCGTGGAGCCGACCACGTCCAGGAAGAGCATCGACACCTTCCTGCGGGTCTCGCGCTGCGGGAGCGGCCCGGCCAGCGGTGCGCCGCAGCCGGCGCAGAACCGGTCCGCCTCGCCGGCCTGGCGCCCGCACCCGCCGCAGGTCACGAGGTGCCCTCCGCACCCGCCCCGGCGGGTGCCGGGTCGGGCGCCGGGGCGGGCGGGGCCTGCGGGTCGGGCAGGGCGGAGCGGGCGTAGAGGCCGGCCGCCAGCACGGCCACCCCGGCCGCCGTGAAGATGGTGTCGATCGGGCCGAACCGCAGGCCCGCCAGCGAGCCCGCGAAGCCCCGCAGCCCGCTGCCCGCGAGCCAGCCGGCCAGCACCGCCGCCAGCATCGAGGAGAGCTGGGTCACCGGGTAGAACACGGCCACCACCCGGCCGCGGAACTCCCGCGGCGTGGCGGCGAGCAGCAGCGGCGACATCGCGGTGTTCAGCATGGTCAGCGGCACGGCGAAGACGAAGAGCAGCACCACCCCGCTCGCGAAGACGGACTGCCGGGAGTAGAGCACCAGCAGGCTGCCGCTGACCAGCAGCCCGACCCAGGTGGTGCGCCGGGCGCCGATCCACTCCACCACCCGGCCCGCGCAGAGCGCGCCGGCGATCCCGCCGATCCCCATCGCCATGCCCAGGTAGCCGTAGAGCTGGGCGGAGGCGTGCAGGTTGCGGGTGGCGAAGAAGACGTTCAGGGTGTTGAGCGCGCCGATCCCCAACTGGCCGATCACGGCCAGCACCAGCAGCGCCACCAGGAACCGGTTGCCGCCGAAGAACCGGATCCCGGCCGTGAACTCCTTGGCCAGGCTCTTGCGTTCGGCCCGCTTGCGGTCCTGCTCGGCCACCAGCCCGGCCGGCGCGGGCACCGAGCGGATGGCCACCCAGGAGACGGCGTAGGAGAGCGCGTTGAAGAGCAGTGCCCACTGCAGGCCGACCGTGAAGAGCAGCGGCGCGGCCAGCGGCGGGCCGATGATCCAGGCGACCTGGCCGGTGGCCTGGGCGATGCCGGCGGCCCGGGCCCGGTCGGCCTCCCCGGTGACCAGCTCGGCGATCACCGAGAAGCGCGCCGGGTTGAAGAACTGGCTGGCCGCGTTGAGGGTCAGTACGGTCAGGTAGATCAGCACCAGCCAGGCGCCGATCGGCAGGTCGCGGGCGGGCAGGAAGGCGACGGCGGTGAGCACCGCGACCAGCGAGCCGCGGAACACCTCGGTGCGCAGCATGGTGGCGCGCTTGTCCCAGCGGTCGACGAAGACCCCGGCGAGCGGGCCGACGAAGAGCACGGCCAGGCCGGTGGAGAGGACCACGCCGCTGACCGCCTCGGGCGCCCAGGAGCGGCCCTTCGCCAGCTCGGTGGCGACCCAGAGCACCAGGGTGGTGCTGAAGACGGCGTCGCCGACGGAGGAGATCGCCTGGCCGAGCCAGAGCCGGGTGTAGGCGGGGTTGATCAGGGTCAGCCGGCGGTTCACCGGGCACCACCGTCCTCGCCGAGCCGCAGCGCCGTCAACGCCGTGACCAGGGTGGTGTGGTAGGCCCGGGCGAAGTACGGGCCGGCCGGCAGCGGGCCGTCCGCCGCGGTCGCCGCCGAGCGGCCGGGGATCGACCCGTCGGGCCGCTGGGCGCGGGCCAGGCAGCGGACGGCGTCGGCGCCGCCGGGGGTGAGCAGTGGCGGGTCGCCCAGGCAGTGTGCGGCGAGCAGCAGTTCGGCGGTCAGGTCCCACCAGGCGCGGCGCACGCTGTGCGCCAGCAGGGTGCGGACCAGCTGGCGGGCGTGCGCCAGGGCCGGGCCGGACAGGCCGCGGACCGGCAGGCGGCCGAAGTCGGCGAGGTAGAAGGCGGAGTGCGTCACGGCGTAGGCCGCGGGGATGCTCACGGCGGACGGGTCGGCGGGCAGGGTGGCCAACTGGTTGCGGGCGGCCAGCTCCTGGTAGGACTCGAGGGTGTGCGGGGCGCCGGCCTGGTCCGCGTAGAAGCGCAACTCCAGCCGCTGGTAGGGCGACAGGCCGTCAGCTGACGGTACGTCGATCGTGGCGGTCGTCCTGTCCGGGGCCAGGGCGGCGAAGGCGAGGCGGTACTGGGCGGCGCAGTCCGGCTGTTCGGCGAGCAGGGCCGGCAGGTCCGGGTGCTGCCAGAGCGCGCGGACCAGGGCGGTGGCGCGCGCCAGGCCGGGGTCCGGGGCGCCGCAGCGGCAGAGCAGCGCGAGTTCCAGCGCGGCCTTGGCCCGGCCGTGCCCGGCGGCGCGGGCGGCGGGGGAGAAGGGGTCGAAGTGCTCCAGGTGCCGGTCCAGCCAGCCGAGCGTGCCGGCGGCGAGCCGTTGCAGGTCGCCGAGCGCGGTGGGTGCCGGGTCCGCAATCGTCATGGTTACAGGCGCCCCGTCTCATCCAGGTAGTCGAGCAGGGCCGCGTCCACCGAGTCGTGGAACGCCGCCAGGGTCCGCCGGTCCTCGTCGCGCCGGTACAGGTCCTCGCAGGCCACCCAGCGGTCCTCGGTCCGCTCGGCGGGCAGGTAGCCGGCGTCGACCGTGCCGACCTCCCAGTCGGGCTTGCCCGCGGTCTCCCAGCAGCTCGCCAGCGTGCCGTCCGCGCTCACCACCGCGCCGTAGCGGCCGTCGCGGTGGCCGCAGGTCGGGCAGGTCTGGTGGGCCCGCGGCCGGGAGACGGTGAAGCCGAGGTCCAGCGCCCGGCGCTGCCAGCCGCTGAACCGGGCCGACAGCCCGCCCGAGTGCAGCAGGTCGTTGGCGTAGCCGACGCCGACGTCCCCGACCTGGGCGAAGTAGAGCGTGCAGCGGGCGGGTTCGAGCGCGCCGGCGAGCCGGTCGATCAGCGCGTCGATGCCGTCGATGGTCTCGTGCGAGACGTTCACCCGCAGGAGCCAGCGCAGGTCGCCGGCCTCGGTGGCCCGGGCCAGGTTGCGGACGATGGTGTCGAAGGTGCCGCCGCCGTGGGCCCGGCGCACCCGGATCCGGTCGTGGTCGGGGCGGTCGCCGTCGAAGGTGACCTGCACCGAGGCGAGCTTGCGCTCGGCCAGCTGCCGGGCCAGCCGCGGGGTGAGCAGCGTGGCGTTGGAGATCATCCAGGCCGAGGCGAGCCCCGAGTCGGCGGCCCGCTCCAGCAGTTCGAGGCAGCCGCGCGGGTTGAGCAGCGGCTCGCCGCCGAAGAGCAGGATGCGCAGCCGGGACAGCTCGGCCGCGGCCATCCGCCGCTCGGTGAAGGCGAGGATCGAGGTGATGGTCTCCGAGGTCAGCCGGCTCTGCGAGATCCGCGGCGGGCGGCTGCCGCCGGCCGGGTCCTGGGCGGTGTTCTGGAAGCAGTAGCCGCAGCCCAGGTTGCAGTGGGTGCTGGTCAGCACGGTGAGCGAGTAACTGCGCCGGGCCGGGGCGGTGAGCAGGCCGCGCTCGCGCAGCCGCCGCTCGGCGCCGGGCCGCAGGGCGCCGTCCGGGGTCAGCTGGCCGTCGCGCAGCCGGGCCACCGAGCCGTCGGGCCCGAGGAACCACCAGTGCCGCTCGCCCTTGAGGATGCGTGCGCCCGTCGCCTGGTTCACCGGGCCACCAGGCTCTCCGCCGGCGCGGCCGACCGGTCGGTGCAGGCGACGGTCAACGCGGCCACCACCGTGGACTGGTAGGAGCGGCGGAAGTAGGCGGTGCCGTCCGGATCGCCGGGCGCCCGGTCGGTGGCGGACCGGCCGGGGATCGCCCCGTCGGCGGTCTGCGCCTCGGCCAGCAGCCGCAGGCCGGCCGCGCCGGAGGGCGTCTCCAGGGGGTCGAGGCCGAGGCAGTGCTGGGCGAGCACCAGCTTGCCGGTCAGGTCCCACTCGCCGCGCGCCGCGCACTTCTCGGTGAGCCGGCAGACCGTGCGGCGGGCCCGGTCGCGGTCGCGCTCGGTCAGGCCGGGATCGCGCAGGCCGAAGTCGCTCAGGTAGAAGAGGGTGTGGGTGACGTTGCAGACCTCCAGCTCGCCGACCGGCAGGCCGGAGCCGTGCCGGGCCAGGGCGCTGGCCTCGTACAACTCCCGGTACGGGGCGAGACGGTGGGCGGCGCCGGCCAGGTCGGCGTAGTACCTGGTCTCCAGATGGAGGTAGGGCGGCTTGCGGCGGGAGGTCAGGAAGGGGGTGCCGGACAGCTCGGCGAGCACCGCGGCCGGGAGCCGGTCGCCGCTCCCGGCGGGGGCCAGGGCGGCGAACATCAGCTGGAACTGCCGGGCGTAGCGCGGGTCGTCGGTGAGCCGGGCGGCGTACTCCGGCCGCTGCCAGACCCGCCGCACGATGGCGTCGACCGCGGCCAGCGCCGGGGCCGCGGGCGCGGCCAGGCTCCAGTGGCGGCGCAGCATGGCCAGCTGCAGCAGCGCCTTCACCCGTGGCGTCACCGGCAGTTCCGCGATGCCTGACGGCGTGTCAAGAAAGGCCGAGTGCCGGCTGATCCAGTCCAGCGCGCCCGCCGACAGCCGCGTCAGCACCGCCCGGTCCAGGCCGGCTGATCGAGTACCCATGGTCCTCCCTCGACGGTGCGGATGGCTGCGCCGCCCGCTCGATGACATCGGCGGCGCGCGCGGCGCCCTTGACCGCGGCCAGCCGGCGCCCCAGGGCGCGGGCCCGGCCGCGCAGTCCGGCGTCCAGCCAGGCGCGCCGGATCGGCTCCGCCGGGTCCGGCGAGGCCGTGCGCGGGACGTGCACGGCCACCCCGGCCCGCAGGCAGGCGCCGGAGAGCAGCGGCTGCTCGGAGCCGTTGGGCGAGACCCCGAGGGCCCGGCCGCGCAGCAGGGCGGCCAGCACCGGGGCGGAGGTGCCGCTGGTCAGCACCAGCCCGGAGAGCGCCACCAGCGGCCCCAGCCAGGGCTTGCGGACCAGCAGCAGATCGGCCCCGGGATCGGGACGCGGATCGGTGGAGCGGCCCTGCTCGACCACGGCCTGGAACGGGCCGCCGGTGAACGCGGCGTTCAGCCGGGGCCACGGGCTGCCGCCGCCGAAGAACCGCCCCAGGTGCACGTAGACCACCGGCTTGCCGGTGCGCGCCACCTGCTCCCGGACGGCGGCCAGTTCGGCCGGGTCGGCGGCCGGCTCCCAGGGCAGCGGCCCGACCTGGTGCACCCGCTCGGGCAACTCGGCCCCCGGGTACTCCAGTTCGGGCAGCCCGCGGAGCAGCAGTGCGTCACCGAGCAGCGGGTTGCCCGGCCAGCGGGAGGGCCGCCCGGCCAGCCCGGCCTGCTCCCGGACGGCCGCGTAGAGCGCCAGGCACTCGGCGGTGCGGTTCTCCCGGGTCCGGCCGTACTGCGGCTCGCCCGCGCCGCCCGCCCGGTAGTCCCACAGGTGGACCGAGAGGCCGATCACCGCCACCGGCAGGTCCAGCGCCTCGGCGGCGAGCAGCGCGCCGTTGCAGAGCACCGAGGTGACCAGCAGGTCGGCCCCGGTCTGCCGGGCGGCCCGGGAGACCGCCCGGTACTGGGCGAGCCCGGTGCGGCCCCAGCGGGCGGCGGAGAAGGCCCGCTGCCCGCCGAACTCCTCGGCCGCCGCGAACGGCAGGCCCGCCTCGGCCGCGACCGGCGCGGCGCCCGCCCGGCCGAGCAGGCTGACCCGGTGGCCCCGGCGCCGCAGCTCCCGCCCGGCCGCGATCGCCGGGTAGAGGTAGCCGCCGTCGCTGAGCGGGCAGAGCAGGATGTTCACGGGGCCTCCCGGGCGCGGGTCGAGCGGGCCACCCGGGGTGCGGCAGGGCTGCCGGCGGCCGGGTGGCCCGCTCCTCGCTCATGGTTCGAGCCGGCGGTTCAGGCGGTTCGGACGGTTCAGAGCGCCGAGCTGTTGTTGATGATGCAGCTGCCTTCGACCTCTTCCTCGACGTCGATGCCGTGGGCGACCACGTCGACGTCCTCGTCCTCGGCCTCGGTCGGCTCCGGGTTGATGTCCTCGGGCATGTGTCCTCCTCGGGAGTGCCGACGTCCGCTACGCCGACCCGGGAGAAACGGTAGGCAGCGCCGGTATGGCGGCGCTTCGCCGCCGGTTCGAAACCGGTATGACGGCAGGTCGGCCGGTCAGGCGGCCGGGCCGAGCAGCGGCACCGGCGCGTGCTCGTCGGTCCGGGCGGCCAGCTCGCGCACGTAGGCGTACGGCAGTGCGGGCATCTCGTAGCGCACGGTGTCCGCCTGCCCCTCGACGCCCGGCACGGTGAGCAGGCTGGCCTCCAGCAGGCTCTCCAACACCCGCACGGCGGCGCCCGGTTCGGTGCCCAGCACGGCGGCGGCCTGGTGCAGGGTGAAGGCCGGCTGGGAGAGCAGGCCCAGCCGCAGCACCGCCCAGTAGGCGGGCGCCGGCAGTTCGCCGATCGACTCGGCCAGCCTGGTCCGGATCGCCAGGTCGCTGCCGCACAGCTCGTCCAGCAGTGCGCCCGCGTCGGCCAGCCGGGCGGCGTACTCGCGCAGCGGCACATGGCTGAGGAAGGCCAGCCGCTCGGCCACCAGCCGCACCCCGAGCGGCAGCGACCCGGCGGCCAGCACGATGCGTTCGGCCGATCCGGGGTCGGCGGCGACCCGGTCGGGGCCGATCACCCGGCCCAGGTAGGCGACCGCCTCGGCGGTGCTGAAGGCGGCGAGCCAGAGCCGGTAGGCGCCCTCCAGGCCGATCAGCCGGGGGCGGGCCGTGACCAGCACGGCGCTCTCGCCGGCCTCCGGCAGCAGCGGGCGGACCTCGGACTCGCGGCGGGCGTCGTCGACCACCACCAGCGCCCGGTGGCCGGCCAGCCAGAGCTGCCAGGCCCGCCGGGGATCGGCCGAGGCCCCGGTGCCGGGGAGGAGTTGGGCCACCACGTCCTCCAGCGGCCGGAGCCGCCCGTCCTCGCCGCGCAGCCGGACGAAGAACCGGCCGTCCGGGAACTGCTCGCCGAGCTGGTGCGCCAGGTGTACGGCGAAGGCGGTCTTGCCGGTGCCCAGCGGGCCGGTCACCACCGCCAGCCGGGTCCCGGCGCCGATCAGCGCCTCGGTCAGCTCCCGGGCGGGTACCGTCCGGCCGGTGAAGTTCGGCGGGTCCCAGGGCAGCAGGCTGGGCGGCAGCGCGCGGCGCGCGGTTGGCGGCGCGGCGGGCGGGCGCGGCCGGGCCGGGGCCGCCCCGGCCAGCAGCGACTGGTAGCAGCGGGCCAGCGCCGGGCTCGGCGGCAGGCCCAACTCCTGGGCCAGCGACTGCCGCAGCTCGTCGTAGACGGCCAGCGCCTCGGAGCGCCGGCCGGCCTGGCCGAGCGCCGTCATCTGCAGCATCCGCAGCCGCTCGCGCAGCGGATGGTGCTGGACGGCCTCGGTCACCCGGTCGATCACCGCCGGGCCCCCGCCGGCCGCCAACTCGGCCTCCACCCAGTCCTCGAGGACCCCGAGCCGGCGCCGCTCCAACCGCTGCACGGCGCCGGCGATCAGCGGCACGTGCCGGAAGCCCTCCAGGGCGGCCGGTCCGCGCCACAGTTCCAGCGCCTCGGCCGGCGCGCCGGCCCGGACCCGCTGCTCGAAGCAGAGCGCGTCCAACTCGGCCGCCGCGGCCCGGAAGACGTAGCCGCCGCACTGGTGGCTGATCCGTTCGCCGGGCCCGCCGCCGAGCAGCCGGCGCAGGGCGCAGACGTAGACCTGGAGGTTCTTGCGGGCCGTCCGGGGCGGCGCGTCCTCCCAGAGCGCCTCGACCAGGGCGTCGGCGGAGACCCGGGTGTTGGGGTGGCAGAGCAGCGCGGCCAGCAGGATCTGCTGCTTGCGCGACCCCGGGTCCACCGCCCGGCCGTCCGCCAGCACCAGGAGCGGACCGAGGATGCCGAAGCGCACCCCCATCTCATGCCAACTTGATGGCGGTGGAATGCCCTTCTACCTCGGCGTCGGAGACCGCGTCCAGCCGCTGCTTGACGGAGTTGAGGACGGCCACCTCGTCCTCGGTCAGGCCGGCCAGGACGCCGCGCTGCTCGTCGGTCAGCAGATCGACCGGGTTTCCCGCCTGCCGAAGGGCGGCAAGGGCGTCAAAGGTCATGGTTCCCTCCTGCACCTCGGAACCCGGGCACGACCGACTGTCTTTACCGAACATCGACAGGGTCCCCGCCCGGGTCACACGACCGTATCGCCATGCTGACGGCAGGAACGGGCCTCGGCAAGAGGGCGGACAGGGCTGTGGCGTGCTGTTCTTGATGATCCGTCAGTCGCGTGGCTTGAGCTGAAATGAAGCTGAGTGGATGGCTCCGTTCACACTGGTTGACAGTGTGGGCGGCTCTGACCCACGCTGGTCGGGCCGTTCACGTTGACATGGACGAGTCTGCTCTCGCCCGCTACGGAAGGACGATCCATGCGCACCCTCACCCGCCTCCTGGGCACCGCCGCAGCGACCGGCGCCGTGCTGTTCGCCGCCGCACTGCCCGCCTCGGCGGCGACCCCCGCGCAGGCGAACTACTCCGGGGACGCCACCAGTTCGAGTGCGGCGGGAGCCAAGCAGGCGGCCTTGAACGCGGCCTATGCGCAGGCCGCCCGGGCCGGCTTCGGCAGCGCCCAGTGCCTGCCGCTGGGCACCCCGGACGTCTGGAACAACGGCCCGCTGAACGCCCGCGCCACCGCCCGGACCGCCGCGCCGCAGATCCTGCCCGGCAACCAGTGGGAGGCCACCTGGGGCGTGCAGTGCACCACCCAGCCCGCCGCCAACACCGTGAACCTCAACCGCTTCAACGGCCCGGAGCACCTGAGCACCACCGGCCCCGAGCCGTCCGGCTACTACCTGGAGGGCAGCCTCGGCTGGCTCTACACCAGCCAGGTGGCCGGCACCGTCCCGCTGTTCAGCTGCAAGGTGTGGAACTCCACCGACACCTTCACCTCGCAGGCGGGCAACTGCGAGGGCCAGCAGTACCTCGGTGAGCTGGGCTTCGCCTACAGCACCCCGCCGGCCGGCGTGGCCACCCGGGTGCTGCGGCGCTGCCAGGTCAACGGGGAGCACTTCGACTCCAACGACATCAACTGCGAGGGCCAGTACGGCGAGGGCGTCCTCGGCTACACCCTGGACTGACCGCCCCGCTGAGTCCGGCCGCCCGGCCGCCGTCCGCAACCCGGACGGCGGCCGGGCCGTCGGCGTGCCCGGGCACGGGCGTGCCCGGCCGCCGGGGTCAGCCGGGCACGCGCGCGGTGAGCAGCGGCTGGAAGAAGCCACTTTGCCCGGGCGCGAGCCAGTCGGCCCCGGTGAAGCCGGCCTCGGCGGCGAAGGCGGTCAACTCGCCCCGGGTCAGCGCCCAGTAGGTGGCGCGCCGTACGGCGACCCGCCACTGCTCGGCCTCGCCGGTCAGCTGGTAGTGCTCCAGGTCGTAGCGCTCGCCGTCCGGGTGCCAGTCCCAGAGCTGGAAGGTCACCGTGCGGCCGGGGCCCGAGCCGTGCACCTGCGGGGCGGTGGAGGGCGGGCGGGTGCGCCGCAGCTCGTCGTAGGGCCGGGTGCTGAGCAGCAGCAGCCCGCCGGGGCGCAGCACCCGGCGCATCTCGCCGAGCGCCGCGCGCACGTCCGCCGCCGTCAGCAGGTGCGGCAGCGAGTTGTCGGCGCACACCACGGCGTCGAAGGTGCCGTCCTCGAAGGGCAGTTCGCGCATGTCGGTGACGCGTGCGGGCAGTTCCAGGCCGCGCCGCAGCGCCTCCCGCCCGGCCCGCTCGACGGCGGCCGGGCTGAGGTCGGTCCCGGTCACCCGGTGGCCGCACAGCGCGAGCCCGAGCGCCTGGGTGCCGATCCCGCAGGCGCAGTCCAGCACCTCGGCCGGGCCGGGGCCGAGGGCCGAGCGGAGCACGGCGTCCAGGGCGCGGCCCTGGCGGACCAGCGCGGCGTCCCAGTCGCCGTAGACACGGTGGTAGTCGGCGGCCAGTTCGTCGTAGAACCGGGCCACGGAGGAGTCGGTCATGGAACGCACGGTACCCGGGGACGGGCGGCGCGGGCGGTCCGGGCGGTGGGTCCAGGCGGTGGGTCCCGGCGGTGGTTATTGGCCTGAGTGGCCGGTATTGGCCCGGCGCTAATGGCCGCCATTTCCAGCCGTTCCGAAGTGGTATCGACCAGCGGTCCAGCTTTTTTGACAATCTGTCACCAAGGCGAGCGACCGGCCTGCCGCATGGACGGCGCCGTGGCGGGTAGGGATAACGGTTCAAAGTCCGCAGGTGCTGAAACGTTAACGGAAATCCTGTCAGATGATCTCTAGGTGAAGTTTTCATAGTCCTATAACATGGCAGCCGAAGTGACGGGCGCACGCGGTGGGTTGCGAAAGCGTCACACTTGTCGGCGCGGGCCTGAATGGGATGCCGAGGGGGCCATGGGGACCGGGCGGAACCGCAGCACGCCGAGCCGGGCCGGACTGGCACCTCCCGGCGGCTAGCGGCTGCCCGGGAACGGAGCGGGAGCGGAGCGGCGGCGGACCGGACCGGGAGTCCGGGGCGGTCCCCGGCGGCATGGCCACGGGGCGGCAGAGGTGCGGCAGAGGTGCGGCGGGTTCCGCGCGGGCGGCGGCATCATCACCTTGACTACCTGGAGAAATCCATGGCACTGGTCGAACGTGACAGGAGCATGGCGTTCCTTGTCGACTTGCTGGCCGCCGCCGTCGACGGCCGCGGCTCGATCGCGGTGATCGGCGGTACGGTCGGCAGCGGCAAGACCGAACTGCTGCATGCCCTCGCCGACCGGGCGGGCGAGCAGGACATCCGGGTGCTGCGCGCCGCCGGCATGCGCTCGGAGACGGCCGAGCCGCTCGGCGTGCTCGCCCAGCTCCTGCTGGAACTCGACCTCCCCGAGCCCGCCGCCGAGCGCACCGCCCACCTGCTCGACGAGGCCGCCACCCACCTCGAACTCGCCGACGGCAGACCCGAGACCGCCGCCCTGCCCACCCGGGTGATGCACGGCATCTGCGGCATCCTCGGCGAACTCGCCTCCCGGCAGCCGCTGCTGATCCTGGTGGACGACGTGCACTGGTCCGACGACGCCTCCCAGCAGTGCCTGCTCTACCTGGTCCGCCGGCTCCGCACGGCCCGGGTGCTGATGGTCTTCGCCGAGTCCGAGCACGCGCTGCGCGCCAACCCGCTCTTCCGCACCGAACTGCTGCGCGAGTCCCGCTGCGTCTGGGTGCACACCGCCCCGCTCTCGGTGGCCGGCGTCGCCCACCTGCTCGGCACCGAACCGGGCAGCCGGGTCGCCGCCGAACTGCACGGCTGGACCGGCGGCAACCCGCTGCTGGTCCGCGCGCTGCTCGCCGACCGCTGTGAACTGCCCGCTGACCCCAGGGCCGTGGCGGACCGCCCCAGCTGCCACCAGGACCACCCGCGCGAGCACGAACCCGCCCCCGGCGGCGAACGCCCGGTGGTGCGCGGCGCGTTCGGCCAGGCCGTGCTCTCCTGCCTGCACCGCGGCGAGCCGCTGATGTGGGCGGTGGCCCGCGGCGCCGCCGTGCTCGACCGCCCCGCCTCCGAGGTGCTGCTCGCCCGGCTGCTCGGCGCCGAACCCCAGGCCACCGCCCGGGCCGTCCGCGAACTGGAGAACACCGGCCTCTTCCACGAGGGCTGGTTCCGCCACCCCGGCGCCGCCCGCGCCGTGCTGGAGGACCTCTGCCCGCAGGAGCGGGCCGAACTGCACCGGCGCGCCGCCGAACTCCTCTACCACGAAGGGGCGACGGCCACCGAGGTGGCCCGCCAGCTGCTCGGCGTCGGCAGCGCCGAACCCCACCGCGCCGATCCCGACCGGACCGATCCCGACCGCGCCGAACCCCACCGCGCCGATCCCGACTGGGCGGTCCCCACCCTGCGCGAGGCCGCCGAGGCCGCCCGGCTCGACAGCGACCTCGAGCTCTGCATCCGCTGCCTCGAACTCGCCTGCGAGGCCAGCGCCGACGCGGCCGTGCGGGCCCGGATCGGCATGGCGCTCGCCGAGGCCGAGTGGCGGCTCAACCCGGCCGCCGCCGCCCGCCACCTGCCCCGGCTGCTGACCGCCCTGGAGAACGGCCACCTGCCCGCCCGCTACGCCCACACCCTGATCCGCAAACTGCTCTGGCACGGCCGGGTCGGCGCCGCCAGCGAGGTGCTCTTCCTGGTCGACGGCAAGCCCGGCCCCGAGGCCGCCGCCCGCCGCCGCGCCACCCACCTGTGGATGCGCACCGTCCACCCCGAACTGGCCGGCGCCGTGCCGGCCGCCGCCGGACCGGCCGGCCGGGTGGAGCCCGCGGACCAGGGCACCGCCGTGCTGATGACCGTGCTCACCGAGGGCGGTGACGAGCACACGGCCGCCGACGCCGACCGGGTGCTGCGCGAGACCGGCCTGGACGAGGCCACCTTCGACTCGCTGGAAGCCGCGCTGCTCGCCCTGGTCTACGGCGACCGGGTGCAGCCGGCCGGCCGGTTCTGCGCCCGGCTCGCCGACCTGGCCGCCGTCCGCCGCGCCCCGTTCTGGCAGGCCCGGCTGGCCGCCGTGCAGGCCGAGGTCTCGCTGCGCCAGGGCGACGCCCGGGCCGCCGAGCGGCACGCCCGGTTCGCGCTCACCCAGCTCGCCCCGCGCGCCTGGGGCGTCGCGGTCGGCGCCCCGCTGGCCACCCTGGTGCTGGCCCTGGTCGCCACCGGCCGGCTCGAGGAGGCCGCCGAACTGCTCAACCAGCCCGCCCACGACGCCCTCTTCGAGACCCGGTTCGGCCTGCTCTTCCAGTACGCCCGCGGCCAGTACCACCTGGCCAGCGGCCGGCCGGCGGCGGCGCTGGAGGACTTCCGGGCCTGCGGCCGGCAGATGCGCGCCTGGGACATCGACCTGCCCACCCTGGTGCCCTGGCGCGGCGCGGCCGCCATGGCACACCTGCGGGTGAACGGGCAGCAGACCGCCCGGAAGCTGATGGCCGACCAGCTGGCCCGCCCGGGCGCGGGCGGCGCCCGCACCTACGGGGTGTCGATGCGTCAGCTGGCGGCGGCCAGCGGTGTGCGGGACCGGCCCGACCTGCTGCGCAAGGCGGTGAAGAGCCTGCAGACGGCGGGCGACCGGCTGGAGCTGGCGCACGCGCTGGCCGAGCTGAGCCGGGCCCACCAGGCGCTCGGCGAGGCGGGCCGGGCCAAGGCGATGGCGCACCACGCGCTGGAGCTGGCCGCCGAGTGCCACGCCGAGCCGCTGGCCCGCACGCTGCTGCGCTGGCAGGCCGACGCCGCGCCCGAGCAGCCCGAACCGCCGACGGCCGCCCAGCCGGCGCCCGCGGCCCCGGCGGGCGCCCCCGCCCCGGGGGACACCTCAGTACTCAGCGAGGCCGAGCTGCGGGTCGCCGAGCTGGCCTCGATGGGCTACATGAACCGCGAGGTGGCCAAGTCCCTGCACGTCACGGTGAGCACCGTGGAGCAGCACCTGACCAGGGTCTACCGGAAGCTGAACATCAGCGGCCGCAACGACCTCTCCGGCTACCTGGGCCTGCGCGGCACCGGCCCGGCGCTGGCGGGCACCTGACCGGGCGGCACGTTTCAGCTGCCGTCCGGGGCGGTGCCCGCCGCGCGGGTCTGCCGCCAGGTATCCATGACCCGGGAGAACTCCTCGCGCAGGAAGCCGAAGAACCGCCGGGTCTCGTCCAGCCGGGCCGCCGCCGGGCTGTCCGGCCCGACCGCCGCCATGCCGTCCTGGAGGTCCTGCTCCCAGCGGGTGTAGAGGCTGTCCTGCCGGGTCAGCGCCTCGTACCAGGTGTCGTGGTAGAGCCGGTAGTGGTCGCGGCGCTCGCCGGGCTTGCGGTCGCGGGCGACCAGGCCGATCTGCACCAGGTACTGCACGGCCCCGGAGACGGCGGCCGGGCTGACCTGGAGCACCTCGCTCAGCTCGGCGGCGGTGCGCTGGCCCTCCTCGGAGACCAGGATGGCCACGAAGACCCGGGCGGGCATGCGCGGGAAGCCGGCCTCCGACAGGTGCAGGGCGAAGCGCTCGACGAACCGCCCGATGGCCTCGTCGCGGCCGTCCGCGGGGGTTCGGGAGTCGTCGGGGGGGTCTATCCGGCTCATCGTCAACAGTGTAGGCGGTGAACGGTGTCGCCAGGGGTGGCCTGCTCGGGCAGCGCTGCGGCGGCGGGTTCGCCCCGCGTGTCGCGCCACTTGCCGATCAGCCGGTGCAGCTCGGTGCGCAGGTAGCCGAAGAAGTCCAGGGTCTCGGTCAGCCGCATCCCCGCCGGGGTCTGCGGCCCGACCGCCGTCAGCCCCTCGCGCAGGCCCTCCTCCCAGCGGGCGAGCGTGGTGTCCCGGTGGGTGAACGCCTCGTACCAGAGGTCGTCGAGGATCCGGTAGTGGTCCCGGCGCTCGCCGGGCTCGCGCCCGCGGGCCACCAGGCCCAGCTGGATCAGGTAGCGCAGCGCCACCGAGACCGCGCTCGGGCTGACCCGCAGCAGGGCGGCCAGCTCGGCGGCGGTCGGACGGTCGTGCTCGGCGGTGATCAGGCCCGCGAAGATTCGGGCGGGCATCCGGGGGAAGCCGACGTCCGACAGGTGCACCGCGAAGCGCTCGGTGAAGCGGACGACCGCCTCCTCGTCCCGGCCGGCGCCCGGCGCGTCCTTCCCGCCCCGTGCGGTGTTCGACAGGTGCTCGGCAGGTTCCATCCGCTGCGGCCCTCCGTACACAGATGCGTGACTTTTCTGTAATTTCAGGAATGTGTGAAACCAATGTAACATCGTGCTCATGACTAGTGCCATCTCGGCCTCCGGGCTGGTGAAGACCTTCGGCGGGTTCCGGGCCCTGGACGGGCTCGACCTCACCGTCGGAAGTGGTGAGGTGCACGGCTTCCTCGGCCCCAACGGCGCCGGGAAGTCCACCACCATCCGCGTGCTGCTCGGCATGCTGCGGGCCGACGCCGGCGAGGTCCGGCTGCTCGGCGGCGACCCCTGGCGGGACACCGCCGACCTGCACGCCCGCCTGGCCTACGTGCCGGGAGACGTGACCCTCTGGCCCAACCTCTCCGGCGGCGAGGCGATCGACCTGCTCGGCCGGCTGCGCGGCAGCGTCGACAAACGCCGGCGAGACGAACTGGTCGAGCGCTTCGAACTCGACCCCAAGAAGAAGGGACGCGCCTACTCCAAGGGCAACCGGCAGAAGGTCGCGCTGGTCGCCGCCTTCGCCTCGGACGTCGAACTGCTGCTGCTCGACGAGCCCACCTCCGGCCTGGACCCGCTGATGGAGGCGGTCTTCCAGGACCTGGTCGCCCAGGAGCGCGAACGCGGCCGCACCGTGCTGCTCTCCAGCCACATCCTGGGCGAGGTCGAGGCGCTCTGCGACCGGGTGACGATCATCCGCAAGGGCCGCGCCGTCGAGACCGGCACCCTCACCGAGCTGCGCCACCTCTCCCGCACCTCGGTCAGCGCCGACCTGGCCACCGCCCCCGAGGACCTGGCCGGCCTGCCGCCCGTGCACGACCTGCGGGTCGAGGGCACCCGGCTGCGGTTCGACGTCGAGACCGCCGACCTCAATGCCGTGCTCGCCTACCTCACCGGCATCGGCGTGCGCAGCCTCACCTGCCAGCCGCCCACGCTGGAGGAGCTGTTCCTGCGGCACTACCAGACCGAGGAGCCGGCGGCCAGCACGCCCGCGCCGCGCACCGAGGCGGTGCGATGAACGAGTACGCCGGCACCCGGGACCTGATCAAGCTCTACGTCCGCCGCGATCGGGTCAAGCTCCCGCTCGGCCTGCTCATCATGGTCGGCATCGTCGCGAGCAACGTCTCCGGGTTCGCCAAGCTCTACACCACCGCCAAGGAGCGGATGGACTTCGCGAACGGCGTCAACGGGAACGCGGCCCAGCTCTTCATGTACGGCCCGGTGGTCCGCACCGACTCGCTCGGCGGCCTGGTGGCCTGGCGCTCCGCCGCGCTCGGCGGCCTGATCATCGGCCTGATCAGCCTCTTCGCCGTGATCCGGCACAGCCGCGGCGAGGAGGAGACCGGCCGTGCCGAGCTGATCCGGGCCGGCGTGGTCGGCCCGCGCGCCCAGCTCGCCGCCGCCTTCACCGTCGCCGTGGTCGGCAACGTGGTCGCCGCCCTCTACATGGCGATCACCATGGTCTTCCAGGGCCTGCCCTGGACCGGCTCGCTCGCGCTCGGCCTCGGCCTCGGCGCCACCGGCTGCGTCTTCGCCGCCGTCGGCGCGATCGCCGCCCAGCTCACCGAGAGCGCCCGCGCCGCCCGCGGCATCGCCTCCGCCGTGGTCGGCGCCGCCTTCCTGCTGCGCGCCCTCGGCGACGTCAGCAAGGGCGGCGCCTCCTGGGTGGTCTGGCTCTCGCCGATCGGCTGGCTGGAACGGCTGGACTCCTTCGCCGGCGAACGCTGGTGGGTGCTCGCACTCGCCCTGGCCGCCACCGGGGTACTCACCGCCGCCGCCTTCGCCCTCTGCGACCGCCGCGACCTCGGCGCCGGCCTGCTGCCCGACCGGCCCGGCCCCGCCACCGCCGCGCCCGGCCTGCGCACCCCGCTCGCCCTGGCCTGGCGGCTGCACCGGCCCGCCCTGCTCGGCTGGACGGCCGGCTTCGTGGTGATCGGCGCCGTCACCGGCGGCGCCGGCAAGAGCATCGCCGACCAGGTCAACAGCAGCAGCGCGCTGAAGAAGATGTTCGAGAACCTGGGCGGCCACGGCGACCTGGTCGACGCCTACCTGGCCACCGCCATGGGCACCCTCGGCCTGATCGCCGCCGCCTACGCCGTGCAGGCCGCGCTGCGCCCCTACCAGGAGGAGACCGCGGGACGGGCCGAGCCGGTGCTCGCCACCCGCACCTCCCGGCTCGGCTGGGCCGCCAGCCACCTGGTCTTCGCACTGCTCGGCCCGGCCGTCGCGCTCGCCGCCGGCGGCCTGGCCGCCGGGCTGGTCTACGGGGCGAGCACCCATCAGATCGGCCACCAGGTGCCCCGGCTGCTCGGCGCGGCACTGGTCCAGCTGCCCGCCGTCTGGATCCTCGCCGCCCTCACCACCGCGCTCTTCGGGCTCGCCCCGCGCGTCGTGCAGGCCGCCTGGGGCGTGCTGGTGCTCTTCCTGCTGCTCGGCCAGCTCGGCGGGGCCTTCGGCTGGAACAAGACGCTGCTCGACGTCTCGCCGTTCACCCACATCCCCCGGGTGCCCGTCGAGAGCCTGAGCGCGACGCCGCTGCTGGTGCTGGTGGCGCTCGCCGCCGCGCTCACCGCCGCCGGCCTGGCCGGCCTGCGGCGCCGCGCGGTCGGCAGCTGACGGGCCGTGGGGTGGGGCCGTGCGGCCCCGCCCCGGCGTGCCTCAGGCGAGCAGGACCGGCAGGCGGCGGGCGCCGAAGAGCATCGCCGCGCTCGGGAAGTACTCCACGCCCTGCTCCCGGTCCACCCGCAGCTCCGCGAACCGGTCGAACAGCCGCTCCAGCGCGATCCGGGACTCCAGCCGGGCCAGCGGCGCACCCAGGCAGAAGTGGATGCCGTGGCCGAAGGAGAGGTGCGGGTTCGGGCTGCGCCGGAGATCGAAGGCCAGCGGGTCCGGGAACTGCGCCGGATCCCGGTTGGCCGCCGCCAGCCAGACCGAGACCGCCGTGTCGGCCGGGATCGTCCGCCCGCCCAGCTCGGCCGCCCGGGTGGTGCGCCGCAGGTTGCGGGTGAACGGCGGGCGGCAGCGCAGCACCTCCTCGATCGCCGCCGGCACCGCCGACCGGTCCGCCCGCAGGGCCGCCGCCACCTCCGGGTGCTCGTCCAGCAGCAGCACGGCGGTGCCCAGCACCGCCGTGGTGGTGACGTGCCCCGCCACCAGCAGCACGATCGCGAAGCCCGCGATCTCGTCGTCGTCCAGCCGCTGCCCGTCCAGCTCGGCCGCCACCAGAGCGCTGATCAGGTCGTCCCCCGGCCGCGCCCGGCGGTCCCGCACCTGGGCGGTGAAGTAGTCGAACATGGCGAGCATGGTCGGCGCGTAGGAGCGCAGCGTCTCCTCGCCGACCACCACCTCGTCGGCCCGCATCGTGCCGGAGAGCATCACGTCCGCCCAGCCGCGGAACAGCTCGCGGTCCCCGGCCGGCACCCCCAGCAGCTCGGCGATCACCACGATCGGCAGCGGGTAGGTCAGCGCTTCGACCAGCTCGGTGCGGTCCCCGACCGCGTCCAGCAACTCATCGGTGATCTCGGTGATCCGCGGCGCCAGCTCGGCCACCGTCCGCGAGGTGAACGCCCGGCTGACCAGCCGGCGCAGCTCCTGCTGCCGGGGCGGGTCCATCCGGACGAAGTTGCCCTTGGCGAACAGCTCCAGCTCCGGCTGGGAGGGCATCAGCGCGCCCAGGTCGGAGGAGAACAGCCCCGGATCCGCGTAGACCCGGGACACCTCCCGGTAGCCGAAGACGTGCCAGGAGCCGGTCCGCTCGTCGAGGTGCACGGGCTCGGTGGCCCGCATCCCGTCCAGCCAGTCGAAGAGCCCGCGGATCTCCGCCGGAAGCCCCGAGTCCACACCCATCGTGATCCGTCCCCTCGGTTCGCCAAGGCCCTGGTACAGAGCGGCCGATGACGGATCCTCGGCCCCAACGGGCCCCGGGGGAACCCGAGAAGCCGCCGACTGGGGGCCACCGGTGGGGTCGGGACCCCTGCGGGCAGGGGGTGCCGGGGTGCGAATAGGGGTGGCGGGCCGTCGCCAGGACGGGGGCGGGCGGGCCAGGCTCGTCCTGGACGCAGGGTGCGGCCGCAGTGCGGAGGGGACGGGCATTCGATGAGCGGAACGACACGCGCCGTCGTGCTGGGAGGCGGACTGGCCGGCCTGCTGGCCGCCACGGTGCTGGCACGCCACGTCGACCAGGTCACCGTGGTGGACCGGGACAGCCTCCCGGCCGGGCCCGAGCCGCGCAAGGGCGTGCCGCAGGGCCGGCACGCCCACCTGCTCTGGTCCGGCGGCGCCCGGGCCATCGAGGCGCTGCTGCCCGGCACCACCGAGCGCTGGCTCGCCGCCGGCGCCCGGCAGGTCTCGGTGCACCAGGACATGCTGTCGCTCACCGCCTACGGCTGGCAGCACCGGTTCCCCGGCACCCAGTTCATGATCGCCTGCAGCCGGCCGCTGCTCGACCAGGCGGTGCGCGAGGCCGTGCTCGCCGAGCCGCGGATCACGCTGCGCGAACGGACCGGGGCACAGGGGCTGCTGGGGGACCCGGAGCGGGTCACCGGCGTGCTGGTGCAGGGCGAGGAGGTGGCCGCCGACCTGGTGGTGGACGCCACCGGCCGCGGCTCCCGGCTGGAGCAGTGGCTGCCCGCGCTCGGGCTGCCGGTACCGGAGATCGACCGGGTCGACCCCGGCATCGTCTACGCCACCCGGATCTACCGCGCGCCGCACGGCATGGCGGCCGCCTTCCCCGTGGTCAGCGTCTACGCCGACCACCGCGACGGCCGGCCCGGCCGCAACGGCGTGGTGCTGCCGATCGAGGGCGACCGCTGGATGGTCACCCTCTCCGGCACCCGCAACGGCGAACCGGGTGGCACCGAGGCGGAGTTCACCGCCTTCGCGAACGCGCTGCGGCACCCCGTGGTGGCCGGCCTGATCGCCGGGGCCGAACCGCTGACGGGTGTGCAGCGCACCCGGAGCACCGCCAGCCGGCGGCTGTTCTGCGAACGGGCGGAGCGCTGGCCGGCCGGACTGCTGGCGATCGGCGACGCGCTGGCCGCGCTCAACCCCGTGTACGGGCACGGGATGAGCGCCGCGGCACTGGAAGCGGTCGCGCTGGACGGGGTGCTCGCCGCGGACGGGCTCGGCGGCGCCGCCACGGCCCGGGCGCAGCAGGCCATCGCCCGGGCCGTCGACGACCCGTGGATCTTCGCCGCCTCCCAGGACATCTGCTACCCCGACTGCCGCACCGAGGTCGGCGACCCGCGGCTGACCGTCCAGGCCGGCGAGCGGCGCCGGTTCGCCGAGCTGATCGGGGCCACCGCGATCCGCTCGCCCGCCCTGAGCGCGGCGACCACGGCGGTGAGCACGCTCTCCGCGCCCTCCGGCTCGCTGGAGGACGCGGCCGTGCTGGCCGAGCTGCGCAAGGGGCCGCAGCGGCCGGAGTTGGTGCAGCCGCCGCTGAAGGCGAGCGAGCGGGAACTGCTGGCGCGGTGCGTGGGGGAGCCGGTGGCGTAGGGGTCGGGCGGCCTTAGGGGCCGCGCGGCCTTTCCCGGGTGCGTGGGCGCGTGCGAGGTTGGCCTGGCCGGCCGGTGCCGTGGTGTGGCGCCAGGGGCGGCAGAGGTGTGTCGAGAACTGACCGTGGTGACGGCCGCCGCACCGGGCGGGCCGTCGCCTGTCCGCTTTCCCAGGACCGGAATCCGCCGGCGGACCCCACGTGGGAATGCCGGCTGCGCGGCGTCGGGCCGCGGGAATCCGGCGGGCCCACGGGTGGGAGATATGGCCGAAATCGCTGAGACCGCAGTCGACCGCTCGGGTGAGGGCTGCGAGCCGATCGCCGTGGTGGGACTCGCCTGCCGGTTCCCCGGCGCCGCCAACCCCGAGGCGTACTGGCAGCTGCTCGCCCGAGGCACCGACGCCGTCACCGAGTTCCCCGCCGACCGCTGGGCCGAGGCACTCGCCCGCGACCCCGGCCTGGCCCAGGCCGTGCCCCGACACGCCAGGCTCGGCGCCTTCCTGGACCGGGTCGACGGCTTCGACGCCGCTTTCTTCGGCATCTCGCCGCGCGAGGCCCAGGCCATGGACCCCCAGCAGCGCCTCGCCCTCGAACTCGGCTGGGAGGCCCTGGAACACGCCGGCCTGCGCCCCGCCGACCTGGCGGGCACCCGCACCGGCGTCTTCGTCGGCGGCAGCGCCGACGACTACGCCAGGCTCACCCAGGCGCACGGCCCGGACAGCGTCGGCCAGCACACCGCCACCGGCCTGACCCGCGGCATCATCGCCAACCGGATCTCCTACCTGCTCGGACTGCACGGCCCCAGCCTCACCGTCGACACCGCCCAGTCCTCCGCGCTCACCGCCGTGCACCTGGCCTGCGAGAGCCTGCGCAGCGGCGAGGCCCAACTCGCCCTGGCCGGCGGTGTGCAGCTCAACCTCACGCCGGAAGGCGCGCTCGCCGCGGCCAAGTTCGGCGGCCTCTCGCCGACCGGCCGCTGCCACACCTTCGACGAACGGGCCGACGGCTACGTGCGCGGCGAGGGCGGCGCCCTGGTGCTGCTCGAACCGCTCGACCGCGCACTGGCCGCCGGGCACCCGGTGCTCTGCGTGATCCGGGCCAGCGCCGCCAACAACGACGGCGCCACCGAAGGCCTCACCGTGCCCAGCGCCGCCGCCCAGCAGGACCTGCTGCGGCAGGCCTACCGGCGGGCCGGCCTGGACCCCGCCGAGGTCCAGTACGTCGAACTGCACGGCACCGGCACCCGGCTCGGCGACCCGATCGAGGCCGCCGCCCTCGGCGCCGTGCTCGGCCGCGACCGGGACCCCGCCGACCCGCTGCTGGTCGGCTCCGCCAAGACCAACATCGGCCACCTGGAGAGCGCGGCGGGCGCCGCCGGGCTCGCAAAGGCCGTGCTCTGCCTGAACCGGCGCCAGCTGCCGGCCAGTCTGCACCACGAGCGGCCCAACCCGGCCATCGACCTGACGGGTTGGCGCCTCCGGGTGCGCACCGAGCACGGGCCCTGGCCGCACCCCGAGCGGCCGCTGACCGCCGGGGTCAGCTCCTTCGGCATGGGCGGCGCGAACTGCCACGTGGTGCTCGCCGAGCACCCGGCGGCGGTGGGGCAGAGCCCGGACGGGGCGGTGGCGGAGAGCCCGGGCGGGGCGGCGGTGGCGGAGGGCACGGGCGGGGCGGCGGTGGGGGTGGACGGTGCGGGCACGCTGCCGTTCCTCCTCTCCGCGCGCGACCGCGACGCGCTGCGCGCGCAGGCCTCACAGGTGGCCGACCGGGAGCACCGGCCGGCGGACCTGGCGCACTCGCTCGCCACCACCAGGACCGCGTTCGAGCACCGGGCGGTGGCGCTCGCCGCGGACCGGGCCGAGCTGGCCGACGGGCTCCGCGAGTTCGCCCACGGGCGGGTCGCCCCGGCCGTGGTCAGCGGCGAAGTCCTCGACGGCGGCATCGCCTTCCTGTTCGCCGGGCAGGGCGCCCAACGGGCCGGCATGGGCGGCGAGCTGTACCGGGCTCACCCGGTCTACGCCCGCGCCTTCGACGAGGCGTGCGCCGCGCTCGACCCGTACCTCGCCCGCCCGCTGCGCGAGGTCGTCCTCGCCGACGACAGTGGTCTGCTCGACCGGACCGGCTACACCCAGCCCGCGCTCTTCGCCTTCGAAGTCGCCCTCCACCGGCTGGTGGAGAGCTGGGGCGTGCGGGCCGACCGGCTGATGGGCCACTCGATCGGCGAGATCGCCGCCGCACACGTGGCCGGCGTGCTCGACCTGGCGGACGCGGCCGCCCTGGTCGCCGCCCGGGGCCGCCTGATGCAGCAACTGCCCGGCGGCGGAGCGATGGTCGCCGTGCAGGCCACCGAGCAGGAACTCGCCCCGCTGCTGGCCGGCCAGGAGGCCGAACTCGGCATCGCCGCCCTCAACGGGCCGGAGGCCACCGTGCTGGCCGGCGACGAGACCGCGGTGCTCCAACTCGCCGACCACTGGCGCTCACTGGGACGCCGGACCAAGCGGCTGCGGGTCAGCCACGCCTTCCACTCGCCGCACATGGAGCCGATGCTCGACGAGTTCGCCGCCGTGCTGAGCGGCCTGGACTTCCGGCCGCCGCAGCTCCCGATCGTCTCCAACCTCACCGGCGCACCCGCCGGGGCCGCCGAACTCGCCACCGTGGACTACTGGGTGCAGCACGTCCGCCGCCCGGTGCGGTTCCTGGACGGGATGCGCACCCTGCACGCGGCCGGGACCACCCGCTACCTGGAACTCGGCCCCGACGGCGTGCTCACCGGCCTGGCCCGCGACTGCGTCCCGGCCGGCGGCGCCTTCATCCCCGCGCTGCGCCCGCGCCACGGCGAGGTGCGCGGCTTCGCCGAGGCACTGGCCCGGCTGCACGTACACGGAGCGGCGGTCGACTGGTCGGGCGCGTTCGCGGGCAGCACACCGCGTCGGGTGGAGCTGCCGACCTACCCGTTCCAGCGGCAGCGGTACTGGCTCGGGGCGGCCGGGCGGAGCACGCCCGCTGCCAGTGGAACCCGGTATGCGCTCGGCGACTTGGTGCGGGAGCGGATCGCCGCCGTGCTCGGCTACGCCAGCGCGGCCGAGGTCCGGGAGAAGGCCGCGTTCAAGGACCTCGGCTTCGACTCGCTGACCCTCGGCGAACTGCGCGGCCAGCTGGCCGAAGCGACCGGCCTGCCGCTGCCCACCTCGCTGCTCTTCGACCACCCCACCCCCGCCGCGCTCACCGCCCAGCTGCGGGCCCTCGCGGCCGGCACGGAGGCGGACGCCGCGCCACGCGCCACCGTGACCGACACCGACGAGCCGATCGCGATCGTGGCGATGGCCTGCCGGCTGCCGGGCGGGGTCGGCTCGCCGGAGGAGCTGTGGCGGCTGGTGGCCGAAGGCGTGGACGCGGTGGGCGAGTTCCCGACCGACCGGGGCTGGGACCTCGGCCGACTGTTCGGCGCGGACGTCGGAGAGGCGGGCACCAGCTCCGTGCGCCACGGCGGGTTCCTCGACGGCGTGGGCGAGTTCGACGCCGAGCTGTTCGGGATCTCGCCGCGCGAGGCGCTGGCGATGGATCCGCAGCAGCGGCTGCTGCTGGAGACGAGTTGGGAGGTCTTCGAGCGGGCGGGCATCCCGGTGGACGCGCTGCGCGGCAGCGACACCGGTGTCTTCGTCGGCGCCACCGGCGCCGACTACGGCCCCCGGATGCACGAGGCCGCCGATGGAGCCGAGGGCTACGTGCTGACCGGCACCACCCCGAGCGTCGCCTCCGGCCGACTCGCCTACGTCTTCGGCCTGGAGGGCCCCGCCATCACCGTGGACACGGCCTGCTCCTCCTCGCTGGTCGCGCTGCACTGGGCCTGCCGGGCGCTGCGCGCGGGCGAGTGCTCGATGGCGCTGGCCGCCGGTGCCACCGTGCTCGCCACCCCCGGCATGTTCGTGGAGTTCAGCCGCCAGCAGGGCCTGGCCGCCGACGGCCGGTGCAAGCCCTTCGCGGCTGCCGCCGACGGCACGGGCTGGGCCGAGGGCGTGGGGGTGCTGCTGCTGGAACGGCTCTCCGAGGCCCAGCGGAACGGCCACCAGGTGCTGGCCGTGGTGCGCGGCTCGGCGGTGAACCAGGACGGTGCGTCGAACGGTCTGACCGCGCCCAACGGTTCGTCACAGCGGCGGGTGATCCGGCAGGCCCTGGCCAATGCACAGCTGACCGGCCGTCAGGTGGATGCGGTGGAGGCGCACGGTACGGGCACCCGGTTGGGCGACCCGATCGAGGCGCAGGCGCTGCTCGCCACGTACGGCCAAGGGCGGGCGGCGGAGCGGCCGTTGTGGCTGGGTTCGGTGAAGTCGAACATCGGGCACACCCAGGCGGCGGCGGGTGTGGCCGGGGTGATCAAGATGGTGCTGGCGCTGCGGCTAGGGGTGTTGCCGCGCACCCTGCATGTGGACCGGCCGACGGGGGAGGTGGACTGGTCGGCGGGCGCGGTGTCGCTGCTCACCGAGGCGGTCGACTGGCCGCGCGGGGCGGAACCGCGTCGGGCGGCGGTATCGGCGTTCGGCGTCAGCGGGACGAACGCGCATGTCGTGCTGGAGGAGGCGCCCGCGCCGGCCGTGACCGGAGTAGTGGCCGGCGGGGCGCCCGCCGGTGCGGTGGTGCCGTGGGTGCTGTCGGCGCGTACCCGGGATGCGTTGGCCGCGCAGGCCGACCGGCTGGCGGCGGCCGTTGAGCCGGGCACGGATGTGGCCGATGTCGCGTGGTCGTTGGCGACTAAGCGGGCGGCGTTGGAGCACCGGGCGGTGGTGGTCGGCGGGGAACTGGACGGCCTGCGCGCCGGGTTGCGCTCGCCCGTGGTGAGCGGGGTGGCCGGTGGGGACGGTCGGGTGGTGTTCGTGTTCCCGGGGCAGGGGTCGCAGTGGGTGGGGATGGGGGCGGAGTTGCTGGACTGCTCGCCGGTGTTCGCTTCTCGTATTGCGGAGTGTTCGACGGCGCTGTCGGCGTATGTCGACTGGTCGTTGGTGGAGGTGTTGCGGGGTGGGGTGGGGTTGGAGCGGGTGGATGTGGTGCAGCCGGTGTTGTGGGCGGTGATGGTGTCGTTGGCGGAGGTGTGGCGTTCGTTCGGGGTGGTGCCGGCGGCGGTGGTGGGGCATTCGCAGGGGGAGATCGCGGCGGCGTGTGTGGCGGGGGCGTTGTCGTTGGAGGATGGTGCGCGGGTGGTGGCGTTGCGGTCGCGGGCGTTGTTGGCGTTGTCGGGCAGGGGTGGGATGGTTTCGCTTCCGCTGCCGGTGGATGAGGTGGCGGAGTTGATCGCGCCGTACGGCGGGCGGATCTCGGTGGCGGCGCTGAACGGGCCCTCGTCCACGGTCGTGTCGGGGGAGGTCGATGCGCTGGAGCAGTTGCTGGCGGAGCAGGAGCGGGCGCGGCGGATCGGGGTGGACTACGCCTCGCACGGTGCCCAGGTGGAGGCGATCCGCGAGGAGCTGCTGGCGGCGCTGGCGGGGGTGCGGCCGATGGAGTCCGCGGTGCCGTTCTCCTCCACGGTGACCGGTGGCCGGTTGGAGACGGCCGGGCTGGACGCCGAGTACTGGTACACCAACCTGCGGCAGCCGGTGCGGTTCGCGGAGGTGATCACCGGGCTGGCGGAGGCGGGCTTCGGCCCGTTCGTGGAGGTGAGCGCGCACCCGGTGCTGACGGTCGGGATCGGCGAGTGCGTCGAGCAGGCCGGCGGTGGTGCGGCCGTGGTCGGCACGCTGCGGCGCGAGGAGGGCGGGCTGGAGCGCGTCGTGCGCTCGCTCGCCGAGGCCTGGGTGGGCGGCGCCGGAGTGGACTGGCGGGCGGTGCTGCCGGGCGGTGGACGGACGGTGGAGCTGCCCACGTACGCCTTCCAGCGGCGGCGGTACTGGCTGGCGGGTGGCAGCGGCGCGGCCGGCGGCCATGCCGCCGGACTCGGGCTCGCGGCCGCCGACCACCCGCTGCTCGGCGCGGCCGTCGCGGTCGCGGACGGCGGCGGGCATGTGCTCACCGGGCGGTTGGCGCTCGGCACCCACGGTTGGCTCGCCGACCACGCGGTGTCCGGGGCCGTGCTGCTGCCGGGCACCGCGTTCGTGGAGCTGGCGGTGCGGGCCGGGGACGAGGCGGGCTGCGAACGCCTGGACGAGCTGACGTTGCAGGAGCCGCTGGTGCTGGGCGCGGCGGGTGACGCGGTGATGCTGCAGGTGGTCGTCGGTGGTGAGGACGGGCAGGGCCGGCGGTCGGTGGACGTCTACTCACGGCCCGAGGGGGCGGCCGCCGATCAGGCCTGGGTGCGCCATGTCTCCGGGATGCTGGCCGGCGCGCGTGCGGAGCGCGCGGCCGTCGCGGAGCGGGCAGCAGTCGCGGAGTGGGCGGGCGGGAGTTGGCCGCCGGCCGGGGCCGAACGGGTGGCGCTGGACGGGTACTACGCGCGCCTGGCGGAGACCGGCTACGAGTACGGGCCCGCGTTCCAGGGGCTGCGGGCGGCCTGGCGGCGGGGTGCCGAGGTGTTCGCCGAGGTCGAGTTGGGCGAGGAACAGCGCGAGGGCGCCGGTGGGTTCGCCCTGCACCCGGCGCTGCTCGATGCGGCGCTGCATGCGGTGCTGCTGGAGGGTGAGGGTCTGCGGTTGCCGTTCAGCTGGGCGGGCGTCGCTGTGGATGCGGCGGGTGCGCTGACCGCGCGGGTGCGGGTGAGCCCGGCGGAGGGGGAGGCGGTGTCGCTCGAACTCGCGGACGAGTCCGGGCGATCGGTTGCGGTGGTGGAGTCGCTGGCACTGCGGGCCGTGAGTGAGGAGCGGCTGCGGGGTGGGCTTGGTGGGGGTGGGGATCTGTATCGGGTGGTGTGGGTGCCGGTGGGTGGGGGTTCGGTGGGTGGGGTGTCGGTGGGGGATTGGGCGGTGGTCGGTGCGGGGTGGGAGGGGCTTGGCCGGGTGTGTGGGGGGCTGGACGAGGTGGGTGCGGCGGAGGTTGTGGTGGTGGCGGGTCGGTCGGTGGTGGAGGTGTTGGGGTTGGTGCGGGAGTGGGCGTCGTTGGAGAGGTGGGATGGCGCGCGGCTGGTGGTGGTGGCGGATTTGGCCGAGGTGGAGGGTGGTGCGGTGTGGGGGTTGGTGCGGTCGGCGCAGTCCGAGTTT